>QCRE01000015.1 GCA_003212005.1 Prochlorococcus sp. AG-459-M13 | reverse complement strand
AAAACTAAAAAGAGCACAAAATTTAATTAAAGAAAGAATTGATATTTATAAAAATAAACTTGATAGATTAGAAGAATTTAGTGCTCTATTAGATAACCTGAATTCTTTAAAAAATGAAAATCCTTTAATCAAAATAAATTTATTGGAAGAAATTAAAGCTGAAATTTTTCTTTGTTTTAAATAATAACTATAATAATTTTCTAATCCTTTAATTTCATCAATATTGTTTGTATTTTTTATTTCATTCTTTAAAAACCAAACTGAATAAAAAAAATTGTCAAAAATTGTAAAATTAAAGTTATTATTGTTAAACCTGTCAATCCATATTTTCCAACTTTTATAAATTTCTTTTAAGTTGGCTTCACTAATAAGATCAATACTTTTATTCATTATTTCTGTACTATTAACATTACTAAAAAACTCGAGCTGCTTCGTTAATATTGGACTTACACCTTGATAAGTATTAATTAGGCAGTATTTAAGTGATTCAGGAACTGATGAAATTGACTCTTTCCATGAATCATAAGTTTCATTTTGAGTAGGTTCTTTCTTAATATTCTTGGGAGGCTCTGAATAGATAGAGCCAGTAGAAATTGCACGAAAGCTAGATTGATTAGAGTTTATTTGTTTGCCAACTGCAATTATTTTTTGATATTTATCTAAGTAAAAAATATTACTATGTTTACCCATTAATTCAAAAATTAAGTATTTACCTATTTCATCTCCAGGCTTTTTTGCAAATCCAAATTTAATAACCCTTTCAAATTTATCTTGTTCTATCGTGGTCAAAGCCATATATTTCAATCCAAACCTTAATTGCTTGGATAGAGTGCTATCTGTTCCAATTTTTTTGGGCCTATTAATTTTTAAAATTCGGGCAGAATCACTATCCCATGATACTTCTATCCAAGTTTGGCTATTTATTCCTCTTAAACAGAATTGAATTATATTAGTTTCAGGTTGTTGAGCGCTTTCAAACCTTGATGGTAAAACTTCTTTTGATAAATCATGCAATACAGATTTAATAGATGTAACATCCATTATCTGGGGCACTCCCTTTTGCATTATTACTTGTAATTATTCACCATTTTCTATCTTACTGTAAAAAATTTTTAATATGAAAAATTTTAAAAAGCTAATAATTATTACAGGCCCTAGTGGAGTTGGCAAAGGTACTGTTGTAAAAGAAATATTAGATAATAACTCTGATATTTGGCTTTCTATCTCTGCAACAACAAGAAAACCCAGAAAAGGTGAGAAAGATGGTGAGAATTATTATTTTCTTACTGATGAAAGTTTTAAAGATATGATAGATAACAAAGAATTCCTTGAATGGGCCCAATTTGCTGGTAATTATTATGGAACTCCTTTAGCTACTGTGAATGAAAAGATTGAAAAGGGATTTATTGTTTTACTCGAGATTGAGATTGAAGGCGCAAAACAAATTAAAGATAAGTTCCCAGAAGCTTTATCAATATTTCTTCTGCCTCCAAGTAAAGAGGAATTAGAAAAAAGGATAAGAAAAAGAGGGACTGAAAAAGAGGAAGCAATAAATAAAAGACTTAATAGAGCTAACTACGAGATAGCCTCCTCAAATAAATTTGATTTTGTATTAACAAATCACGATGTGGATGAGACAGTAAATAGAGTTCTTAAGATAATTAAGTCTTAAAACTATCTTTAAATCTCAGCTCATTGGATGAAATAATAAATCAGGAAAAAATCTATTAAATTCAATGATGATACCAGCGGTGAGGCTTAACCACACTGCAGCAACTACAGGGGCTGATCTGATAAATTTTGTGTTTAAGATTTTGAACATTTGATTTAAGGTTTGTTTTGCAAGTTTTTTTTATCTAGGGCCATTGAGTGTAATATTATTATCTTTCTCTCTTAAATCTCCATTTCTTCCTTGCTTATTGGCTAATAAAGGCCATTGAGCACCCTTGATAAGACATTTCCTTGCCAAATCTAGATCAATAATAATTTCAAGGTCTGCTGGGTTCTTTGTCTTTTTGGATTCAATCAAATACTCTCTCCCCGACCATCCTATAATTCCTGCGATGTAAATAAATAATACTCCAGGGATAAGTAAGTCTCCTTCGTGCCCTCTATTTAATAATGCTCCCCATGGTTCAAGAGGTGGTCCTATAATTAAATGAGGTAATCCGTCATCACCACAAGCCGCTTTGCCATATCTTTCGAATCTCGCGATATCTTTTTGGCTTGTAGCAGAACTAGCTCTTTCAATAAATTTAGGATTTTCTGAACATTTTGATAGAGCGGAAGCTGTGAATTCTGTACTTGCTCTATCTGCATTTAGTGCAGGACCATTAGCCGCAAAAGCAAGTGGGGTTATTCCAAGAAAGAGAAAAACCGAAGTTATGATTGAAAAAAAGAATTTCATAGGTTGCAATCTTTAATTCCTTTTGGTGTTTTAAATAAGAAATTATTATTAAAATAGAACAATATCGAATCAAATATGCTCAAAGTACTAGCTATTGAAACAAGTTGTGATGAGACGTCTGTCTCCATTGTTTCTAATAGTGATGATATTTATAAAATACATTCAAATATTGTTGCTTCACAAATTAAAGATCATTCAAAGTGGGGTGGTGTAGTGCCTGAACTTGCTGCGAGGAAACATTTAGAATTAATTCCTTTTGTCCTTGAACAAGCCCTACAACAAGCGAAGATAAATATTGAGGATATTGATGTTATCGCATCTACGGTTACTCCAGGATTAGTAGGCTGTTTAAGAGTTGGCTCTATTACTGCCAGATCACTTTGTACTTTGTACTCAAAACCCTTCCTAGGTATACATCATTTAGAGGGACATCTTTCATCAATATTATTTAAAAAAAAATATCCTAAACCTCCCTTCTTAACTTTACTTGTTAGTGGTGGGCATACTGAATTGATTAAAGTTGGTGAGAGAAGAGCAATGCAAAGACTTGGAAGAAGTTATGATGATGCCGCCGGAGAAGCTTTTGATAAAGTAGGTAGGTTATTGGGGTTAAGTTACCCTGGAGGCCCTGCAATTGCAAAAATTGCTAAAAAAGGTAATCCAACAAAATTTAATTTACCTAAATGCAAAATTTCTAATAAAGAAGGTGGTTTTTTGAAATATGATTTCTCTTTTAGTGGATTAAAAACAGCGGTATTAAGATTGGTTGAAAAAATAAATTTAGATGGAGATAAAATACCTATCCCAGATATTGCAGCAAGTTTTGAGAGGGTTGTTGCTGAGGTTTTGGTGGAAAGAACAATAAGTTGTGCAATTGATAATGGTTTAGATAATATTGTCGTTGTTGGGGGAGTAGCAGCCAACGATACGTTAAGAAAAATGATGATTAGAGAAGCATGTAAAAAATCTATTAAAGTTCATTTAGCACCCATTAACCTTTGTACTGATAATGCGGCGATGATTGGAGCGGCGGCATTATTTAGACTAAAGTTCAGCTCACATGAAAGTTCACTAAAATTAGGGATTTCTGGAAGACTTCCTATTGATAAAGCCAACACCCTTTATGCAAAAAAACCTCCTTTCTAATATCAATGAAAAAAAAATCTAAAATTGAGGTCAACGAAACAAAAACTATTGTTGATAAGCAAGAGCTAAATTTATGGAAAAGAGGTTTTACTCCTCAAGCAGAAATTTGGAACGGAAGAATGGCAACAATAGGAATAGGAATAATTTTGATTGTATTTACTTTGATTAGCAAATCTTCCTCAATGTAAAGTTAAAGTTCTTGAAGTAATTTTATTCTTAATTAAGTTAAAAAATTCAACTTAAACAAGTTTTAAATTAGATTTAATTAATAAGTATTTTATATAGTGGACTTGAAATGAGATTATTGATTTAATCAAACTAATTAATATTTTTTATTAAAAGAAACTTATATGACGCCTGAAAGGCTTGGCTTACTATGGGGTATAACAGTGTTCGCAGGCGCTTGCGCACGTCTTATCTCATCTATCTCTGGATTTCCAAGTGTCGTCATTTTATTGCTTTCTGGACTATTCATTGGGCGTTCAGGTTTAGGACTTGTTGAGCCACTAGATCTTGGTCAGGGCCTTGAAACCATAGTTGGACTTTTAGTTTGTTTGGTTTTATTTGAAGGGGGGTTAAATTTGAAGCTGCCTGAGGGGAGTATAAGAAATACTGTTTTAAAAATTTCATTAATAAGATTATTTATTTCATTATCATCAGGAATTTTTATTGCTCACTGGTTAGCTGGGCTATCCTGGCCGGTGGCTGGAGTTTATAGCGCCATAGTTCTAGCTACTGGCCCGACAGTGGTTTCGCCTTTGGTAGATCAAATAAAATTAGTTTCTCCACTTTCTGAAGTCCTTAAAGCTGAAGGATTAGTGCTTGAACCTATTGGAGCAGTTCTTGCTCTTTTGTTATTAGAACTAATATTAGGAGATCTGCATGGAATTGAGGAGGTTTTTATTGCTTTAATGCAGAGATTGGGTGGAGGGGTTTTGATTGGTGTATGTTCTGGATGGTTGCTATCTGAAATTTTAAAGAAAATCAAAAACGAAGCATCATTTGGTATTGAGCTTCAAGTTACCTTAGGTTTTATTTTCCTTATCTACGGAATTTGTGAATACATTTTACCTGAATCAGGTTTACCAGCGTCTGTTGCTGCTGGGTTTATTGTAGGTAAAAGAGAAATTATAGATAAAGAAAGATTAGATAACCTGATTGGTGAATTAGCTCAACTTGCTATTACAGTCCTTTTCCCTCTTCTAGCATCTGATGTTTCTTGGGGAGAATTAAGTCCTCTAGGTTGGGGAGGCATCATTTGTGTATTAATGTTGATGTTAATTGTACGTCCAACCTCTATATCTCTAGCAACTATGGGCAGAGATTTAGATATTAAACAAAGGCTATTTTTAGCATGGTTGGCGCCAAGAGGAATAGTTACTGCTGCGGTAGCATCTCTTTTCTCAATAAGACTTGAGCAAGCAGGTGTGCTTGGTGCTGGCCGTCTACAAGGATTAGTATTCCTGACAATACTAATGACAGTTGGAATTCAAGGACTTACAGCAAGACCTCTTGCTAATTTTTTGGATTTAGTTGAAAAGGAAATGTAGTTATATAAGACATCTTTCAATTAAGGTGATATCACTTCTTTTTTCAGATAATAATTCCCAACTTTGAATTAAATCTGGTCCGCTAAGACAACCAAAAAAAGCCACTCTTAAAGATTTCATTAATAGCCCTTTTTTAATAGACGTTTTCAATGAAATTTTGTTAATTATTTCTTTAGCATAGGCTCCATTAATTTTTACTATTTTTTCATCCTTTAAATAACTAAGAATACTTTTTAGTGATTCTCTTGTACCTTGATTATTTTCAAGAAATTCTTTTCCTTCATTTTGAATTTTAGATAAAGAGAAAAAAGGTTTTGATTGATCTATGGAATCTTTTAATAAGATCATTGAGTCTTGAATTAAAGCTGTTAATTTTAATTCCCATTCCTCAGAGGGAGATTCCCAACCTTTGTCAAACCAGTATTTTTTAATATATCCACATAATTTTGTTAATTCCATATTTTTGATATGTTGAGAATTAATCCAATTAAGTTTTTCCCAACTAAATTTTGCTCCAGCTTTATTAACATCTGACAAATTAAATATTTTTGATATTTCTGATAAGGATAGTATTTCATTTTCAGACCCTTTTTTTGACCACCCCAAAAATGCCATATAATTTGCTAAAGCCTCTGGTAAATAACCCATCTCTTTAAATTCATCAATTGAAGTTACGGAATCACGTTTAGAAAGTTTTTTACCTTCGCTATTTAATATGAGAGGAGTATGAGAAAAAATTGGTAATTTAAAATCTAAGGCTCGATAAATTAATATTTGTTTTGCAGTATTTGATATATGATCTTCACCTCTTATGACATGGGTAATATTCATGAAATTATCATCCACTACAACAGCAAAATTATATAAAGGATCTCCTATTTCATCCCCTAAAGCTCTCCTTGATAAGACTAAATCACCTCCAAGATCTTTTCCTTGCCATTTTATTTCGCCTCTAATTTGATCTTCCCACTTAATTTTTGCTTCGTCGTCAATTTTAAACCTTATTACAGAAGATCTTCCTTGAGATATAAATTCTTTAATTTGTTTACTTGTGAGATTTCTATGCCTATTGTCATGTTTAGGTGGCAAACCACTTTTTTTTTGTTTTTCTCTTAGCTCAAGAATCTCACTATCTGATACAAAACATCTATATGCAGCTCCAATTTCTAAAAGTCTTCTAATTTGTTTTTTGTAAATAGAAATTCGTTCACTTTGTTTAATAGGCTCTTCATCCCAATTCAGTCCAAGCCAATTCAATCCATCTAATATATTGGCTGTATATTCAGATTTTGATCTTAAAGTGTCTGTATCTTCAATTCTAATAAGAAATTTACCATTAGTTTTTTTAGCATATAACCAATTGAATAATGCTGTTCTTGCAGTCCCTATGTGTAACAAACCAGTTGGACTTGGTGCTAATCTTAATCGTTTTTCCAATTGCCTTTAAAAAAAACGGGACCGACGGGATTCGAACCCGCAACTTCCGCCGTGACAGGGCGGTGCTCTAACCAGTTGAACTACGGTCCCAGGAATTTTGTTCTAAATTTAATTAGAGAACTGCTCTTTAAATTATCAAATAATAATACTTGATTTATGTTGTTGTAATAAAAAAAAATTTATTAATTTGAGGATTTAAAGAAATAATAAGTACCCTTTTAAAAACGGAAACGATAAATTTTCTTTAAGGCCTAAAACCAGCTGGTTCAATTAACCGAACTTGGTTCCCTCGTGCTGTAAACTCCCTACCTTGATCGCTTTGAACAACAACTCTGCCACCAGATTTTACTCTGATGACTCTCGCACGAACCCATCCTAAAGCTGCTGATTCGAGGACTTTTACCACATCTCCTGGTTGAAGATCTAACTCCATCTCAATGAAAAAATAATTTACAAAATGTTGATCCAAACGCGCCGTGGAGGACTTGAACCCCCGACATCAGGTTTTGGAGACCTGCGTTCTACCAACTGAACTAACGACGCAATAAAAAGATTATAAGCGCCTTTATGACCATTAGGCTGAAATTACTTTACAACCTTATCGATCAAAGCGTTGTTTAACGCGAGTAGCTTTTCCTACTCTATCTCGAAGATAGAATAACTTAGCTCTTCTTACTTTACCTCTACGTTCAACTTTTAGAGAAGCAACTTGTGGACTATGTAGCATAAATACTCTTTCAACTCCAATACCTTGGAAAATCCTTCTAACCGTTATCGTCTGGTTAAGACCACCATGTCTTTTTGCGATAACAACCCCCTCATAAGGTTGAACCCTCTCTTTGTTACCTTCTGTAATTTTTACTCCAACTTTAACAGTATCTCCAACATATATTTCGGGTAATTGTTTTTTTAATTGTTCATTTTCAAAATCATTTATTAAATTTGATGAACTTAAAGTATTTCTGGATTTGGAAATTAATTCTTTTTCTTCATTATTTTCAACTGATATTACTTTAGTTGTATCAGTTGCATTAATGATTTCTGACTCATTCTCCTTGTTATCATTAGCCATTTTATGTTCAATAAATCTATAAGTTAAATATTCTAACCTTTTGACTCGCTTTTAGTAACCTTTTTAGCAAAAGAAAATTTTTTTGAAAATATTTGGAAACCTGTAATTAGCATCCAAACAAGTCCTAAGGAATTCAGAATTACGTAAATTAGTTCACCATTACTTCCAAGCCACTCACCTTCGTGTAGAGACATTAACCAGTGAACTTCTTCTCTTGAGTAACCTAATAAATCTTTCGAAACTCTATAAAATAAGCCTGTTAAAGCTGAAATGAATAATGGGAGGAAAACCCAAGGTGCCAATGATTTATGAAATTGCCTAGAATTAGTAATAATTTTCATTTTCTGTTTTCTTACTGATAGATTTAAAGTAGCCAAAATGATTATGGCTATTTTGATGATATTTACCTATTACCATTATTTATTCCAATGAAACATTTTGCAGATCTTTTATTAAATAAAAATAATTTTAAATCTAATAATCAAGTACCTTTTATACAAAGAAGAAGAGGAATCGAGATAAAGTCATCAAGGGAAATAAAATTAATGAAGAAATCTAGCAGAATTGTCGGAACTGTTTTGAAAGAAATAAATGACCTTATAAAACCTGGAATGAGCACAAAAGATTTAGATGACTTTGCAGAAAAGAGAATAAGGGAAATGGGAGCCGTGCCAAGTTTTAAGGGTTATCATGGTTTCCCATGTAGTATATGTTCAAGCATTAATAATGAAGTTGTGCACGGTATACCTAATAAAAATAAAATAATTAAGGATGGAGACCTAGTGAAAATTGATACTGGAGCTTATCTAGATGGCTTTCACGGTGATAGTTGCATATCTGTTTGTGTAGGTGAAGTAAGTGATCAAGCCAAAAAACTTAGTGTGGTAGCATCTCAAGCTTTGTTTGCAGGACTTTCAAAAATTAAATCAGGTAATACACTTCTTGATGTTGCTGGTGCAATTGAAGATGTTGTGAAAGTTAATGGATTTAGCGTCGTTGAGGACTATACTGGCCATGGCGTGGGAAGAAACCTTCACGAAGAACCATCCGTTTTTAATTTTCGTACTAAAGAATTACCAAATGTTGTTCTTAGAGAAGGTATGACCTTGGCTGTTGAACCTATTGTCAATGAAGGCAGCAAGTTTTGTAAAACCTTAAACGATAAATGGACAGTAATAACAAAAGATGGCAAATTATCAGCGCAATGGGAGCATACAATAGTTGTAATGAAAGACGGTATTGAAATTTTGACAGAAAGAGATTTTAATTGATGAATTTTGACATTATTAAGAATTTACAATATAAAAAATAATATAACTCTTTAATAGGGAAAAGGATATATGAGAGCGGATTAGGGCTAACAATGATCAAGAAGATATTTAAATTGGCAAAATTATAAATACATTTAGATACAAATTTTGGATTCATAATTCCAATAGGGTTTAATTCTGATTTGAAAGGCCCTAAAATAATTTTTTTAATTTTTAATTTTTTTTTCGTATTTTCATCAAGAAGATTTGTTTTAAAAGAAACTAATTGACCAATAAGTGATTTACTTATTTCATATGATGGATTTAAAGCTGGCAATATTTCTGCTTCGGAGGTATTTATCCAAATTTCTTTTGCTTTGATTGAGTTGTCTTTCATAGCAATTTCTTCGAATAAATTAAGGAATTTAAATTTGCTTAAAGCATTTATTTCTATTGAATTTTCGTAACTAGAATTTTTTTTACTTAAATCGTTGATACCATGGTTCAGAATTAGGATATCAATCTTTTTAAGGTGATCTTTTAACAAAAATTCTTTTCCGCATTCCCATTCAACCCATTCGTTTGGAGAATCTTGATTTATTTCGTAGTTATTTTTACTGTGAGTGAATCCTATGACTTTGAATCCTTGCTTACGAAATATTTTTGTTAATTCTTTCCCTAAGCTCCCAGATGCTCCTGTAACACCAATAGTATCGACTGCACTCATCATATTAATTAAATTTTGTCTAACTTTGATAATAGATCAATTCGACTTAAATTAATTTAGTTTGCACTGTGTTTATAAATTATTTGATTAAAAGTCATAAATAAACATTTGTATACTCTAAGAAAAAATATTATCTTGGATCTATGGATAAAGTTATTTCATTCATTCATTCATTATGAGTCAGATATTGTTAATTGGTTCCTGTGAACCATTTAGTGGTAAATCAGCATTGGTACTGGGAATATCAAAAAAACTTATAGAGCAGGGGAAAAAAATCCGCATAGGAAAACCATTAGCAACTTGCATTGAACTTACTAATCTTCCTTCGATGGCTTATGAAGGACTAATAGATGATGATGTTAAATTTATTGGATCTACTCTTAATTTAAAGGAAAAAAACTTAATTCCATCAGTGGGGTTGTTAGATAATATATCTGCTGAGAAAAGAATTGCTAATAAAGACTTATTCCCTGGCAAAGGCTTTGAACAAATTGAGGCATTAGTAAATGATGATTTTGATGGATTAAATATTCTTGAGGCTGCAGGTAGCCTTCATGAAGGAATGATTTATGGTTTAAGTCTTCCGCAACTTGCAAATCATTTAAACGCAAAAGTCCTTATTGTTAATCAATGGGAGGATAGTAAAAGTGTAGATGCCTTACTAGACGCAAAAAAGCAATTAGGGGAACATTTTGTGGGAGCTGTTTTGAATGCTGTTGTACCTGAGGAAGTTGAAAAAATAAAGAATAAAATTATACCCTCTCTTCAAGAGATGAGCATAAAAGTATTTGGAGTGATGCCCAAATCTCCATTACTCAGAAGTGTCACTGTAGGTGAACTTATAAGAAGATTAGATGCCAAAGTAATTTGTTGTCCAGAAAAAGAGCAATTACTTGTAGAAACATTAAGTATTGGTGCAATGGGGGTTAATTCTGCAATGGAATTTTTTAGAAGAAGGAGAAATATGGCTGTTGTTACAGGAGCTGACAGAACTGATATTCAACTTGCAGCATTGGAGGCTTCCACCCAATGTTTAATTCTTACTGGTTTAGGTGAACCTTTATCACAGTTAATCCATAGAGCAGAAGAATTGGAAGTGCCAATTTTAAAAGTTGATTTAGATACGCTTGCTTCGGTAGAAATTATTGAACAAGCTTTTGGTCATGTCAGGATACATGAATCAATAAAGGCATCGTATGCTGTTCAATTGGTTCAAGAGCATGTAAATCTTCAGAATATTCTTGAAACAATAGATTTCCCCTGCAATTTCTCAGATAAATGCTAGTTTCAAATATAGTAACAATTTTATTTTGAGTCGTTCTCTAGACCTACCCTCAACCGAAGGTGTTGACACCTTAGCTCAAGAACTCGCAAAACTTCAGGATAATGGAAAAAGAAGGATTGCTTTTTTGGGAAGTAGACACGTACCTGTTGTAGATATTCATTTAATCGAACTAATTGCGAGATCATTAGCGGAAGAAGGACATACTATTCTTACATCAGGATCTCAGGGAGTTAATGCTGCAGTTATTAGAGCTGTTTTGGAAATTAATCCTTCTTTGCTGACTGTACTTTTGCCACAGAGCTTAAATAAACAACTACCTGAGATTAAAGATCAATTAGAGAGTGTCATGCATCTGATTGAAAAGAGCGAGAATGATGAATTACCTTTACCAATGGCGAGTAGTCTTTGTAATCAAGAAATTATTAATAGATGTGATCAATTAATTTGTTTTGCTTTTCATGATAGTGAAACTTTATTAAATAGTTGTAGATCTGCAGAAGAAATGGGTAAGTTAGTCAGTTTATTATTTTTTGATTAAATCAACTCTTTTTTATTTATAAATTATTTGAGATAATAAAAAAAATTTATTTCTACTTTAAGTAATGGCAGAAAATTTTTCATTCGATGTGGTTTCTGATTTTGATAGACAAGAATTGGTAAATGCTTTAGATCAAGTTAAAAGAGAGATTTCCCAGAGATACGATCTTAAGGGAACAGACACATCCTTGGAATTGGAAAAAGAAAATATTTTTATAACTACAAATAGTGAATTAACTCTAAATTCTGTGATCGATATTATCAGACAAAAGGCAATCAAGAGAAAACTCTCTTTAAAAATATTCGATTATAAAACTATAGAAGTTGTCAGCGGAAATAAAGTAAAGCAAACTATTACTTTAAAGAAGGGCCTAAATCAGGAAATTGCGAAAAAAATCAGTAAAAAAATAAGAGATGAGTTTAAAAAGGTAAATGTAAGCATTAATGGAGAGACTTTGAGGGTAATGAGCAAAAGTAAGAATGATCTTCAACTTGCAATAAAATTACTTAATAATTTAGAGGAGATATACAAAATTCCTCTCCAAGCTAATAATTATAGATAAGATGTTATAAATTAATTTGTTTATAATGACAGACTATTCAAAATCTCTCTTAGATTCTTTAAGCATAAAAATAAAAGATTATCCACGTTTTTCATTATCAGAAATTGAGAAATTTTGTTGGATGGCTGCCCATGAACATAAACATGGAGTTTTGCCTTCAGAATACGATATCAGGGAAATAGATGAGAATCTTTATTTAAAATTATTGCAGAAATTTAAAACAGGTAGTGCATAAAATTATTTACCTGGTTTATAAAAGAATTATTAAAAAAATATTTTAATTAAATACCTAATTAATGCATTAATTAATATCTTTAAATATGATAAATAAAAAGCAAATCTAAATGTCAACATCTTTCAAAAACGTAACTCCAACTGGCCCTGGAGGGACAGCAACTTTATTGATAGTTTTATCTTTTACTGGATTTCTTTTGCTAACACAATCTTTATTTGTAGTACCTTCAGGACAAGTTGCTGTAGTAACGACCTTAGGAAAAGTTAGTGGTGGCTCAAGAAGGCCGGGATTAAATTTTAAAATACCTTTCGTTCAGAGCGTTTTCCCTTTTGATGTAAAAACACAAGTTCAACCTGAGAAATTTGAGACATTAACAAAGGACCTCCAAGTTATAAGAGCAACTGCTACTGTTAAATATTCAGTCAAACCAAATGAAGCAGGTAGGATTTTTGCAACAATTGCTAGCAGAAATAGTGATGTATACCAAAAAATAGTTCAACCTTCTTTGCTGAAAGCGCTAAAATCTGTTTTCTCTCAATATGAATTAGAAACAATAGCAACTGAATTTAACGTTATATCTGAAAAAGTTGCTACTACTGTAGCTGAGGAATTAAATTCTTTTGATTATGTAGATGTCAAAAGTTTAGACCTCACTGGATTAGAAATAGCTGAAGAATATAGAGCAGCTATTGAACAGAAGCAAATTGCTGGACAGCTTCTTTTAAGAGCTAAGACAGAAGTAGAAATAGCGGAACAAGAAGCATTAAGGTACGAAACCTTAAACAAAGGATTAAATGATCAAGTTCTCTTTAAATTATTCTTAGACAAATGGGATGGTAGTACTCAAGTTGTTCCAGGTCTTCCTGGAACTGAAAGTGGAATGCCTCCAGTGATTGTAGGAGGTAATAAAAGGTAAAAAATTTAATTTTTTATAGCATTAAAAGATTGATCAAATGCTTCTAGAGTTTGTTCTATTTCTTCATCATTGTGGGCTAATGACGTAAAACCTGCTTCAAAAGGACTAGGAGCTAAATATACTCCCCGCTTTAGCATTTCTTTGTGAAGTTTCCCAAAGAGTTCTGAGTTATTTGTTTTGGCTTCTTCAAAATTTCTTACCGGTCCCTCACATAAGAAAAATCCGAACATTGCACTTACATTTCCGCCGTTGATAGCTAGACCGTTATTTTTTGCAGATTGTAAAATACCCTCAACCAACCTAGATGTTACTGTATCAAGCTTTTCATAAGTACCTTCTTGTTTAAGCAACTCAAGGGTTTTAATACCCGCAGTCATTGCTAATGGATTACCACTTAAAGTACCAGCCTGATATACAGGGCCAGAAGGAGCAACCATAGACATTATTTCTTTTCTCCCACCATAAGCTCCAACGGGTAAACCACCACCAATGACTTTGCCGAGGGTTGTCAAATCAGGTGTAACTCCAAATTTTTCTTGCGCACCTCCATAGCTAATTCTGAAACCAGTCATTACTTCATCGAAAACTAATAAAGATCCATTATCAGTTGTTAGCTCTCTCAATCCTTCCAAAAAACCAGGCTCAGGTGTAATAAATCCTGCATTACCTACAATAGGTTCTAGAATTACTCCAGATATTGCATCAGGATTCTCGGAAAATAATTTTTTTACAGCTTCAAGATCGTTGTAAGGAGCAGTTAGAGTATTTGCTGTTGTTGTTCTTGGAACTCCAGGAGAATCTGGCAGACCTAAAGTTGCAACTCCTGAACCAGCTTTAACCAAAAACATATCTGCATGACCGTGATAGCATCCATCGAATTTTATTACTTTATCTCTTCCGGTAAATGCCCTCATTAGCCTTAAAACAGCCATGCAGGCTTCAGTACCGCTGTTTACAAACCTTACCATTTCTATCGAAGGGACAGCACTTATTACCATTTCAGCAAGTTTATTCTCTAATATGCAAGGTGCTCCGAAGCTTGTACCTTTTTCAATTGCCTCATGCAATGCTGTTATAACTTCAGGATGAGCATGTCCACAAATGGCTGGTCCCCAACTACCAATGTAATCAATATATCTATTTCCATCAATGTCCCAAGCAAATGGACCTTTTACTCTATCGAATACAATTGGTTGTCCACCCACAGATTTAAATGCTCTCACTGGTGAACTTACGCCTCCTGGCATTAGTCCTAATGCGGAAGAAAAAACTTCTTCAGAATGAGTGGTCTTTAATATATCAGTCAAAATTTAAATAAATGGATTTTAGAGAAAAGTTTCATCATGTTCTAAGTTAGAAATAAGTAAAAATTTTGTCAATCAGAATGAAATTCTACATTATGATATTTTTATCGCGATATTATGGATTGTAAATATGAAATTTAAAAAGTAATTAGACATAAGATTAAATCATTTCTAAATTTTTCTTTAATAATAGGCGTTTTAAGGATTCTTCATAATTTAAAATTTGTTGAATTATATTTCGAAAAGATCATCATCATCATCAAAGTAAGGCTCATTTTGTTCGTCCATTTCTAAATTAATTAAAACTGGTGCATGATCACTAGGCTGCAAATTTTCTCTTTGACTCCTTTCTATTACACAGCTTTTGAGTTTTGAAGTAAGATTCATACTGATATAAATATGGTCTATTCTCCAACCTTTATTAAGTTCATAGGCATTATTACGGTAATCCCACCAACTCCAATGACCAGTATTTTTCTCAAAAATACGAAAAGAATCAATAAATCTTCCTTTAATAACATTTTTAAGTGCTTCTCTTTCTATTTTTGAAGCCATTATTCCTCCTTCATATTTTTGAGGGGAATGAATATCAATATCAAATGGGGCTATATTAAAATCACCTACTAAACAGACTAAGTCATCTTCAGTAACTTGCTCGTCTAAAAAAGATGATAAATGATTTAACCACTCAATTTTATACTCAAATTTGTCAGAATCTATTGAAGATCCATTTGGTACGTAAACATTTATTATTTTTAACCCATTGATATTAGTAGTTATTAGCCTTTTTTGTTCATTTAATTCTAAAAAATTGTTTTTATCTTCGCTTACAATAGGAAATCCTTTAATTATATTTTCTATTTTAAATTTGCTTATTATTGCCACACCATTATAAGATTTTTGACCATGCGTAGTAACTTTATAACCTAATTCTTCAAAAGGGATCGAAGGAAAATAATCGTCTATAACTTTAGTCTCTTGAAGACAAATAATATCTGGTTTTACATTTTTAATCCAATTTATAATCTGAGAAAGCCTTGTTCTTACAGAATTAACATTCCAAGTTGCGATTAACAATTTATTGCTTAAAACATGTAAAATTAAAATAGCAAATAATTTCTATCTTGAAATATTTTGAAATTAATTAAAATGAAAAAATATTTATCTATATCAGCGAAAATTGTTATTTTGTTTATCTCAACATTCAATTTGAGATTCAATTTAGTAAATGCCGAAGAATCATACTTAAATGATGTTGAAATAGATAGCTCTACAAAATTTGATAACAGTAGTTCAGATTTACCTACTAATCCTTTTGAAATAGTGGAGATGCTTAGAAGAGCAAATAGCATGAATGATGCCACTTTACCTTCTAATGCTATTGATGATGCTTTAAAATTATTTAATAATATTGAAGAAAAAGAAAATCTTTAATTTAGTAAATTATCTTTTAAACTAAAAATTTCTAAAAAAATTAAATATGATAAAAAATCCCATCCAAGAAGTTTCAAATAAATTGCAATATAGGGCTATAGGTATAGTAAGAGGTATATATACTCCAAATAATGTAGATCAATTAAATCGTGGAACATTAAAAGACAAAGAAGGGAAAATTATTGAAACAGTTATTCTTGGTAAAGCTTTATCTCTAATAAAAAAACATATCAATTTAGAGAAGAATTATTTTTGGATAGTTTATCCAAGAAATAAAAGCACTAGTAATTTACATTTGCAGATCGTGGGTATATGGGATCCTTATCAATTAAATAAAGTTGAAATTAGTAATCTTTCAAAGGATCCTGATCAATTATTAGGTGAATTAAATTTAAACAATAATTATTTTTCTATTAGAGGTGAATTGGTCTATGTAAATACAGAAAAGGAAGAGGTTGTTATCAAAATTTGTTCTTCTCCTCGGTCAAAAAGATTTAAAAATGCAAATTTTAAAATTACTGTTGAAGGTAATATTTCTGCTCAATTTTTGAATAATTTTGTAAGCCTCGATGTAATTAGAGAAGGTAGTACACTGCGAATGGTTAAGTACGAAGTTATAGAAAAAATATTATTTAAAAAAGCTTAATACTTAATATGATTAAGCAAATTTCTGATCTTTTAATTTTTATTATTAAAAACTATAAAAAGTTATGGAAGAAATATTAATTGAATGTTCCCCTGGGGTTTCTGGTGATATGTTACTTGGAGCTTTTCATGACTTAGGAGTACCAAAAATTATAATTGATAAAACTTTGGCATGTTTTGGATTAGGAGATTCATATCATTTAAATTTCAGAGAATCGAAAAGTTGTTCTATTAGAGGAATTAGAGTTGAAATTGGGATAAATGATCAAAGTACTAAAAGAGATTGGAGTAGTATAAAAGATTTAATTTTAAAGGCTGAATTAGAAAAAAAACTAAAAAAAAGAATTTACCAAGTTTTTGAGTCTTTAGCTATGGCAGAGGGTGTAGTTCATGGTATAGATCCTGATAAAGTTCATTTTCATGAAATTGGGGGAATAGATTCATTAGTGGATATTATTGGAGTATGTGCTTCAATTGAATATTTAAAGCCAAAAAAGGTTTTTTGCAATGAACCAACATTAGGTAGAGGACTTGTTAAAACTGACCATGGGAAACTATCAATTCCATCTCCTGCGGTAATAGAGTTATTAAGAAAAAAAGATATTAAAGTAATCTCGAACATTGATTCAATAGAGGGTGAATTGTCTACTCCAACTGGAATAGCTTTACTTGGAAATTTGGTTGAATCTTTTCAAATGCCTAATAAATACTCTATTAGTTCCTATGGGGTAGGTATTGGAAACTTAGTACTCCCATGTCCTAATTTGGTAAGGATTTTTAAAATTAACACCAGTAATAAAAATTTAATAGATAAAAAAATTAGCCCAAGATATGAGGAGATTTCTATTCAAGAGGCTTTGATAGATGATCAATCATCTGAAGAAATTGCAAATTTATTAGAGATATTTAGAAAAGAAGGAGCTTATGATGTTTCTTCTCAAGTAACTAATATGAAAAAAAATAGAACAAGTTTTTCTATCCAAGTTATCTTACCTATTGAGAAGCAAGAATATTTCAGGCAATTATGGTTTCAATATTCCAATACCATAGGATTGAGAGAGAGAAAACAATTTAGGTGGGTTTTATTAAGAAGACGAGGGGAGTGTTTAACAACTTTTGGAAAAATTAAATTTAAACAAACAATGAAACCTAATGGAACTATTTCTTTGAAACCAGAAAATGATGAAATTTTAAGATTACAGATTGAAAATAATAAAACAGCACAGGAAGTAAAAAATATGATTAAAGAATCATGCAGTGAATTTAAAGCTTTTGAAGATTGGAAATAAGCTTTAAAATGTAAAAAGTATTTTTTATCAAATTTCTTAAAAATATAAATTTTGAAATTTCTAATAACTTTTTTAAGGTTATCTTATTTTTTATTTTTAGAGTTTTGATCACAGCTCTTAAAATATAAATTTTGTTTTGAACTTTAATTTCTTCTTAATGACTAGCTTTGGGAAAATATGGTTATCTAGCTTGGTAAAGATGAGATTGATAATAATTTAATTCTTTTTTTCTAAGCTTGGAATCAATGTACTTGATGCAATTAAACCCAAGACTGTTATCAAGATTACTGGTAATATAGCTTCAGCCATTCTCTCATCTCCTGCGTATTGATATATTCTTACAGATAATGTATCGAAGTCGAATGGTCTGAGAATAAAAGTAACTGGCAATTCCTTAATTGTGTCAACAAATACTAAAAGTGACCCAACAAATATTGGTCCTTTCAACAAGGGAAGATGTATCTTTTTGGTAACATCAAACCAATTAGAGCCTAGGCCCTTTGCTGCCTCATCAAGACTTGGAGATATTCTTTCAAATCCAGAATCAAGAGTACCTTTCGAAATAGTCAGAAATCGAACTATATAACCCCAGATCAGAAGACAAATAGCTATGAGATGGAACTTTGAAGTAGAAATAGTTATTAGTGATATCGCTAATACCGTTCCTGGTATTGCGTATCCTATACCTGCAGGGAATGTTATCAATTTTGTGAGTAAACTCTTATTCTGACGATTAGTTAGAGTTAATATTAAAGAGAATAATAAAGTTAATAATGCAGCGATTATTCCAAGGCTAAATGTTCTAAAAGTTAAAGATAGTAATTCTATAGTAAGTCCTTTTTTTAACTGATCAATATTTAATAAAAACCAAGAAAATGGAATTCCAATAGAAAATAATGGAGGAAATAAAGTAACTAAAACTGCTAGGAGAGATCTATATCCTTTTAAATCCCACCCCAGTGAATCTAAGGATGCAGGATTTTCACTCCAACGCCTTGTTTTTATTCTTGAAAATTTTTCAAATAAAATTAAAGCAAAAACTATTATTAAGGCAACCAATGATAATCCAATTGCGCTTTTAGGATTTCCTTCAATAATCCAATTTTCAATTATACCTTTGGAAATACTTGGAATATTTAACAATTCAACTGTTCCTAACTCATTCATAACTTCCATACACATAAGACTAATTCCAGTTATTAATGATGGGATTGCCATTGGTAGAGCAATCTTAAAAAAGCTTCCCCATGGTCCAATACCTAATCCTCTACTTGCATTGATTTGATTAACTCCAAATTTATTAAAGCTTTCATTAGCAAGTATAAAAACATAAGGATAAGTAGTAATTGAAAGTACAAGAATTCCCCACCACAAACCAGTTATTTGATAACCTAAAATACTCCCAAAATCTTGTAAAACTGCAGTAATCAAATATGCTGGTGTAGCAAGTGGAATGAGTTGAAAAATACGAAGACTTTTTCTCAATCTAAATTCACAATTTGAAAGTAACCAAGCATTTAAGGTGCCTAACCCACCTCCAAATAAACTTGTAAAGCTCAAAAGTATTAATGTGCCAAATATTTCTTCTTTACCTGAATTACCTAAAGAAAAATTTCCTTCTAAAACAAAACTTATTCCTTCAATCAAGAAATAAAAAATTGGAATTATCACAATAATCGCAACTATTAATGAAGCAATATTTAAAGGGTTTAAATCGGTTAATGATTTCTTTTTTTGTTTAATAAAACTTTTCAAAAATTAAATAAAACTTTGTTATGCTTCGTCTGTGGAATTAAATCTACAAAAATTTAGTTGATTCTTAATAGTTTGATGATCTAAATCTTTTCCTATTAAAACAATTTTATTTGATTTTTCATTTCTCCATTCATCATCATCAAGAGAAAAACGTTTACCTGATAAATGAAAAATGTGTTTTCGTTCGCTTTCAACAAACCATAAAATTCCTTTAGCTCTAAATACATTTTGTGAGATTTGATTATCTAAAAAATTTTGAAACTTCCTTAAAGAAAATGGTTCACTTGTCTTGTAAGAGACTGATGTAAATCCCTCTATATTATTAATCAAATCATGAGAATGAGAAGAGTGATCATGAGAATGAGAAGAGTGATCGTGAGAATGAGAAGAGTGATCGTGAGAATGTGAAGAATGATCGTGTGAATGAGAAGAGTGATCGTGTGAACTCTCTTTTTTCATTTTCTTAGTTTTAAATTGAAAAGTATCTGTTTCAAAAAGTCCAACACTCATAATTGTTTGCAATCCAACTTCACTTTTTATAGATCTCAAAATTCTTGGTTCTTTTTTTATTACATTAATAGATTTTTCAATTTTTTTTAATTGTGAATCAGTTACTAAATCACATTTATTTAGAAGTAAAATATCTCCGTATAAAATTTGAGAGTAAGCAACGCTAGATTTTTCTATATCAAAATCAAAGTTATCTGCGTCAATTAAAGTGATGATTGAATCTAATCTTACTTTTTCTCTTAGATCACTCCCTGCAAAAGTCATTGCTACAGGCAGTGGGTCCGCAAGGCCCGTCGTCTCAACAATTAAATAATCTATTTTTTCTGGTCTTTCTAATATCTTAGATACAGTGTTTAATAATTCCCCGTTTATTGTGCAACAAATGCACCCGTTATTTAATTCGATCATATCTTCAGCAGCTTTTATGATTAATTCATTATCAATTCCTATTTCCCCAAATTCATTTACTAAAACAGCAGTTTTAATTCCAACTTGATTCTTTAAAATATGATTTAAAAGTGTAGTTTTTCCTGAGCCCAAGAATCCACTAATAATAGTAACTGGAATTAATTTTTCAGACATTTTATATTATTTGTTTTGATGTAATTAAACAACTTTCTAGGAAATTAATTTTCGTAAATTTCATTTATTTCTGAAGCAATTGTTTGATCTAAATTTGTAATACCTCCCAAGTCATGAGTACTTAGCTTAATTACTACTTTAGAATAGACATTCTCCCAATTTGGATGATGATTATGTTTTTCACAAATTAAAGCGATCTTCGTCATGAATGCAAAGGCCTCTACAAAATTATCAAATTTAAATTCTCTTTCTATAGAATTTGAAATAATTTCCCAACCAGGTATTTTAGCAATAAGTTCTTTTAACTCTTCATTCTGCAAAAGATATGGTTTCATTAATAATCAGGTTAACTATTTCCTATTATAGATATTTGAAATTTTTTTCACCAATAATATGAACACTTATACTTCTTTCTTTTTGACCAAATCTATGTTCCCACAAATAAATTGCTTGCCAGGTTCCAATTATTATTTTACCCCTTTGAAAACTCAAGGATAAATTAGTATTAGTTAAAGCAGTTTTAATATGAGCTGGCATATCGTCCTCTCCTTCTTGAAAATGTTCATAGTAGATTTCCTCTTTATTTTTTGATAAAGAGGTATAGCAGTTGTACGGAACTATAGATTTCATAAATTTTCTTAAGTCGCTTAAAACATTAGGATCTGCATTCTCATTTATGGTCAAACTACAACTGGTGTGAAGTGAAGTTAAATTTAAAATTCCAGAATGAAAATTACTCTTTTGTATAAATAAATTTAAATCCTCTGTAATATCAGTTAAACCTTCTCCATTAGTTATGTAATTTAATTTTGAAAAAAATTGTTCCATAAATATTTAAATTTTATTAATCAATATTCTATTGTGAATATAGATTTTAAACTTTATACTTACTTCAAAATTTTTGTCTTAAGATGTTTGATAATTAATATAAATATTTTTGGCTGAAACTCAATGGGATAAGCTAGGTGCTTATCTAAAAGAAACTCAAATTTTAGGCTCAATACAGAGTACATTATATTGGGATCAAAATACTGGGATGCCCAAGAAGGGAGCTTCTTGGAGATCTGACCAACTTACATATATCGCTAAGATACTTCATAAGAGAAATTCTTCAGAAGAGTTTTTAGATCTAATAAAAGGGGCTGAAAATGAATTTAATGGTTACCTAGAAACATCATCTAATCTTCAAATTATTCAAAGTAAAAAGAGAAATATTGAATTATTAATCAAAGAATTTAATAGGCAAAATAATCTAGACCCTAAATTAGTTGAATGTCTAGCTAAGTCTAAATCAAAAGGTTATGAAAGTTGGCAAGAAGCTAAGAAAAAGTCAGATTTTAAAATCTTCTTACCTTTTTTTGAAGATTTGATCAAATTACGTATTGAAGAAGCAAACCAAATATCTGATAAACATACACCTTGGGAAACTTTAGCTCAACCATTTGAGCCTGACTTAACCCTAGATTGGTTAAATAATATTCTTATGCCGCTTAAAGAAACTATTCCGTCTTTATTAAGTGATCTCAAGGAATCAGAAAAATATCATTGGGATTTAAGTCCTGAATCGCAGCAAAATTTGTGTTCTAAATTACTTGATGAATTTGGTAGAGATAAAGATCTTGTTGTAGTTGCTAAATCACCCCACCCTTTTTCTATAACCCTAGGCCCAGATGATTACAGGATTACTACTAGAATTGTTGAAGGTGAACCACTTTCAAGTTTTTTAGCTACTGCACATGAATGGGGGCATTCAATTTATGAACAGGGTTTACCTTCTCAAAGTCATCAATGGTTCGCATGGCCTCTAGGTCAAGCAACATCAATGGGTGTTCATGAAAGCCAATCATTGTTTTGGGAAAATAGGATAGTTAAATCAAAATCTTTTTCAAAAAGGTTCTTTAAATATTTTGTTTCTGAAGGTTGTTCTTTAAATAATCATTCCGAGCTTTGGAAATCTATTAATCATATGCAAGCTGGTTTAAATAGAGTTGAGGCAGATGAATTAAGTTATGGGCTGCATATTTTAATAAGAACTGAACTTGAAATAGAATTAATTCAAGGGGATCTAAAAGCAAAAGATGTTCCATCAGAATGGAATAAAAGATATGAGGAACTTTTAGGAATAAGGCCATCTAATGATGCAGAAGGTTGTCTGCAAGATGTCCATTGGAGTGAAGGAGCCTTTGGATATTTCCCTTCATATTTGTTAGGACATCTTATAAGCGCTCAAATCTCATCAAAAATGGAAAAGGAATTAGGGTTAATAGATAATTTAGTTGATAATGGAGAATATGAAAAAATAATTTTTTGGTTAAAAAGTAATGTTCATAACTATGGAAGATCTGTTAACTCTATGGAGTTAGTGAATAAAGTAACAGGAGAAGAACTAACATCAAATTATTTTGTTAATCATTTAAGGTCAAAATTAAAAGATTTTTGCTAAAAAATTTACTTTATAGAATTTGATTGAGTCTAAGGATGTAGGATAAAAAAAAATAATTTTTTGATGGCAAACCTAAAT
>QCRE01000014.1 GCA_003212005.1 Prochlorococcus sp. AG-459-M13 | reverse complement strand
TTTTTTGGTTAATTATTACAAATAAAATAGTTTAAAGGCATGAGTATTTTCACTTATGAAATAAATAAAAAGTCTAAAATATTTAGTTATAATAACAAATCTTGTATCTTTCATCTTAATAAATAACTATTTGTTGAGAAATACATTTTAGGAAGCTTATACCTGCAAGAATATAAGTATTAACGTGTAAATTCTAGCTTTAAATGACAAGTACAATAAATAAACCTCTTGATGGTGAAGGCAGTGTTCAAGTCAAGCAAGATCCAAAATTGAACATTGAAGAAGGAGCTTTAGTAATAGCTGTTTACGGTAAAGGAGGTATTGGAAAGTCAACAACATCATCAAACCTTTCTGCTGCATTCTCCAAATTAGGTAAAAAAGTTTTACAAATTGGATGTGATCCAAAGCATGATAGTACTTTTACTCTTACACACAAAATGGTCCCAACTGTGATTGATATTCTTGAAGAAGTAGATTTTCATAGTGAAGAATTGAGACCAACTGACTTTATGTTTGAGGGTTTTAATGGAGTAATGTGCGTTGAAAGCGGCGGTCCACCTGCTGGAACAGGTTGCGGCGGATATGTAACAGGTCAAACTGTAAAGCTTTTAAAAGAGCATCATTTACTAGAAGACACAGATGTAGTTATTTTTGATGTCCTCGGAGACGTTGTTTGTGGAGGTTTTGCAGCCCCCTTGCAACATGCCAATTACTGCTTAATTGTTACGGCTAATGACTTTGATTCAATATTTGCAATGAATAGAATTGTCTCTGCAATTAAGGCCAAAGCAAAGAACTATAAAGTAAGGTTAGGGGGAGTAGTAGCAAATAGATCTAAAGATACAGATCAAATTGATAAATTTAATAATAGAACTGGGTTAAAAACCATGGCTCACTTTAAAGATGTTGATGCTATTAGAAGATCAAGACTTAAGAAGTGTACTATTTTTGAAATGGAACCAACAGAAGATGTGATTGAGGTCCAAAATGAATATTTATCACTCGCTAAGAATATGTTAGAAAATGTAGAACCTTTGGAGGGCACTCCGCTAAAAGATAGGGAAATTTTTGATTTATTAGGATTTGATTAACTCCTCTAATCTAATCCAACTAATTTTCTAGTTAATTCAAAAGTTTGTTTTGAAATATTCGAATCAACAATTCTATTTGACAATTGCTGAGAAAAAGCTTTTCTTCCCTTTTTTTGTCTATTTCCCCAACTCCAATGCACTGCTGGTTTTGCATATTTTCTAAAACTAGCTATTTGAGCTACTCTTTCTCCTGCTAATCTTTGAGATACATATCCTTTTGTGATGAATTTTTGAAAAATTGGGAATAAGAATCTAAAAATCCAAGGAGTATTTCTAAAAAGATTTGTATCTGCAACACATCCAGGATAAATAGAATTAATAATTATTCTCTCTTTAGAATACCTTTTTGATAATTCTTGTACTGTTATCATATTGCATAATTTACTATCTTTATAAGCTTTCCCTGGTTTAAATTTTTTTCCATTAGCCATGCTAATTGGTGATAGAAATCCATTTTTAAAGCCTGACAGATCACCGAGATCAGCTGGAGCAGGTATTGGTATCTTCCCGCCTAGTTCAGAATAATTAGCAGTAACAGTTCCTAGTATCGTAATTCGTGGCTTAAATTTAATAGCTCTGCCTTTTAAAACAATTTCTTTTTCAGAGGATAAGATATTTTCTAAAAGAAGATTTATTAGGAGAAAATGACCAAAATGATTAACAGCCATAGAATTTTCAAATCCTTGCGGAGATCTTTCAGGCTTACGCAATCTTGGTTTATAAACTGCTGCATTACAAATAATTGAATTTATAGGGTTTTTAAATTTTTTCAATATTTCACTACAACCATTTCTTACATCTTCTAAATCAGACAAATCAATTTCTATAAAATGAATATTTTTCATTTCAGAATCTGACAGTGATTGCTGAGCTATTTCTGCCGCCCTTTTATTCGAGCGATTAACTGCTATGACTTCCCATCCAAATCTCAACAAAGGGTTTAAGGTATTTAATCCTACTCCCGAGGTTGTTCCTGTTATAAGGGCCAAACCTTTAGTACTTTTACTCACTGGCTATAAAAATTAATAAAAAAAACGATAATTAAATGACTTTATAATCATATTTATCAACGCCATATTACTCTGATTATATCTCTAGAAATCATTTGGTCTTGATCCTTCATAAATCTTTGTTCACCTTCAAAAGATATTAAATCATCAAATCTACCACTTAAAATTTCAAATCTTGATTTTTCAAACTTATAAGAACTTTTAATCTCTCTTAATCTAATTAATCTAACTTTTGAGCTGTATCCAATTTTTGTTAAGCTTACTACTGCTAAAAGAAAAAAACAAAATTTCAATCCTAGAAAAATTGAGCTTACAAAATGTTCTTGTTTTTTGTAATTTAACTTCATAGCGGCAGCTAAAGGTAATTAAGCCATAAAATATATTTTTTCAATATATTTAATATTTAGGCCAATTATTTACATTGGTAATTTTAAAGGCTCAAATTAAAAGCCTTAATCGATTATTACCGTAAAATTTCTGGAAATCAAAAAATATTTTTATGTTCTAGCCAAACTTATGCCAAGTCTCAAAGCTAGGACTCCTGCATGAATTACTACAATAAGTCCAAGTATTGTTAAATTGATTGATTGAGATGGATCCATGATAAGTGAATTTATTTTCTATATTCTCTACCCAAAAGTGAAAAATTGATACACTATTACAAAATGCTGTTACGTAATTAAATCAAAAAATAATTTTGAGAATTGAAAATCAAGCTTTAATTATTTCTACATCGAAATTATCTGGGGTAGAGCAAATGGCCCTTGATTTACTTTTTTTAGAAAAGACTATTTCCAAAGTTGAAATTATTTTTACATTAAGGTTTTATCATTGGGAAGGAAATTGGATTTCTCTTGGTTATCATCAAAAAAAAATTCCACCACATTGGGAAAAGCTTATAGAGGATGGCATTATTAAAGTCGTAAGAAGGCCTTCAGGAGGTGGAGCGGTACTTCATTCTGGGGGTATAACATATGCTTTAACATTCAAAAAACCTTCTTACAAGAGTTTTAGTTATGATCTTGTGAATAATTGGCTAATTAATAGTTTTAATCATCTTGGGTTAAGTTTAAAAAAAGGAAATTTAAGAAAATCCAATATAACAGAAAACTGTTTTAGTTCATCCTACGTATCTGATTTGGTTGATCAAAATGGTTTTAAAAGGATAGGAAGTGCCCAGTATAGAAAAAAGGGGGGGTTCCTACAACATGGTGAGATTCAAATTAAACCTCCTAGAGAATTGTGGTTTAAATTATTTGAAGAAGAACCTCCTACACAAATTGATTTGAATCTTACAAATGATGAAATAATTAAATATCTAAAGAATGCATTTTTAGAATCTAAATCATATCTAGAAATTGAAACTATTATCTATTCAGAGGATGATATTAGAAAATTATTATGAGTTAAATTTATTCAATTTCTCCTTTTTTTCTCATTAATTTTATAATTCTGGGTAATTCAATTCCTAGCGGATATTTATCCTTATTATTAAATTTATTAATTATATTAGAGGGCAATTTCAAACCCAATTTATTAAATACAAAATAACCAATTCTATTTCTGTCAACAATTCCTAGAGGTATACCAGCAGGATTTATTACTAAAATTATACCTTCATTAGATGTCTCTATTTTTTCTATAACTCTCCATAATTGAGCACTACAATTTATAGAAGGAAATTTATTAATTGACTGCTTAAAATCTTCAACAAATGTACGATCCCATTTTTTTACCGAAACTGACTTTAAAATATTTTCCTGAATAAAGCCGTCCCATCTTCCACTTTTAGTTAAGAATAAATAGTTATCCTGATTATCTTTTTTATTTTTTACAAAATTATTTAAATCAAATAAGTTTGAATTAGATTCTATTTTTCTTAATGGCTTTAGTTTAAGATCCGAAACTTTACTTAACTTTAGAATATTTTCAATTTTAAAAAAATTGATTTTCAGACTTTGATGAATTAATTCCAAATAACCCTAAAAAAGTTAGTAATAAACCATAGTAAAAATTGAAACTAAATAAACATATAATTCCAAATAAAAAAACTAAAGTTGAAAGTATTAAGGTAAGTTTATTTAAAAATTTTCTCCCTTTATTTTTACTTCCTGAAAAATACCAAATAATACTTTTTAACAAATTGCCTCCATCTAAAGATCCTATAGGAAGAAGGTTTAAAAAACCCAAAAAAAGATTTAATATGGCTACTCTGTTTACTATATTTAGTACTATTTGCTCATTAGATTCACTTAGATAACTTATAAAAAGGAGAATTATTGCTGTAAAGAAGCATAATAAAGGCCTAACAATTGCAATTTTTATATTTCCTAAAGCCGTTTGACAATCCTTTTCTATTTGCAAAATTGCCCCTAAGAAATAAAAGGTAATTTTTTTTATTATTACTCCTTGATTTAAAGAAACAAAAGTATGAAAGACTTCATGGAATATAATCGTAATTAGTAAGAAAAAAGAAGTCAAAAAACCAATTAACCAAGCTTCTTTAGTATTGTAAATTTCGCCAGAACTTAAATTAACTTGATTAGAAATACTCCATGAGAATAAAAAAAGAATTGCAAACCAGTAGGGGTGTATTTTGAAGGGGATTCCCCATATTTTAAAAATTTGCAAACTCCTCAAAAATAATCTCCCTTATATTTAAAAATAATATTAATTCTACCGCTAAGATAAAGATATGCTTGAGAACAAAACTTTAGTTAAAATTTGCGGCATAACATCCATTGAGCAAGCCCTTGAAGTAGCCAAATTAGGCACTAATGCAATTGGAATCATTTCCGTTGATGAATCTCCAAGATACATTTCCCCTGAAAAGAAAAAAGAGATATTTTCAACTTTGAAGAATTTATATCCAAATGTAGATAGAGTTTCAGTTGTAAAAGATAGTCCTATAGACTCACTTATTAAGAGCTTTTTAGTAGAACAAAACGAAACGATAATTCAACTTCATGGAAATGAGGATATTGATTACTGTAGACAATTAAAACAACGGATTCCAAATGTTGGATTATGGAAAGCCTTCAGAATAAAAAATAAAAAAGACCTTGATAAGATTAAACCCTATGAGAATTTTATAGATGCAATACTTCTAGATTCATGGAATGAAGAAACATACGGAGGGTCTGGTAAGAGAATAGAAAAAACATACTTAGAGGATTTAAGTTTTACTAAACCTTGGTGGCTTGCAGGAGGAGTTTCTAAAGATTGGATTTATGAAATTTCAAAAAAATTCAAGCCAAATGGAATAGATATTTCTAGTAGTGTTGAAACTTCTCCAGGAATTAAAGATATATATAAAGTTGATTTAATTATTAAAGAAATAAAAAAATACTAGTTTTTTCAATAGTTGTTACTGGAAGATTGTTGTTTAACTAGTTCAAAAAATTCTTGTTTCAAACTTATATCATGCCTAAAATCTCCCCTTACTACTGAATTGATCATGCTAGTATTTGGCTCTTTAACTCCTCTCCATTTCATGCAGTAATGTTGTGCTTTTACAATTATCCCAAGACCTTTAGGCTCACACAATTTTTCAATTTCATCTGCAAGTATCATTACAGCTTCTTCTTGAATATGTGGTCTGGAGAATACCCAATCAGCAACTCTTGCAAACTTCGAAAGTCCAATAACTTTGTTACCTGGTTTGATTCCTATCCAACATTCACCCAAGATTGGAACTAAATGATGAGAACAGGCAGATCTAACGGTAATTGGCCCTACAGTATATATTTCATCAAGGTTCTTATCATTTGGAAAGCTTGTAACTTTTGGTTGTTCAAAATATCTACCTTTGAAAACCTCATTTAAATACATCTTTGAAACACGTTCTGCAGTTTCCTGAGTGTTGTGGTCATTATCAACGTCAATAATAAGTGATTTTAGAAGATCTTTTATTCTAGATGCCACCTCTCTTTCTAAGATTTCCAATTCTCCAGGATTAATAAAATCAGAAATATTATCATTGGCACTGAATCTAGTACCTTTGGCTTTAATACGATCCCTAATTATCTCTGAGATTAGTTTGTTAGTAATCTGTTCATCAAATTTTTTAATATTATCGTTGGGTAATGTAGAAGTCATAAAATTCTAAACAGAAATTAGTATGCAAACTTAATTAACTTTATCTATCTTGGGCTTATTTGCTTATACACTATATCACATTCTTGTGTTTAATCGGGTTCATTTAAGCCTAAAAAACATCACTAAAATAATTTAAAAAAAGATGATATTTGTTTAAAAAGCCCCACCAGAAGGCAATAGAGTTAAATCCTCTATTATTTGTGAATCTGGTTGCTCAGCCATATATAGAATTGTGTTTGAAACGTTGGTTGATGAAAGCATAGATGATCTATCGAAATCTGATTTAATTGATTTCGAGTCCCAAAGAGGAGTGTTAACTGAACCCAAAGTTATTGTACAAGCTCTAATTGAGTTAGATCTTTCCTCTTCTCTTAAACACTTGGTAAACATTACAAGAGCAGATTTAGATACACAATACGCGCCCCACTGCGGGAATGGATTGTAAGAAGCATGACTACTAACATTAATAATTAAACCTCCATTCCTGCGCATTTGCGGGACAACTAAACTACATATCTGAAAAACACTTGTAAGGTTAATTTGTATTATTTCTTGCCATTTCTTTAGAGGAGTTTCTAACAAATTACCGTTATATGCACATCCAGCATTATTTATTAAAACAGAAGGACAACCATATTTTTTAATTGATTCTTTTATCGAAATCTCTATTTCATCAGGATTAGATAAATTGCACTGTACAAGATTAATTGTTGAGTTAGTACCTAATAGTTGATCTCTTAGCAACTCCATCTTCTCTAAATCTCTTGAAAGTAAAATTAAATCCCAGCCAGCATTTGCAAAAGTAATTGCTGTAGATCGACCAATACCTCTAGAGGCTCCTGTAATGTAAGCTAACTTCAATTTATTCTGTTTTTTGATGTAATTCTTCCTGAATTTCTTGAAAATTATTTGATTCAATAAATTTACCTAAAACTCTAAATTTCGCATATCTTTGTTCTAAAAGTTCATCTTTACTAAATTCCAATAATTCATTAAGATGCTTTTCGATAGCATGTTTTAATGTATTTCCAGCCTCTATGGGAGCCCAATTATTACCCCCTGAAGGTTCTGATAAGACTTCATCTATTACCCCTAATTCGAGAAGATCTTTACCCGTTATTTTTAAAGCTGTTGCTGCTTCAGAAGCTTTTGCCGCATCTCTCCACAAAATTGATGCACAAGCTTCAGGACTAGCAACCGTATAAACACTATGTTCAAACATCAATAACCTATCAGCGACTCCAATTCCAAGTGCACCTCCAGACCCTCCTTCCCCGATAATAGTAGCAATTATTGGAACTTGAAAACCAAACATTTCTCTAAGATTTCTTGCTATGGCTTCACCTTGACCTTGTTCTTCTGCAGAGAGCCCAGCATAAGCACCAGGAGTATCAATAAAAGTCAGTATGGGCAATGAAAATCTATCAGCATGCTGCATTAACCTTAAAGCTTTTCTATAACCTCCCGGTTTTGCCATCCCAAAATTTCTAACCACATTTTCCTTTGTATCTCTTCCTTTTTGATGGCCCAATAAAAGCACAGGTTGATTATTTACAGTACCTATACCTCCAATAAGAGCCATATCGTCACCTCCATTTCTATCCCCATGTAATTCAATCCAATCATCGCAAAACATTTGAATAAAATCCAAAGTACTTGGTCTTTGTGGATGTCTAGCTACTTGTATTTTTTGGGCAGGTGAAAGAGATCTAAAAATTTCTTCTCTTCTTCTTGTAGCAAGTGCTTCTAGCTGTAATAACTGTTGACTAACATCTACTTCCGAGTCTCTGGCTAATTCTCTAATTTGCTCAATTTGTTTTTCTAGCTCAACTAGAGGTTTTTCAAAATCAAGAAGATAACGTCTTGGCATGATTCAAACTGCAAGTACTTTTGGATATTTATCAAGGCCAATCGCAGAGAATCCATGCTTTATAGAAGCAGCGCCAATAAACTCCATTTTCTCAAGAGAAATATTGTTTCTACCCCAACTAAAATTAGTATGACATTTTTCAAATTCTAAAATCATAGCTTCTGCAAAACATGCAAACATTTCTCTTTGAGGATTTTGCATCTCTGCTAATTCCATCATATTCCAACCTATATCATTGAAAAATTCTACTATACCTCCTTTCACAACATGAATATTATTACCATGGAATTTTTCGTCCAGATTCTTTGGATAACCGCCATCAATCATTAAACAAGGCTGTTTAAGTTTACTCACATCGATTTCCATAGTCTTTGGCATACTTGCTACCCAAACAACAACATCTGCTTCAGGCAATGCTTCATCTAAGTTTTTGATAATTCCCCCATCTAATTCTTTTTGCAAAGAAGTTAATGGTTCTAGTTGTCTTGCCACCATAATAAGTTCCCCTATACCCGTTTTATTAATTAGCCATCGGCAAACAGCGCTTCCTATATCTCCTGTTGCACCTACAACCGCCACAGTTGCTCTTTTGAGATCAATTCCAATTTTTGGAGCGTTAATCTCTAATTGTCTGCAAATTACCCAAGCAGTGTGAGTATTACCAGTCGTGAACCTTTCCCACTCTAACGAAGTGTTTCTAATCTGCTTATGCTGAAGGAGATTAAAATTTTCAAAAATTATAGAAGTGAAACCTCCTAAAGCCGTAATATTAATCCCTTTTTTTTGAGCTAATTCCATTGCATTCAATACTTTTCTTCTTGCCGTTTTGAACCTTGCAAGCATTTCAGGGACGAAGCATGAATCAATATATGCTCCTTCAATCGTAATACCGGTAGCACTTTTAACTTCCACATTCTCTACTAGTTGTGGCGGTGCTGTGCACCAAACATCTAAATCACCATCTGCGATATGATCAAAACCCAATAATGATGCCTTTTTTTTTGCATCCTCAAAGCTAGTTGAATGACCTATGAGCCCAAACATTGATTATTTATTGATGGTTCTATATATTGTTATGAACAATAGCACAGTGCTATCAACTAAATTGATAAAAATTATTATTTAAAGTGACTAAATAAAATTATTAGAAATTAAACAATTGCTGCCATTGCCATTCTAGCAATTTCTCTATTATCTAATCCTATCTCTAAAAGTGTATCCTGATAGGCAATCATAAATTCCTCCATTAATTCCTCTCTATCCATCGCAAGTACTGAAGCATCTTCAGCGACTTCATCTAACATTTTTTTTATCAAAGGTAAATTGACTTTGTTAGCCTCCATGAGCTCTTGTTTACATGAAGATAGATTTGCTTTTAGCCATTCTTGACCATAATTTAAATGGAGATATTCATCTTTAACCACTCCTTGAGTAATCTTTTTTGCAAAAGGATCAGCAACTCTTATATAAACATGATATGCAGATATCGCAAAAGCCTCTATTAGAATTGCCTGTATTAAAAGACAAGTTGTTAGGTTGCCGTTTTTTAGTGCGATTTGAAAGTTGCCATGTAACTTAGAAAAAAATTCTTTCGCAAAAATCATATCTGCCTTAACTCCCAGATTTCTCCCGCAAGCAGTGAATCCTCTTTTATGCTTCAGCTCCATTTTTGCTAGTTTGGTTAACTCCTCTACTTCATTGGGTATTAAAGTTGCTATTGAAATATAATTATCATGGGCTTCTTGTTCCCCTTCAATAACAATTGCGTTTATTCTGCTGTAAGCATCCTTATAAGATTCAGTAGTGAAGTCAGGTAATTCTATTGAATTTACATCAGTAGAATTTTCGATATTATTGTTTTTATTTGATTCGAGAGTTTGCATGACAGTAATCTTTAGCTCATTATGCATAAGTTTGACACAATTATAGTGAGTTTATTTAAATATCATGAAAATAGTTTCAATTGTTAAACCCCGTTAATTATCAATTTAAAAATTTTTTGTACTTTTAGTTAGGCCAGTCCGATTTCATAAGACTCATTATTAATTTAAACCAATGATTGACTAACAAGTCCTTTAAAGAATTTCCGAGCTCTTTACTCGAACCTTTACTGTCGCCTATAACTCCAGATTTACTTAAATCTTTTGTAAACCAAGCAGTCGGAGCATTACCTTCCAAGCTCCAACCCTCAGGGATTTGCCTATCAATACCTTCACAAGGTCTTTCATCTCCAACAAGTTCAGATTTCAAAGCCATCATCAAGCTAGTTTCAGTGAGAGATGCGTGTAAACCATTTTCAATTTCATTTTTTGTCAAAAGTTCACTTAATCCATCAACTCCTTTCCATAAAAAACAAGGAAAAATTGACATCTTTGGTGCAATACTTCTTAATTCCCTTGCTGCGGTATTTAGTAAGGAAATCTGTCCTCCGTGTGCATTAAGTAAAATCAATCTTTTAAAACCCATATCAGCTAATTGAACCCCAACCTCTTTTATCATTGATGTAATTAAATTTGAAGATAAGGTAATAGTTCCATCGAATCCCTTATGTTCTGGAGAAAACCCAAAGTATTGAGTGGGAAGTTTCTTTATTGGAACGTCAGGAGGAATTAATTTAAAAACATCACAAATTATCTCATCAACAAAAATACTATCTGTAGCTAAAGGTAAATGGGGGCCATGTTGCTCTACTGCTCCAAATGGCCATATAATTGTAGATCTTACATCTTGTGATATATTTTTTACTTCAGGCCAAGATAAATATTCGAATTCACTTGGTATTGATTTAAAGTTCATTATTTTTAATTGTGAGTACTAACGTTTAGGATATATTAATTATAATTTACTCTTATGTTACCTATGAAGGGAGTTAGTGATAAGGATGCCCAAAAAGATAAAAAAATTAAGGGCAAAAAAATAGATTCCAAGAAGCCTCCACAGGTTCTTCACATAAGCAAAAAAGATAGCGATAGAGAAAAAAACGAAACTTGTGATGACAATCAAAATCTCTCAAAAGAAGTTAAAAAAGATGCTGAAACCATAAAGCCCCAAATTTCTGAATTCCCAATAATTCAAGAGGAAGATAACTATTCCACAAACATTAAGTTTGAGGACAAAAGTTATCAAAATTTGTCAAAACCTTTAAATATTCAAGATGAAGATCAAGATTTCACAGTAGAAAGAAAGGTTGATGAATTTGATTTTGATGAAAGAGCTTTTTTAGAAGCTTTAAATGAAAATGAACCTATTGGTTCAACTGGAGAGACAATTAAGGGGCAAGTAATAGCTTTGGAAAATGATGGGTTATATATAGACATTGGCGGCAAAGCACCAGGTTACATGCCAAAAAAAGAATGCGGATTAGGAGTCATTACTAATTTCAAAGAAAAATTTCCTATTGGACTTGAAATGGAAGTTTTAGTTATTAAAGAACAAAATGCTGATGGCATGGTTACTGTTAGTGCCAGAGCATTAATTCTTAGACAAAGTTGGGAAAAAGTTTCAATTTCTGCTAAAAATGGAGAATTAATTCAAGTGTTAATAAACGGATTCAATAGGGGTGGACTTACCTGCGATGTTGATGGACTGAGAGGTTTTATCCCAAGATCACAGCTTGAAGATGGCCAAGATTATCAATCTTTAGTAAGTAAAAATTTAAAAGTTGCATTTTTAGAAGTTAATCCAGAGTCAAGGAAACTTGTTTTGTCAGAAAAAAAAGCATCATTAGTTGCTAAATTTGCTGATCTAGAATTAGGACAATTAATCGAAGGTAAAGTTTTAGTAGTTAAACCATATGGCTTTTTTATTGATTTAGGAGGAGCAAGCGGCCTTCTTCATCAATCTTCCATAACAAAAGGATCGATTCGCGATTTAAGAGAAATTTTTGGGGAGGGTGAGGTTATAAAGGCTCTTGTAACAGAAATTGATCTGGAAAGAGGAAGAATTGGATTAAATACAGCATTATTAGAAAACACTCCTGGAGAATTAATTATTGACAAAGGAAAAGTTATGATCGAAGCCTCTGAAAGAGCTCTTAAAACCAAAGCACTTTTCGATAAAAAAGATTTAGAAAATGACTCTCAATAAGAAATTAGATTCGGTTGAAAACTTAAAAAAATCAGATTGGGAACTAGATTTTTATTCGAGGCCAATAATTGAAAAAAATGGTAAAAAAAGATGGGAGTTGATTATTTCATCTTCTAAAAACTTCACAACAGAGGAGATATTTCTTTGGAACAAAATTTGTCCAGCAAACGAGGTTAATTCAATTTGGCTCACAAATTCTTTAAATGAAGCCCTTAACGATGCAGAAAGACAAGGATGGGCTAAGCCATCAAAGATTAGATTTTGGAGAGCATCAATGAAATCAATTATTAAAAACTCCATCGAAAATATTGGGATTGAGGCTCTTGTTAGTAGAAGAACATATGAACTATTCGACAGAATTGAATATTTTGAACGTGAAGTTTACCCGCTTGAAGATGGATATGTGCAAGGAGTATTAGCTCCAACCTTTACATCAAGTATTGCTAATGATCCTAAACCTTTACCCGAGGCCGTTAGAGGTGATGCGTTAACAATCTCAGAAATAACTATAGAGGAATTAAAATCTGCCCAAAATTGGCCTATTGAATTCGGAGATATATTTCCAATCAAAAAATCATTAAAAAATGAGAATTTAGTACCGGGTTTAAGACTTTTTAGCAAAGATAGATCATTAGCTCTCGCAGCCTGGTTTAGTAGTTTAGAACCAGTTAAGTTAAAAATAGAAAAGAATCAACTGATACTCGAGGCCTTGGAGGATAATAAATGGCTGGTAACAGATTTAACAGAGAAAGTTGCCAAAGAATTAAATGATAAATTTACTCAAACTAAAAATGACTCTTTTGGTTACCAGTTTATATCTATACAATCAACTCCATTTATTGAGAAATTCGCAGGATTTTGGATTTTAAGAGATATTGAATTGATTTCATAAATTAAAAACTTTATGACTTTAAACCAAAAGAATTTTCAAGAAGGTGAATTAGCTATAAAAGACAACTATTTTAAATATTTTTTGTCTCCTATTCTTGTTAAAAATAACTTTGAACATGGTTTTTTTACTAAAACAAGTTCTGAAATAAATATATCATTTTTATCGAGTTATCTTAATTCAAATAATAAGAGTTGTTTTTTAAAACAAATTCATAGTAACGAGATTGTTTTTGCATCAAATACTCAAGGTAAAGAAGTTCTGGAGGCAGATGGCATGGTTAGCGATAAAGGCGATCAAAATTTATGGATTTATACAGCTGACTGTATGCCAATTTTATTTGCTGACAAAAGGAAACGAACGGTTGCTGCAATACATTGTGGGAGAAAAGGTTTAGAAACTAAAATAATAAATAATATCATCAAAACTTTTAAAAATCAGGGATGTCAAGTAGAAGATCTAATTGTGGCCATAGGACCATCAATATCAAAAAAATATTATCTAGTTGATAAAAAAACCTCACATTATTTCTTCATACATGCTTGTGATAAAGGATCAATTTCCTTTTTGGCTGATAAAAATATTTTGTTAAATTTTAAACGGTTAATAAATAATAAAAATCAGATTTTAATTCCTTTAGATTTAAAACAAATCGCTCTAATGCAACTTTTAAATGCAAGTATCCCTATCTCAAATATTGAAATTTCTAATATGTGCACCTATGAATCAACTCAAGACTTTCATTCTTGGAGAAGATCCAAAACATATTTACGTCAATGGAATTTTATAAGTCCATAAGAGATATTAATTACCACAGGTCTCACTTGATAAATTTTTTGCAATTAACAACTCTGACATTTCCTTAGTTTCATCAATATCAAAAACTTTAGCTATTAATATATTTTCTTTAAAACCATAAGGTTTTATTTTGACTTTACTTCCTCTAGGAAATTCTTTCTTAAGTATATTTATGGCTATTGCTTCATTATCTTCACCATTTATTTCCACACAAAAAAGTTTGATTGGAAGATTTCTATTTTGATCTCCTACTAAAATATTACTTGAATTATTTATCTGGAGGATTTCGGCAGAATAAACACGTATTGGAGAAAAAACAACTAGGAAAAAAATAAATAATAACGATATAATTCTATTCAATTAATATGCTCAATAATTAATTTTTATTCTAAGTTTTAAATAAAAATAAGTGGAATTATTCACTAATTACAATTAACATAACCTACCATTTGAGCGTTACTTTTACCTGGAGGAACCATTGGATAACAATTTTCACCCCGCCTAACTCGAATATTTATCAAAGCTGGACCATCATATTCTAAAGCAGATTTAAATTCATTATTTAATTGTTTTCGCTCTGAAATTAAAAATCCTTTAACTCCAAATGATTCTGCTAGTTTAACAAAATCAGGCTCGCCAGCACTCATATCAGAAGAAGAGTACCTTTCATCATAAAAGCTTTCTTGCCATTGTCTTACCATCCCTTGCCAGCGATTATTTACTATAACTATTTTAATTTTTAAACCATACTGATTTAAAGTACCCAACTCTTGTATATTCATCAAAACACTTGCATCACCAGCTATGCAAATCACATCAGAATGAGGTAAAGCAGCCTTTACTCCCATGGCTGCAGGCAATCCAAACCCCATTGTTCCTAGACCAGCACTACTAATCCATCTTCTTGGCGCATTTCTAAGATATTGAGCTGCCCACATTTGATGTTGACCTACATCAGTTGTAATAAAAGCCTCGGGGGAAAAATCTCTTACTTTTAAAAGAACTTCTTGAGGATAAATTTCCCCTTCTTCTGGAGGTATAAATAAAGGATGTTTATTTTTCCAAGAATTTATTTTTTCCAACCAATTTTTAGTATTACAGGATATTTTATTAATTAAAGATTTTTCATTAATTTTTGAAAGCGCTTCAAGTACATCAGAAACAATTGCAACATCAACACGCCTATTTTTATTAACTTCTGCAGGATCAATATCGATATGAATTACCTTCGCAGATGGAGCAAATGTATCTAATTTACCAGTAACTCTATCATCAAATCTCGCTCCAACTGCAATCAAAAGATCACATTCTGTTACTGCAAAATTTGCATATGCAGTTCCATGCATACCCAACATCCCTACAGATAAATCTTCCCTTTCATCAAACGCTCCTTTACCCATTAAAGTTGTCGTGACGGGAATTTGAAAATTCTTAGCTAATGTTTCTAATTCTTTATGAGCACCTGAAGATATCGCTCCACCTCCTACATATAACAAAGGTTTTGTAGATTTTTTTATTAATTCAATTGCTTTTTTTATATCACTATCATTAATTTCACCATTCCTTTTAAAACCTTTAGGAATAATTTCACCCGGCAAAATTCTTTCATAATTAAAATATTCTTGACCGACATCTTTTGGTATATCAATTAACACTGGACCAGGTCTTCCTGAGGATGCTATGAAAAAAGCCTCTGAAACTACTTTCGCGATATGCGCAGGATCTCTTATAACCCATGAATGTTTAACGATTGGGAGTGTTATCCCAAAAATATCAGTCTCCTGAAAAGCATCTGTTCCTATAGCAGGTCTTGGAACTTGGCCCGTGACAACTACCAAAGGGACTGAATCCATTTGAGCTGTTGCAATGCCTGTTACTAAATTTGTTGCACCTGGGCCTGAAGTTCCAAAACATACTCCTACTTCACCAGTTGCTCTTGCATATCCATCTGCAGCATGGGAACCTCCCTGCTCATGTCTAACCATATAGTGTTTTAACCATCCATCATTTTCAGCCTTATGTACAGCATCATAAATAGGGAGTATAGCTCCGCCGGGATAACCAAATATAACTTTGACACCATGAATTCTTAGTGAATCCATAAGTGCTTCCGCACCTGTAATCCATCTTGGGTGTTTTTTTTCTGAATCACCTTTTGATAAAGGTGGGGAAGTAAGAGTCACTAAGAAAAATTAATCTATATAAATATTAAACCTAAATTAAATAACTTTGCCCATTTTAGAAACGTAATGTCAGAAATTTTTCCAAAATCGGATGAAATTACATCTGACTTTGAATTTTTATTTATAATAAATAATTTATAAAATTCCTAATTTATGCAGAGGTCCAGAGCCTGATATAAGTTCTATAAAAAGTATCAAGAATACAATCATTGCTACTCTTCCATTCCAAACTTCTGAACTATTGTTCCAACCCCATTGCCATTTTTCCTGAGGATAAAGTTTAACTTTCTCAGGCAACTCAGAAGCTTTCTCTATATTAACTACCGGCCCTTCGAGACTAGAAATAACAAGATCACTAAGACCCTCAATAAAGGTAGGATGTGTATTTAATGCTTTTACTCTTCTGAAATTAATAATTCCTGCTTTCTCAGCAATCTCTTTATATTCAATATCAATTTCTTGCAAAGTTTCGATATGTTCTCCTACAAAACTTATAGGAACTACAATCAAATCATTTAATTTAGATTTACCAAGATCTGTCAAAACTTGTTCTGTATAAGGTTTTAACCATTCAACTGGACCCACTCTACTTTGATAGGAGAGAGTATAAGGATTGCTATGTCCTAAAAATTTTTCAAGTTCATTAATTATGAGCAGTGAACAATCTTCAATTTGTTCTTTATATGGATCTCCTGCTTCCTCTACATAACTTTTTGGAACACCATGAGCAGTAAAAAAAATGTGAGCTTTATCAGGTGATTCACAAAGTGAAATTTGCTCTGAAATTAGTTCAACCATAGATTTTAAATAACCTGATTGACTAAACCAGCTTCTTATACATCTCATTGGTATTTTTTTAAATTCAGAATCAGAGTCACGTAATTTTTTTAATTCTCTAAAGCTTGAACCACTTGTACTTATAGAAAAGTGTGGGTAAAGAGGTAATACAACAATTTGTTCGACTCCATCTGCTTTCATATCTGCTATTGCTGATTCTGTGAAAGGATGCCAGTATCTCATTGCTATATAAGTTGTGACATTTAATCCTTTATTTCTTAATTTGCTTTGCAATTCTCTAGCTTGTTGTTCAGTAATTCTCCTAATTGGAGATCCACCACCTATTGATAGATAAGCCTGTTGAGATGTGGTACTTCTTAGCGTACTTATTAGCCATGCTAAGGGCTTCTGAAAAGCTGGAAGAGGGAGTCTAATTATTTCAGGGTCAGAAAATAAATTATATAAAAATGGGCCCACATCTGTAATGCGTTCAGGGCCCCCAAGATTCATTAATAAGACGCCTATTTTTTCCATTTAAGATATATGGAGATTGAAAATAACCGTAAGAAACGTCATCATAGAGTCAATTATATAAGTTAATGAACTTAATTCAGGAAATTAATAACGTTAATGATAAATTTGCTACTAAAGGAAGCAAACTTAAAATTGAAAAAAGAGGAGAAAAATTAAATATTAGAGGTTCACTACCTTCAAAAAAAAGTAAGCATAATTTTACAGTTCAGAGAATATCCCTTGGACTAAAAGCAGATTTATCAGGGTTAGAAGAAGCAAAGAAAAAATTACAATTGATAACTTTGCAATTAGAGCTAAATCAATTTAATTGGATAAATTGGATAAAAAGTCCTGTTAAAAAAGAAACAAAAGATAAATTTGAATTTTTAATCAGATTGAAAGAGTTTGAGGAATATTTTTTTAGGGAAAACAAAAATGAATATTTAACCAGTACTAGAAAAACTACTTGGAGAAGCTCTTATAAACCATACCTCAATAGGATTATCTCCATCCACAATGATTCTGAACCTAAAGATTTAGATAATATTTTTATAGAAACCTTAAAATCTTATAAAGAAGGCAGCAGAAGCAGAAAACAATGTGCAACCACTCTGAATGTTCTAGCGAAATTTTTAGGACATAAACTCCCAGAAGATTGGAAGTACATGGCAAAAGGATATGGTTTAAATAATGCAAGCTTTAGAGATCTTCCAACAGATAAGGAAATAGAGGATCTATGGGATAAAATACCAAACAAATCATGGAAATATGTTTTTGGTCTTATGGCCACATATGGTCTTAGGAATCATGAAGTATTTTTTTGTGACTTAAGCTCATTAAAAGAACATGGGGATAAGATTATTAGAGTTTTACCTACGACAAAAACTGGAGAACATCAAGTTTGGCCTTTCCATCCAGAATGGATAGATAGATTCGAACTTGGTAGATTAGGTAAAGATCCAGGTTTGCTTCCGAATATTAATAGAGATCTAAAAGTTACTACTTTACAAAATATTGGGAGGAAAATAACCGATCAATTTAAACGATATTCCCTTAGAATAAAACCATATGATCTAAGACATGCTTGGGCGGTTAGGACTATTTTTTATGATCTTCCTGATACAGTAGCGGCAAGAATGATGGGTCATTCAGTTAGCCTTCATACACAAACATATCATCACTGGATAACAAAACGTGATCAACAACAAGCAGTAAACAATGCACTATCAAAATATAAAAAACGTGTAATCTCTTAGTTAAAAGAATCAAAAATAAGGTATTTTATGCCAAGTGAAAAAGAAACTTCTTCAAGAAAAATAACAAAGCTTGACCTTCAGGCTAAAGAAATTGGTATGGGAGGAAAGTTAGCTCCTGAAACTGATGAGATTCTTTATAAAAAAAGAATGCAACAAAGAAAAGATGTTCAATTACAAAGATTAAAAGTAAGAAAAACCAAAAAAGGTTTGTTGATTGTTTTTACTGGCAACGGAAAAGGGAAAACAACCGCTTCTTTAGGAATGGCTTTAAGAACTATTGGTCATGGGCATAAAGTAGCTATTATTCAGTTTATTAAAGGTAGCTGGACTACTGGTGAAGAAAAAGCACTAAAAATGTTATCTCCAAATGTTTCTTGGCAAGCATTAGGAGAGGGATTTACCTGGGAAACTCAAGATAGAGTTAGGGATGAAAAATTAGTTAAAGGGGCTTGGCAAATCGCTAAAACTTTTATGAAAGATGAATCTTATCAACTAATAATCCTTGATGAAATTAATATCGCAATAAAACTTGGATATCTTTCTTCAAAAGAAATTATTACATTTATAAAAAGTCTAACCAATAGAAAAAATCATATTGTTTTAACCGGAAGAGGGGCTCCCGAATCAATTATTAATCAAGCAGATCTAGTAACAGATATGAGATTAATAAAGCATCCTTTTAGAGAACAGGGCATAAAAGCTCAAGAATGTGTTGAATTTTAGAATAGATAAACAAAATTTTATTCATATTTTCTGTTGTTCAATGGAGAAATGTTTAAAGACGCAAGCAATATCATCTTAAAAAAGAAATTCTGTATATTTACTTGCTAAGGTCTTAAAAGTATGATTATTGAATGACTTACAAAAGAGTTCTCTTAAAGCTTAGTGGTGAAGCACTAATGGGTGATAAACCTTATGGGATAGATCCCGCTATAGTCCAATCAATAGCTGAAGATGTAGAAAAAGTCATAGCAAATAATGTTCAACTTGCAATAGTTGTTGGTGGTGGCAATATATTCAGAGGTCTAAAGGGTTCTGCTGACGGTATGGACAGAGCCACTGCCGATTATGTTGGAATGTTAGCAACAGTAATGAATGCAATTTCCCTTCAAGATGGTCTGGAAAGAGTTGGTGTAGAAACCAGAGTACAAACTGCAATAGAGATGCAAGAAATTGCTGAACCTTACATCAGAAGAAGAGCGATTAGACATTTGGAGAAAGGTAGAGTTGTAGTTTTTGGAGGTGGTTGCGGAAATCCATTTTTTACTACTGACACCACTGCTGCATTAAGAGCCGCTGAGATTAATGCTGAAGTTGTTATGAAAGCTACCAAAGTTGACGGTGTTTATGATCGAGATCCCAATAAATTCAAAGAAGCAAAAAAGTACTCTTCTCTAAGTTATCAACAAGTTCTTAGTGATGAAATCGCTGTAATGGATAGTACTGCCATTGCTCTATGCAAAGATAATAATATTCCCATAATGGTTTTTGATATCTTCAAAAAAGGGAACATATCAAAAGCTGTTGCAGGAGATTCAATAGGATCTTTAATAAGTTAAAACTTTTTAAATTACTTATTTTTTATTATGAAAGAACAAGAAATTCAATCAAGTATGAATAAAAGCGTTGAAGCTACACAAAGAAACTTTAACACTATTAGGACAGGTAGAGCTAACGCGTCATTACTAGACAGAATAAGTGTTGAATATTATGGAGCAGAAACCCCTATTAAATCTCTAGCCTCAATAGCGACCGTAGATTCACAAACAATTTCAATACAGCCATTTGATATTTCTTGCTTACCAGCTATTGAAAAAGCAATATCAATAAGTGATCTAGGTATCACCCCCAACAATGATGGGAAAGTAATAAGAATTAATGTGCCTCCATTAACTGAGGAAAGAAGAAAAGAGTTTTGCAAGTTGGCTTCAAAATATGCAGAGGAAGGTAAAGTTGCCCTAAGAAATATTAGAAGAGATGCAGTTGAAAAAGAGAAAAAAGAAGAAAAAGAAGGTTTAATCTCTATAGATGAATCAAGAGATAATCAATTAGAGATACAAAAATTTACTGATAAATATATTTCTTTAATAGAAACTAAATTATCTGAAAAAGAGAAAGAGATACTTAAAGTTTGAAGGAATTTGACACCATAATAATTGGGGGCGGTCTTTCTGGATCTTCCACAGCTCTTAATCTATCAAAAAAAGGGTATTCAGTTTTAATTATTGAAAAGGAGGCATCAGGAAATATTAAGCCATGTGCAGGAGGGATGGCATCCTCAATGAAAAGTTTTCTCCCATTAGATATTGAACAAGCAATCGAATCTAAAATTAAGAATGTTGAATTCAGATGGGAATCATCTGATAATGTTGTCGCCGATCTTTCTGGAGAATCACCTTTTTGGATAATTAGAAGAGAAATCTTTGACAAACTATTACTTGATGAAGCACTAAACTATGGCGGTGAAATACTTAGACCAGTACAGGTCGAAAAAATAACATCCCAGAACAAGAATTGGACAATAAAATGCACTAATAACAAAATATATAAATCTAAATTTCTTGTTATCGCTGACGGTTCTCAATCAAAATGGTCAGGCTATTTTAACTTGGGCCCAAGAAAGCCAAAGTTTGCAAATACTATTGCCTTGAGATTAGAAGGTTTAGGTAATATTCCACAAGATTCAGTTAGATTTGAGTTTGGTTTTGTTAAATGTGGTTTTGCTTGGGCATTCCCATTAAAAGACAGTATAAACATTGGCTTAGGCACTTTTATAAATAATAAGCTTCTTGAAGATGAATCCTTAAATAATAAAGTAATAAAAAGTTTTGGATTTGAAACATTATCTTACAAGGCAGTTCGCAAAAAACTAAGGATTTGGAATGGTATCCACAAACTTAATGGAGATAGAGTACTCGCGGTGGGTGATGCAGCATCCCTTTGCGATCCATTTTTAGCAGAAGGTATTAGACCCTCTCTAATTAGCAGTTATCATGCTGCAGAATGTATTCATCAATGTTTGTCTAGTAATAAAAATAACTTAAATAATTATTCAACAATTATTAATAATGAGTGGGGTAAATCAATGGCATGGGGTAAGAGAATTGCTCAAATTTTCTATAGATTCCCCAAAACTGGTTATCAATTAGGAGTCAAACGCAAAACAGCTCCAAAACGAATTGCTCAAATATTATCTGGTCAAATGAGTTATGAAGACATTGCCAAAAGAGTTATTAAAAGACTTTTAACCAATCGCGAATATTAACTTGTTTTTCAACAGATTCTAAAGTTAAGTTGCTGAAATTAATTTTTGATTTTTGATTTCTGAAAATCTTTTAAGTAATAATCCTTCTAATTCTTCTATTGCTTTGCTAAAACCTGTTATTCCTTCACTTAGCTTTTCACTTGCCATTTGATCCTCTAACATACTTAGTCTGAAATCTCTTTCATTAAATTTATATTCAATAGAGCTCTTAAATTGAGTGTTTTTATCTAATTTTTTAATTAATTCTCCTTCCTCTTTATTAAGTTCTTCTAAAAATTTTGGCGCAATAGTTAGAAGATCGCATCCTGCCAATTCTTTAATTTCATCAACATTCCTAAAGCTCGCACCCATAACTTCGGTTTTAAATCCTTTCTCTTTAAAGTAATTATAAATTTTGGTTACTGAAATAACACCTGGGTCTTCATCACCTGGAAAATTATCTCTACCTGTTTTTGCTTTATGCCAATCCAATATTCGCCCAACAAAAGGAGAGATTAAGGTGATTTTTGCATTCGCACAGGCTACAGCTTGGCAGAAGTTAAAAAGTAAAGTTAAGTTGCATTTAATATCTTCTTTTTCCAAAATTTCAGCTGCTTTAATACCTTCCCATGTTGAAGCTATCTTAATCAAAATTCTTTCTTTATCTACTCCAAAACTTTTGTAGTGTTTTATTAACTTTCGCGCTTTTCTTACTGTGGCTTCAGTATCGAAACTAAGTCTTGCATCTACTTCTGTAGATACTCTTCCAGAAATAAGTTTAAGAATTTCATTACCAAAAAATACTGAGACCTGATCAATAGCCTCTTTTATTAATTCAGCTTCAGAAAAGCTATCAGGCAATGATTTTCTAGAACTTTCCAAAGCTTGATCTATTAATTTTATATAATCAGGGTTCTTAGCGGCAGCTAATATTAGTGAGGGATTAGTAGTAGCATCTCTGGGTTGAAACTTTTTAATGGCATCTAAATCTCCAGTATCAGCAACAACAACAGTCATAGAAGATAGTTGTTCTAAAATTGATTTCATTTCTTGATAATCATATATATCTTTACGTTAGCCTCAATTCCAAATGAATTCATCAAAATAATGAACTAATTAACTAAAAAATTGTATAATTTCAGGGTTTTTTAACAATTAATCCTTTCTTCTCAATTTGCGGCGGTATCTTGTCAATAACAATTAGGCTTTCGATAATTTCTTTTGCAACAGGCACCGCAACTGTTGATCCATAAGCGAATGCTTTAGAGGGCTCGTCAATAACAACAAGGACAACATACTTAGGCTTATTTATAGGGAAAGTAGCAACAAAACTGCAAACTTTATTACTTGTATATCTTCCATTTATCGCCTTTTGAGAGGTCCCTGTTTTTCCTCCAATTCTATATCCTTCAATTTTTGCTCCCACTCCGCTGCCCTCATTAACGACACTTTCCATCCATTCAAGAACAATTCTTGAGATATCAGCAGAAAATATTTCTTCTTTAGAATTATTTTTAAGGTTATCTTTGAAAGATAAAGTTACATGCGGGATTACTTCAACCCCCCCATTTGCCAAAACAGCATGAAGTTGAGCTAATTTTAATGGCGAGATGGAGAATCCTTTACCAAACGAAGCAACAGCTGGCTCAATTGATTGACTAACAAATATATCTTTTGACTTTAATTGACCTGCAGTAGATTCAAATAAATCAGTCTCTAAACTTTTACTAATACCTAATTTATTAAGCCAATCCCAATAATTATTAGGAGTTAAATTTTGCATTATTTTTACCATCCCTACGTTACTTGAAACTTGTAAAACTTTTGGATAATCAATATATCCATTTCCCTTTTTATCCCAATTGGAGAGGGTCCATCCTCCAACATTAATCTTCCCACTATCTTGAACTAAACCATCTTTTTGAATAACTTTTTCTTCTAATGCCAAAGCAAGATTTATTGGTTTAAAAGTAGAGCCAGGTTCAAATAAATCTTGAGAATACCAACCTTTAAAGATTTCAGGATTATATTCCCAATATTTATTTGGATCATAAGAGGGGATTGAGGCTAATGATAAGACTTCACCATTATTTACATTCATAACTATCGCAAAGCCTTTCTTTGCATTCCACTTCATTACATGTTTACTTAAAGCCTTAAATGAAGCTTTTTGCAATCTTGAATCAATAGTTAAACCTAAACTCTTGTAGTCTTTAATGAAATCCCTTGGGCCAGAATTATCAGGAAGAGGGGTTCCATCTCCTCCTTTCTTTACCAAATTACTTTTATTAAATAGTTTAATTTGATTCTCCAAATGCAGTTCTAAACCAGCAGAACCATTATTCTCATAATTAACAAAACCAACAAGATTTGAATATAAATTTCCTTGAGGGTAAAAT
>QCRE01000013.1 GCA_003212005.1 Prochlorococcus sp. AG-459-M13 | reverse complement strand
AATATTTTTATCTATACTACTTATTTCACTTAAGGAAACTTCCTGATCAATGGTACCTGATAGGATTACTAACTTCCTTTTTTTATTGACTGCTTGCCAATTTAAAAGTTGTTCAATTCCATAGTTCCATGTACCTTTATCTCCAAAAATTCTTAGTATGACAACTTTTGCATAATTAATTGTTTTTAATAAATAATTATCCAGTAAAGAATGGAAGAATCGGTAATGGTGTTGGTCTTAATACACCATCTTCGATAATAAATATTCTTAATTGGTTAAAAGAAGAAGGTTATGATCTTGGATCTTGTAATTATCCTCAAGATTCTTCGGAATTAATGTCAATACTTATTAAAACTAGAACTAATGATCTTGAATCTCAAAATAATAAACCATTAGATTACTTACCACTTAGTGAATATTTAAAATATTGGAATTATTTAGAACTTGAACCAAAAAATATTATTGTTAACCGTTGGGGCCAACCTTCAGAAGCGATCGATCTTGATAATGAAGGCTTCTCAATAAATGGTATTAGATTTGGTAAAATAACATTATTGATTCAACCTCAACGAGGTTATGACGCTTTCACTGATAGAGATATTCATTCTCCAGATCTTCCACCTCCCCATAGATATTTAGCACAATATTTTTGGATTGAAAAAGTTTTTAACGCAAATGCAATTTGCCATATTGGTAAACATGGGACTGTTGAATGGTTACCTGGCAAATCAATAGGTCTCAGTAATAAATGTTTTCCAAATATTATTTGTCCAGCAATACCAAACATATATCCTTTTATCGTAAATGATCCTGGAGAAGGATCCCAAGCTAAAAGAAGAACTGCTGCAACAATTATTGATCATTTAACTCCTCCTTTGGATAGGTCAGAATTATATGGAAAATATTCAATATTAGAAAATTATTTAGACGAATATTTTGAAGCAAAATTATTAAATTCTAATCGGTTAGAAATTATAGAAAAATCCATTTTTGAATTAATTAAAAAAGATTTTAACGAAATCACTTTAAATAATAAAAATAATCAAATTGAAGAGATTGATTCTTTTCTTTGCAAAATTAAAGAATCTCAAATTAGGACAGGTTTGCATATTTTTGGTAATAGGCAGAATGACATTAATGAAATAAATTTATTCTTGTGTATCGCTAGAGTGCCAAATGCCAATCGAATTGGGATTATTCAATATATAGCAAAACATTTAAAACTAGATTTGGATCCTTGGACAAATAAATATGATCAAAAGTTAAGTGAAAAGGATAAAAAAATATTATTGAATTTTTCCAACAAAAATATTTTAAACTTTAGAATGGCTATTGATTTTTTGGAACAACAAGCAAAGTATTTAATATATTTGTTTTTTTACAAAAAGAATACCAATATAAAAAATCTAGAAAAATATAAAAATCAGAAAATAATAGACTATTTCTTTAATGAAAAAAAACATAATAAGTTTTTTTTATTATTAAAAAAAGAGATTCTATATCCAATCATTAATTCTTCATATAATGAAAAATTATCATTTATTAATTCGTTAAATGGACAATATGTAAAAAGTGGTCCATCTGGAGCCCCTACGAGAGGTAAAACTGAAGCTTTACCCACTGGTAAAAATTTCTTTTCAGTTGATTCGAGAGGACTGCCAACTGAATCAGCATGGAGTGTTGGTTGTCAATCCGCTTCACAAATACTTGATTTATACAAACAAGATAATGGAGAAGATTTAAAAAATATAGCAATATCTGTATGGGCGACATCCACAATGAGAAATGGTGGTGAAGACATTTGTCAAATACTATATTTATTAGGAGTACAGCCTATTTGGGATGGGCCTTCAAGAAGAGTAGTAGATCTAGAAATCATTCCTTTATCTGTTCTCGAAAGACCAAGGGTTGATGTTACTTTAAGGATTTCGGGAATGTTTAGAGATGCATTTCCACAGTTAGTTAAATTAACTTCTAAAGCAATAAATCTTGTTTCTAATCTTAATGAGGATGATAAATTTAACCCTCTTGCTGGGGCATCAAGGGATGGTGATTCAATTAATCGTATATTTGGGTCAGCGCCAGGTTCATATGGAGCTGGTCTGCAAGAACTAATTTCAAATTCTAATTGGGAAAATATTGATGATTTTGGAGAATCTTTTCTTAATTGGAGTAAGTGGATTTACAGTGATAATCTTGAACCTATAGAGGATAAAAAATCATTAGAAAATGCTCTTAAAAATGTGCAGTTAGTTGTTCATAACCAAGATAATAAGGAACATGATATTTTAGATTCTGATGATTATTATCAGTTTCATGGTGGATTATCTTCAGCAGTAAAAAAATTGAGCGGTAAATTACCTGAAATGTATCATGGCGATTTATCAAAATTTGGATTCTCTAAAATTTCAAAATTACAAGATGAAATTAATAAAGTTGTTATATCAAGAATACTTAACCCTAAATGGATAAATGGAATGAAGGATAATGGTTATAAAGGAGCGTTTGAATTTTCAGCTACACTAGATTACTTATATGCTTTTGATGCTTCTACTGATGTAGTCTCAGATTGGTGTTATGAGGAAGTTTATAAATCATGGTTATGTGATCTAGATCTTAGGAATTTCTTTCTAGAGAATAATCCATGGGCTTTAAGAGATATTGCACAAAGATTACTTGAAATTGTCAATAGAAAAATGTGGAATAATTGTTCATCAGATGTCATTGAAAATTTAAAGAACATAATTATTAATACTGATTCAATAATTGAAAAAAACGAATTCTGAATTATCTACCTAATAGCGAAAGTCCATGACTATCTGTTCCGCATGTTTTTAGCATTGAATATTTATCTGCTAATTTATCTATTTCTGAACAAACAAATAAACTAGGATTCCATACTTCATTAAGTTCATAATCGTACCAAACCTCTATTCCATCAATACCTTGTAATTTGGCCTCTGGAATTAATTTATAAAAGGGAATCCTGTATCTCGCTGGGTGTGCAAGAAATGATAAACCACCAGCTAAATTTATTGCTTTAATAACTGATTTAATATTTAAATCATTACCTATTGGAGATTCTCCAAGGATGTAGGGATTTAGGTATTTACTTTTTATATCTATTCCCAATCCAATTACATGTACTAAACATCCCAGAATCAAACAATTAATTTCTATTCCCGAAATTAATGTAAAAGAATCTTTAGGATAATTTTTGAGTATATTATTTTTTTTTATATATTCATGAGCTTTAATTGTATGATGATCGGTTATTGATAAAAATTTCAAGTTATTTTTATAAGCTTGTTCTAAAAGTTCATATGGTTCTAGACTTCCATCACTAAATTTTGTATGACAGTGAAAATTAATATTTTTAGGACAACTATTTTTATTAATATTGGAGGTTAATTTTACTAAGTCTTCCCTATTCATTACTTAATGAATTCTCATTTTTCTTTCTAATCTTTGCATATAATTGTATTGAAGCCAACATGAAAATAATTAGTCCAACTACGCTCCATGTAGCAACACTAGTTGGAAAATTATTTTTAAAAATAACTAAAAGTACAATTATAAATAATAATAAAGTAGGCAATTCATTTAATAATCTAAGGTTTTTAGCTGAAATGGTTGAAGTACCATTTTGTAATGAATACATTATTTTGTAACAGTAAGAATGATAAATTACTAATCCTAAAACAAAAGAAATTTTAATTTGTAACCACTTCTCACTTAACCAACTTGGTTGCATAATAACCATACATATAGCCATACTTAAAGCTAATATCATCCCAGGTGTTGTGATTATATTTGCCAGCCTTTTTTCCATCAAGGTGTATTGTTTATTAAAGGCAATTTTTAATTCATTATCCATATTTTTAGATTCTTCATGATATATGAAAAGTCTTACTAAATAAAAAAGGCCCGCAAACCAAACGATTACACCAATAATGTGAAGTGATTTAAACCAGAGATATGCTTCAGCTGCCAAATTACTAGATTAATTTAAAAATATATATTTTTAATATAATTATATTTAACAATATCAAGAAATCTATTTTTCAAAAATTAATCAATATTTATAACTCGTTAAAATATTCATATATATCATTTACTGAATTTTTTCCAAGTCCTTTAACTTTTGATAAATCCTCTTTGCTAGCTATTCTTATCGCGTCTATTGATTTAAAATGCTCAAGCAATTCTCTTATTCTTGATGGTCCTAAGCCACTGATTTGGGACAATTGAGATCTATTCATTCTCTTAGATCTTTTGTCTCTATGAAAAGATAATGCAAATCTATGTGCTTCATCTCTTACCCTTCTTAATAGAAGAACTCCTTTTTGATTTTCGTCAGTATCAAGAGACTTAGTAAAGCCTGGAATAAATATTTCTTCTTGTTTTTTTGCTAATGAACATATAGTTACTTCTTCCTCAAGATTTAATTCTTTTAATGCTTTAATAGCTGCATTTAACTGTCCTTTTCCTCCATCAATCATTATTAAATCAGGCCAGTCTGATAGAAGTTCATTGTCTAGTTTACTATTCGTTTTATCATTTAATATTGAAAAATCCCCTCCGTTTTCTTTAAATCTTGACCATTTTTTAAACCTTCTATGTATTACTTCATATATCGAAGCAAAATCATCACTATGTCCTAAAACAACGTCTGGATCTTTAATTTTATATTTCCTATAATGCTGTTTAGAAGGAATCCCATCAATAAAAACGACTTGTGATGCTACAGGGTCACTACCTTGAATATGGCTTATATCATAACCTTCAATTCTTTTAGGTTGTTCGCTTAATTCAAGTATTTGGGCAAGATCCTCAATTGATGATTCATTATCTTGTATCCCATTTATTATTCTATCTAATTCCAATTTCGCATTTTTTAAAACCATTTCTACAGTTTCATGTTTTTTATTTCTTTTTGGGATTAAGATTTTTACTTTCTTTTTTCTTAGATCCGTTAACCAATCCTCTATGGTTGCTTGTTTTGGAAGGTTGTATTGAATAAGAATTTCTGATGGTATTTCTACAGCTTCAACATTCATATAATGCTCTTCTAATATCTTTTGCAGAATGAGATTTTCATCTTCATTATTTAATTTTTGACTATAGCCAATTCTCCCAATGAGCTTACCAGATCTCATTTGGAAAATTTGTATACTAGCTACATTTTTTTCTGAAACTATTCCAAAGATATCTCTATTAATAGAAGAATCTGGTATTGATATTTTTTGTGATTCAGTTAATAATTTTAAACCTGAAATTTGGTCTCTTATTTTTGCTGCATTCTCATAATCTAAATCATTTGAAAATTGCAGCATTTTTTTTTGTAAAAATATTTCTAAGTCATCATTTCTTCCCTGAAATATCATAGATACTTGTTTCATTATTTTTTTATAATCGTCAGATGATATAACTTCTTGGCAAACACCTGGACATCTTCCTATTGAATAATTCAAACAAGTTCTATCTTTATAGACTGGCCTTGGTCTTTGTCTAAGTGGAAATATTTTTTTTATAGTAAATAATGTTCTCCTTAATAATCCGACATCAACATAAGGTCCATAATATCTATCTAAATTATTTCTGTTTCTTCTTCTTCTTGTAATAAATATTCGAGGATATTTTTCACTCCAAGTTATACAAAGATATGGATATTTCTTATCATCCTTTAAAAGAATATTAAAGTATGGTTTGTTTGTTTTAATTAAATTTGACTCTAAATTTAATGCTTCATATTCGCTATCTGTGACTATTATTTCTATTTCAGTTATTTGACGAACCATCAAACTTAATCTGGGCGTTAAATCTGAATAATTATTGAAATAACTACTTACTCTACTACGTAGTTTTTTAGATTTACCGATATAAAGTAAGTTACTATCAATATCTTTAAAAAGATAACAACCAGAAGACTTTGGAATTTCGGATAATCTTGATTTTAATAACTCCTTATTATTAATTAATTTATATTCAATTTTAAAATTATATTTGTTTTCTATTTTTTCGATAGAGGAATTACTCATTTATAGTGATTAACCTCCATAATTCCAGCCAGTTGAAGATAAATTTAGTGAGTCAACATCATTATTTAGATAAGCAGATGCAACCTCTCCTACAAAAACTGTATGGTCTCCATGAATAACACTTCCAACAACATTACATTCAACTCCACCCACACTATCAACTAAAATAGGCAATCCAAGTTCACCTAAATTAAATTCAACAGATTCAAATCTACCTCCTAATGCTTTTTGGGGTTTAAAGAAAACAGCAGCTAGATCCTTTTGATCACTTTTGAGCACATTTAATGAGAACTTATTGGTAGACTTTATTATTTCATGACTTGAACCCTCTGCTCTAACAGCCATTACAACTAATGGGGGTGTGAAGGAACCTTGAGTCACCCAACTTGCAGTAAATCCATTAACTTCATTTTTATCTTCGTCTCTAACGCCACAAATAAATAATCCGTGAGGTATTTTTCTTAATAAGATTTTTTTTGCTTCTAGATTTAATGTCATAATTGATTTATCTAATAATCTTATTTTAACTAAATTTCTTATTCGATCATAATAAATTCATGAAAATTCTTTATCCAGGTACATTTGATCCTTTAACTAACGGGCATCTTGATTTAATAGAAAGGGCTGAAAAAATATTTGGAAATCTAGTAGTTGCTGTTTTAGAGAATACTTCTAAAACACCAACATTTAATCTTGAAAGAAGAATAATACAAATTAAAAATTCTCTTGCTCATTTACCTAACATTGAAGTTATTTCTTATTCTGGACTCACTGTTGATTGTGCAAATGATCTAAATGCTAATCTTATTCTTAGAGGATTAAGAGCAATGAGTGATTTTGAGTATGAACTTCAGATTGCTCATACAAATAAATCTCTTAATAATGATATTGAAACTATATTTCTATCGACAAATACAAATTATAGTTTTCTTAGTAGTTCTCTAGTAAAAGAAGTTGCAAAATTTGGAGGTGAAATTAATCACATGGTCCCCCCCTCTGTTGAGAGGGATTTAAAAGAATATTTTGAATAATATTTTTATTAACAAGATTTCAAGTAATAAATTTCACGTAATAATTTAAATGCTTTTTCTTTATCAATATTGTTAGAATTTTGGATAATGCTTATAATTATTGGCCTTTCATTTTTATATAAAAAGCCAGATAATGCAAAGACATTTGAAAGAGTTCCAGTTTTCCCAAAAAACTTTCCAGATAATTCACTATTTACAAATCTTTTAGCTAATGTTCCTCTTACTCCGGTAATTGAAAGTGTAGATTGATAAGCTTGAAAATTATTAGAATATCTCATTTTATCTAAAAACAATACAACTAACTTAGTTGTAATTCTATTTTGTCGAGACAATCCACTAGCATCTGCAAAGTAAGCATTAGTTGCTGGGAGGCCCTTATTTTCAAGCCATCTTTTTAATTTTATATAGTCATTATCGTTCCATGTATTTGAGGCATTTTTAAAGAGAGATTCAGCTGTAAAATTATGGCTTTCAGAATTTGTTAACGTTAATAAGGAAAGAATTGGAGTAGAAATTATTTTATTTATCTCTGTAATATCTTTTAAATAAAATGTTTTTTCTGAATCATAAAAATCTATATTTACTTTTGAATTAGGAAATTTATTTTTTAAATAGTTTTTAATAAAATTTCTTAAAGCATAAATATCTTCATATTTATTGTGATTACTTTCAATAGCTAGAGATGTAATTGGAGATCCATATTCGTAAAGTTTATCAGTATTTGTCCAACCACTAGGCCAATATAATTTTGAATCAATTTCTATAATATTAAAGTTAATAGTTTTATTTTCTTTAATATTTGAAATTAGTTCGATTATATCTTCATAGTTAAGATCTGGATCCCCTTGACCAAGCAAATAATAATTGTTTTTATTTTTTTTTAATAAAAAGGTCTTTAAATTATTATTTAATTTATATTTACTTAAAACATAAGCTGATGAGAATAATTTTTGATTTGATGCTGGTAACCTTGGAACTTCATCATTATAGGAACTAATAATTGTCCCGTTATTATTGATAATTGATACACTAAAAGAATTATCTAGCATTTGATTCAATAAAGCATCATAAGTAGGACATTTTTTATTTTTAGTAATTATTCCAGGGAAATTAAAATAAATATTATTTAAAATATTTATTTTCTGATTTGTTAGTAAATATCTTATTAAGAATGGAGATGTTACTAATACTAGAACAACTAAGAAAAATGAATATATTTTTTTTATCACATTCAATCTATAAATTTACAAAAATAGATTCATTGTCGGGTTTAATTTCAAATTCTTTTTTAAAAAAATATTTTTTGTTTTCTTCTTTGAAAAGCAACCAGTTATTTGGATAAATATGCATAAGAGCAGCTTTATTTAGAGGCTGAAGAAAATAAATATTTTTCCAAGTTTTGACAAAGTTTTTACGTCTCTCTCTAATAACGCTTCCTATACCAATATTAGCATCTTCAAATTTAGGATTTAATGCATAATGCGTTCCTTGATAATTATCGGACATAGGTTCAAATGAATCAAAATCATATGGCTGGGGAAGTATCGATATCATTACACTGTCAATATTATTTATATTATTTGATTCATTAAATGATTTAAAAGTAAAGATTTTATCTTTGATATCTGGATAGTCTCTTTGAGCCAAAGCCACAGCACCTTGATCAGCAAATGTTATGAATACATTATTATTTTTAGCTAATATCTTGTAAATAGTTATTCCAATTCTGTTAAACTTCAATCCTTCAAAATTAAATTCTATAGTAAATCTTTTATTTGAATCTAATAAACTTGGAATAATTGCATCCTCCATATTCTTAAGAGATTCATTTAAATCTTTAGGTAGTCTGTAATTCGTTTCCATTAAAATTTGTCAATACATATTTGAATAAGTTCTAAAAATTTATCTATTTCTGACTTATTGTTTATTGAACCTAAAGTAACACGAATATTGGAATATAGTTCATCATCTTTTAAACCAATATTTTTTAGTGTTGAACTCGGTTTCCCAGATGAGCTTGAACAAGCACTTCCACTACTTATGGCTATTCTATTTTCTGACATGAAATTAACAATCTTATAGGCTCTTATAGGATCAAATAGCTTATTTAAAAGTAGAAACGAAATATGATTTGGAAGCCTATGTTTAATACTGCCCGTAATCTTTATATGATTATTATCCTTAATTTTTTGAAAAAAATAATTTTTAAGTTTATTAATATCATTAGAAGGAAATTCTGTTTTGTGATCATATGATTTTATTTTTCCTTTAATATTCTTTAATGATTCATACATTCCAGCAATTAATGGCAAAGCTTGTGTACCCTGTCTAATTGAATATTCCTGGGTAAGTGATATGTCTTTATTTTTTAAAATCGTTCGAGATTTTTCTTTCGTTAAGAGAATGCCGATACCTTTTGGACCTCCAAATTTATGAGCAGATAAACTTAAAAAATCACATTTAAGATCTTTCCAACTGAATATTCCATTACTTAATATTTGAGTTCCATCTAAATGAAACATTATATTTAATTCTTCACATTTGGAACCTATAAATTGAACAGGTTGAATAGTCCCAATTTCACTTTGTCCCCAAATAATTGATACAAGCTTAGTATCATTGGTTAAAATTTTATCGATATTAGCAATATTTAAAATTCCATCATTATTTACCTTCCATTCGTAAATATCCCAATTTTGTTTTTTTAGTTTATTTGCACAAATAGTTGTTGCTTGATGTTCAACATTTGAGATGACAACTCTACCATTTTTAAAGTTCTCATAAATATTATTAAATACAATATTTGTTGATTCCGAAGAACCAGATGTAAAAATTATATCCTCTGGTTCTGCTTCAAATATATAAGCAATTTTAGATCTAACTTTTTCAAGATATGTAGAGCATTTTATCCCTAGCTCGTATGTTGATGAAGGGTTATGCCAATAATTCTTATAAGTTGAATTTATTATATTTAAAACATTCTCAGATAATGGAGTTGTAGATGCATTATCTAAATATATAAAATTATTTTCCATTAATTTATTAAAATTGATCCCGAGAAAACCTTTTTTGCATTACCGGTCATCATGACTTCAGAATCGTCTTTTGACCAATCTATTTTAAGATTACCTCCTGGCAAAGAAACAATTGTCAACGAGTTGCAAAGGCCTAGTTTATAGGCTGCTACATGAATAGCACAAGCTCCTGTCCCACAGGCTAAGGTTGGACCTGCTCCTCTTTCCCATACTTTTACCTTGATATTATCTCTATTTAGGATTTGACAAAAATGAACATTAGTTTTTTCTGGAAATAATTCATTATTTTCAAATATTGGACCAAGTGCAGAAAGAGCAATGGAATCTAAATCTTGTACAAAGAATATTAAATGAGGATTTCCCATACCTACTGCATAACCTTTATTATTAAAATTTTTCTCAATAAATTCGTGTGAAGGAATTGAATTGATTTTTTTTTCAATTGTTGTTGGAATATTTTGACTTTCTAAAATTGGAACTCCCATTTTTACTGTAATTTCATCATTTATGTATTTTGCAATTTTTAAACCTGCTTTAGTCTCAATTTTATATTCTATATTTTTATTATTCATTGAATCATTTACGTGGAGATACTCAACTAAACACCTAATTCCGTTTCCACACATTTGTGCTTCAGAACCATCAGAATTAAAGATTATCATTTTTGCATAATTATCTTCATTAGGTTCTTCTATAAAAATCACACCATCTGCTCCAATACCAAATTGCCTGTTGCAAATTTGTTTTATATCAAATATTTTATTTGCCTTGTAATTTTTATATAAATCATTTCCTCTAGAATCAATTACTACGAAATCATTTCCGTTACCTTGATATTTTTCAAAAGTTATATTTTTCATTTGTAGATTATATAATTTAAATTTTAATTATAAATTATTCCTTTTAACAATCTATTTCTATTTTATACAATGGATATTAAAATAATAATTTAACAAATAAAAATTAAGTGATTTCTCCCGATAAACAATATGAGACTGATACCAATTTATATAATCCCTCTGAAATAGAAAAAAAATGGCAGTTAATATGGACAGAAAACAATTTATACAAAACCGAAGAATTAACTGAGAATAGAGATAAATTTTATGCCTTATCAATGTTTCCCTACCCTTCAGGTAATCTTCATATGGGACATGTTAGGAATTATGTTATTACAGACTTAATAGCTCGGTTCCAGAGGTTTAAAGGCAAATCTGTTTTACATCCTATGGGTTGGGACGCTTTTGGTTTGCCTGCTGAAAATGCAGCGATTGAAAGAGGAATTAGTCCAAGTGTCTGGACTAAAAAAAATATTTCTCATATGAAGTCACAATTAAAGCTTTTGGGACTATCAGTTGATTGGGATAGAGAATTTGCAACTTGTGATGAAAATTACTATGTTTGGACACAATATCTATTTTTAGAGTTATACAAGGCAGGTCTGGTATATCAAAAGGAATCAGAAGTTAATTGGGATCCTATAGATAATACAGTCTTAGCGAATGAACAAGTTGACTCAGAGGGTAAATCTTGGAGATCTGGGGCATTAGTTGAAAAAAAATTATTAAAGCAATGGTTTTTAAGGATTACTAATTATGCGGATGAGTTATTGAAGGATTTAGAAAAATTAGATAACTGGCCAGAAAGAGTAAAAATAATGCAAGATAATTGGATTGGAAAGTCAATTGGTACAAATATTAATTTCAATATAAATACCAATCCAGAAAAGAATATAACCGTATTTACAACAAGGCCAGATACTTTATTTGGAGTTACTTATTTAGCAATTTCCGTTAATCATTCATTAATTAAAAATATTTCTGATCAAGAAACCATACAAGATATAGAAAATCTTAAACAATATTTGAAAAATAATAAAAATAATGAACTTGAAAAAATTGGAATAAAAACTAGCTTAGTAGCAATAAATCCAGTTAATTCTGAACCTATTCCTATTTGGGTGGCAAGTTATGTTCTCGATGAATACGGAACAGGCGCTGTTATGGGCGTGCCTGCTCATGATCTAAGAGACTTTGAATTTGCTAAGAAAAATAATATTGATATTAAACAGGTAATAATAAAGGATAAAAATGAACAAACTAAAGAGCTTGATGAAGCTTATGTGGAAAATGGATATCTTATTAATTCAAATCAATACAATGGTTTAGCAAATACTATTGCTAAATTAAAAATTTCAGAGGAGGGAGTAAATAATGGATGGGCCGAAAATAAGATTCAATATCGTTTAAGAGATTGGTTAATATCTAGACAAAGATATTGGGGATGTCCGATTCCTATCGTTAATTGCAAAAAATGTGGATCTGTTCCTTTAAACCAATCGGAATTACCTGTTGCATTACCAAAGGATATAGATATCTCGGCTAACAAGATTAATGCTTTAGGTGATAATAATAATTGGATAAATACAACATGTCCAAAATGTGGAATAGCGGCTAAAAAAGAAACTGATACTATGGACACTTTTATGTGTTCATCATGGTATTTTTTAAGATATCCATCTTCCAAATGTTCAAATAAGCCATTTGAAAAGGTTGAAATTAATAAGTGGTTACCTGTAGATCAATATGTTGGAGGAGTAGAGCATGCAATATTGCATTTGTTATATGCAAGATTTTTCACTAAAGCTTTGCGGGATAATCAACTATTTGAAATTGATGAACCATTTAATAAACTATTAACGCAAGGAATGGTTCAGGCCGCAGCCTATAAAAACAATAAAACGGGTAAATATGTTTCTCCTTCCGATATTCCTGACCTATCAAATCCTACAGATCCAATTGACAACTCGAAATTGGAGGTCCTGTTCGAGAAGATGTCTAAGTCAAAATATAATGGAATTGACCCTGAATCAGTAATAAAAAAATATGGAGCAGATACAGCAAGAATGTTTATATTATTTAAAGCACCACCAGAAAAAGATTTGGAATGGGGAGATACAGATGTTGAAGGACAATTTAGATTTTTAAGCAGGATTTGGAAGCTATATATAAATTGTGCAAAAGATATTAATAGTAAAAGTAAGTCTTATCCAGATAAAGAAAAATCTTTAATAAAGTCAATGAACATTGCTATAAAAGAAATTTCAAATGACATATTAAATAACCAATTTAATACTGCGATTTCAGAACTAATGAAGTTTTATAATGCATTATCAAATTCAATTAATGACGTAAACAATAATTTAAAAATAGAAGCTTTGAAAACATTTTGTATATTGCTTGCTCCATTTGCACCTCATATTTCAGAAGAAATATGGCATCTTATTGGATTTAATAAATCTGTGCATTTAGAAGACTGGCCTTCATTTAATGCCGAAGCACTAAAGGAAGATTCATATGAACTTGTAATACAAGTGAACGGAAAAGTTAGAGACAAAGTAAATATTAATAATGATATGAATGAAAATCAAATTAAAGAATTTACTCTTAATAGACCTAACATATTAAAATGGACTCAAGATAAGGAAATAAGAAAAATAATTATTGTTAAAGGAAAAATTATGAATATTGTTGTTTAAGACTTTGTTTTTTGAATAACTAATGAATTTGGATTTGACCAATCCCCCTTAACTAAATAATCATCATTACCGAAACACATTTCACGGAGTATGAAAAATATAGGTTCGCTCACTGAATTATCAAATAATGATGTTATGTCATTTATAGAATATTCTCCTCCTTCATCTAATAAATTACTTACTTTTTGTTGGTATTCAATAATATTTGCGGCTGCTTTCTTTCCAGCTTCAACTCCAGGTTGATCATATGCATTTATATTTACTAATTCAGCGTAGAAAGATACAGCCCTCTCAAATAAAGCGATTAAGGCCCCTAGTGAAAAACAATTTAATTTTTCTAATGTGATAGTGATACTTTGTCTGCTTTCACTAGAGAGTGCTGATCTTGTTCCTTGCAAGAAACCAGATAGATATTCTTTAGGATTCTCTTTATCATCAAAAATATTAGTAGATGGAGAATCTAATAATTCAATAAAAATACAAAAGAAATTATCAATACCATCTCTCAGTTGCTGAACATAAGCATGTTGATCTGTAGATCCTTTATTACCAAAAACGGAAATACCTTGATTAACTACTTCACCATTCCTATTAAATTTCTTACCTAATGATTCCATTACTAATTGCTGGAGATATTTACTAAAAACCTGCAACCTATCTCTATAAGGTAATACAACCATATCTCTCTTTCCTACACCATCCCCAGTTAAATACCATGCAGATGATAATAATGCTGCTGGATTATTTTTAAAATCACTTTTACGTGTGGCCTCATCCATTAATGATGCACCTCTAATAAATTCAAATATATTTTCATTAATAAGAGCTAATGGAAGTAACCCCACAGAGCTTGTAATACTTGTTCTCCCTCCAACCCAATCTTGTAAATTAAATATTTTTAACCAATTTTCAGAAGTGGCTTTATTAAATAACTTGCTGTCTTTCATGGTTATAGCTATAGCATTAGAATTCCATTCAAGAGAATTGTTTTCACAGTGATTTTTAATAATTTCCATAGCAATTCTAGGTTCAGGCGTACCACCTGATTTGCTAACTACTACAAATAATGTTGTTGATAATTTTTCAGATAACTCTTCTAACTTTTCGCTAATTAAAAAAGGATCAACATTATCGATATAAGAAAATTTTAATCCCTTAGAGCACTTCTGTAGTGACTCTGTAATAAGTAAAGGGCCTAATCCACTTCCACCTATTCCTATCCATAGAACATCAGTATAGTTCCGATTATCTTTATTTTTAATATTACCATTTAAAATTTGTTTTCCAAATTCAGAAATTTCATTAATGTCTGCACTAATTTCATCTCCTATTTTTGAAGATGGGGAAATTGATGGATTTCTTAGCCAATAATGTCCTACTTGTCTATTTTCATCAATATTTGAGATTGCACCATTTTCTAATTCTTTTATTGAGGAAAAAACATGTATAAATTTATCTTCTAAATTTTTCATCTCTTCATTTTTAAAATTAATTTTGCTTATGTCTAACCAAATATTTAATTTTTCATCAAACCAAAGATAATTACAAAATTTATCCCAAGAGTTTAAATCTCCATTCATTTTATATATTTGTTTCTTTTATTTATTATTCAATTATATCTATATGAATAGTATATAGATTTGAATCATTTAAATTTGTTTAAATTTTTATCTTCAAATAAATATGTTTTTGAATATAAACAATTAAAATATATGGTTTTTTTTATTTCATATGAATTTATCATTGGATAAAATAAAAAAATTTGGATAAATCATTTAACTACATAATTTCACCTCAGATATCTGAATTTAGAAAATTTTCACCAAAATTAAAAATTGGTGTACTTGCTTCTGGGAAAGGAACAAACTTCCAGGAGTTAATTAATCTCTCAGAAAAAGGAAAATTAGATATAGAAATAAAAGTTCTGATAACAAATAAAGAAGATGCCGGTTGTATAAAAAGAGCGGAAAATGTAGAAATACCTTTTAAAATAATAAGTGATAAAGATTTTTCGCAAAAAGAATTATTTGAGTTAGAAATTATAAATACTTTAATTAATTACGATGTTGAACTTATTGTAATGGCTGGCTGGATGAAAATTGTTACTCCATTTTTTATTAAGAAATTTAAGAATAAAATTATTAATATTCATCCATCATTACTTCCAGCATATAAGGGTGGTTCTGCGATAAGGGACTCTATCTTAAATGGTTCAAAAATAACTGGTTGCTCAGTCCATTTTGTTGAGGAAGAGGTGGATAGTGGATCATTAATAATACAAGGCGCATTGCCAATTTTGAATGATGATAATATTGAAACTCTTTCTAAAAAAATACAAATGCTTGAGCATATAATTTTACCTCAATCAATTTCTCATGCTGGTTTTTTGATAAGAAGCAATTTTATGGAAAGTTATTAGTTAACTCAAGACCATCATCCATTGAATATCCACTCATAATATTTAAATTTTGAATTGCCTGCCCTGTTTGTCCTTTTAACAAATTATCAATTACAGATAAAATAATAATTCTTCCATTTCTAATATCAACTTTCACAGAAAGAAAAATTTGGTTTGTATTTTTAACCCATTTTGTTGATGGATATGTATCTACAGGTAAAACTTTAATATTTTTAAAATTTCTATAATAATTATCCAAAAGAATTCTGCAATCATTGGATGTTAGACCTGGATCTCTTAATCTCCCATATATAGTTGAATGCATACCCCTAGCAATTGGAATCAAATGAGGAGTAAAAAGGAGTTCAATTTTATTGCCAGAAATCAATGATGCTACTTGCTCGATCTCGGAGGTATGTCTATGATTTATCAATCCATATGCTGATAAACCATCTCCACATTCTGAAAAAAGTAGGTTTTGGTTTGGTTCTCGACCTCCTCCCGATGTTCCACTTTTAGAATCAATTACTATCCCTTCATTTTCAATAATTCCTTGAGTTAAATAAGGTGCTAGGGGAATAAGTGCTGATGTTGGATAACATCCTGGACATGCAATTAATCTTCCTTTTGAAATGGCTTCTTTATTTATTTCAGGAAGACCGTAAACTGCCTCTTTGCATAAATCATCATCATTTCTTCTATAAATCGCAGCTTCTTTGGAATATACTTTTTTCCAATCATCTAACGACTTATACCTATAATCAGCTGATAAATCGATAACTTTTACTCCTCTATCTAATAATTTTCTTGTCAGGGTTGAGGAAAGACCATTTGGTAAACAAAGCAAGGCGACATCTGCATTATTTGAGATGTTATCTACTGAAATTTTTTCTATATAAGGGTCGGTATCAAGATAAATGAAAGGAAAATTATCATTCCACTTTGCACCAGATGTTTTATTTCCTCCTATAAAAGAGATTTTATAGTTTTTATTTTTCTTTAGAAGATTTACTGCTTGAATACCGCCGTAACCAGTAGCACCAACTATTGCAACATTCATTTCTTTGAAATGGCAGACTTTGAGATAGGATTATAAAGTGTTTAATTTAGGATAAACAAACACACTATTTTTCTATATTGATAGGAATAATGAAAGAAACAAGTCCCAAATCAAATAATGGAACAATTTTGGATATTAATGAATCTTTTAAAATTGAATTTGACCCTATCAGCGATGCATTAGCTGCAATAAGAAATGGTGAATGCATAATTGTTGTTGATGATGAAAGAAGAGAAAATGAAGGTGATTTAATCTGTGCGGCTCAGTTTGCAACTCCTCAACAAATTAATTTTATGGCTACAGAAGGACGAGGACTTATATGCCTAGCTATGCAAGGTGAGAAACTTGACTCATTAGATTTACCCTTAATGGTAGATAGAAATACAGATGAAAATCAAACAGCTTTTACTATTTCGATTGATGCAGGCCCTGAAAATAACGTTTCGACAGGAATTTCAGCTGAAGATAGAGCTAAGACAATTCAAGTTGCTATAAATCCAAACACAAAACCTGAGGATTTAAGGAGGCCAGGACATATATTTCCATTAAGAGCTAAAAAAGGCGGAGTTCTAAAAAGAGCAGGTCATACAGAAGCCGCTGTAGATATAGCCGCAATGTCAGGTTTATATCCTGCTGGAGTTATTTGTGAAATACAAAATCCAGACGGATCTATGTCAAGACTTCCCCAACTTAAAGAGTACGCAAAACAGTGGGGAATGAAATTAATATCCATAGCTGATTTAATAAGTTATCGGTCTCAAACTGAAAGATTTGTATTTAGAAAATCCGATGCTGTTCTTCCAAGTATTTTTGGCAATTTTAAAGCTTATGGATATATAAATGAACTTGATGGTTCTGAACACGTTGCTTTAGTCAAACAAAAATCATCAAAAATAAGCGAACCTGTATTAGTGAGAATGCATTCAGAATGCTTAACAGGTGATGCTTTTGGATCATTACGATGTGATTGTAGACCTCAGTTAGAGGCAGCTTTATCAAGGATTGAGAAAGAAGAAGAAGGAGTTGTTGTTTATTTGAGACAAGAAGGTAGAGGTATTGGACTCATAAATAAATTAAGGGCATATAGTTTACAAGATGGCGGATTAGATACAGTCGAAGCTAATGAAAAATTAGGATTTCCTGCCGACCTAAGAAATTATGGAGTTGGAGCACAGATATTAACTGATCTTGGTATAAAAAAATTAAAATTACTAACGAATAATCCTAGGAAGATTGCAGGATTAGGAGGTTACGGAATTGAAGTTATTGAGAGGGTTCCATTAGTAATTTGTCCAAATGATAATAATGCTGAGTATTTAAGTGTTAAGAAAACAAAACTTGGTCACATGATTGATGAAGATAATTCTAATTCTAGGAATATCGATCCATTTATATCTATTTTTCTTGACGGAAATTATAAATCTAGAGATCTAGTTCCAATAAAAAATAAAGTTATTAAATTCTGCAGTGATCTGAACATAAATATTAAATTGGAAAGTACACCAAGATTAATGGCTTTTTGGAATCGACCAAAATTAGTTTGGCGAATTTTACATGATCGTAATAGAACTAATTTCAACATTACTGACGAAGAAATAAAGAATATAGAATTATTTATTCAGTTTTTATCTAATTACGAAAATAGTACAAAAATTGGAATAATTGTTTCTAGAAATATTGAACAAGCATTACATCCAAAAAGTAGCATCAAACTTATCAATACGAAATTCACTATTAATAATGAAATCTTATATTCATCTACTAGAAAATTTAATCTAGATAAAGAGACATTTAGTATTATTTTTGAAGGTTAAATTTCTATTTTAAAGTTGCTTTCAGAATTTTTGAACCATTAGTAAGCTTTAAAACGACGTCCATATCATCTGTTTTGCCAAAAACAGTATGAACTCCATCTAGATGAGGCTGTGGTTCATAAACTATGAAAAACTGGCTACCACCAGTATCCTTTCCTGCATGAGCCATAGAAAGAGAACCTTTTAGATGTTTATTGGAATTAATTTCACATTTAATATTATATCCAGGACCTCCAGTTCCAGGCATACCAGATGATCCATCACGGGTATTTGGACATCCACCCTGAGCCATAAATCCAGGAATAACTCTATGAAATGCTAAACCATCATAAAAACCATCACTTATCAACGTTGTGAAGTTTTTAACCGTATTTGGTGCATCGTCAGAGAAAAACTCAATATTAATATTACCTACATCGGTTTCTAGTAAAGCTTGTGTCATTTTGGTTTTTTATTATTACAAATAATACTAAACGTTAGAGAAGCTTTTCAAGATTTTCCTTAATTGAATTTAAATCAATTTCGCCATCTTTATTTTTTATTTGATTCCAATTATCAACCTCCAGATTTTTTTGAGGTGGAGATATTAATAATCTATCTTCAGCAGTTTTTGGAACAAAATTCTTTTCAACTAATTTACATTCATAGTCTAATTTTTTACAAAAGTCTCTAATTTCATCAATACTAATAATCTCTACAGTAGGTAATGGGAAATCTTGTGCTTCTAAAAGACCACAATATCTTTCAGCATCATCACTTTCTTCAAACATTAAAACTATAGTTCTACCTTTTAATTCGATTGAATGAATACCTTCCTTTTCAGTTCCGGAGTTGTAGAGTAAAACAAAAACATTCATAAAAATATTTTATATTAAATACATAATATTTAATTATCTATCAGAGAGTGATAATTCTTGAAGCCTTGTATATAAAGCTATTTCTTCTTCATTAGTATCTGCTGGAATAACAACAAGTATTTCTACGAACTGATCTCCAATATTATCTCCAGATATCAAACCTCTCCCTTTGAGTCTTAGCAACCTTCCAGTGGATGATTTTGGTGGTACTTGAAGAGTAACGTTTCCATCAAGAGTAGGAACTTCTACTGCACAACCAAGAAGTGCATCTGGAGGGAATAACTCTAACTTATAAAGTACACGTAATCCGTCAATACGAAGACCATTTTCAGTCTGAACTTTTAATTGCAAATAATGATCTTTACCACCTTTCGCAATATTCTCTAATCTTAATCTCCAGCCATCACCAGCAAATGGTGGAGTATCAACTTCAACAACTGTTTGATCTTCAAGTTCTATTAAGATAGAAGCACCATTCAAAGCCTCATCTGGGGTTAATTCAATAATAGTTTCAATATCTTGATAAAGTTTTACTGGCGGTGGTTCATCTGGTGATGTCGTTGGATAATCATAATTTTTATATTTTTCATCATTTATAGTTTCTTCAAACTCTTCATCTTCATATTTATAAGCTGATCTATCGTCATAAATTTTTTTATCAAATTCAGAATCATATTCAAAACCAAATAAGGTTTTTAAGTAATCCTTATATTCAGGAAATCCTGTCTTAAAGTTATTAATTTCATGATCATTAGAGCTTCCTAAATCATTTGATAGAGTTCTTTTTTCAGAATCACGTAAGAACTCGTAAGCTTCATTAATTAATTTAAATCTATCCTCGGCGTTAATATCATTCTTATTTAAATCGGGATGCCATTTTCTTGCTTCCCTTCTAAAAGCTTTTTTTAATTCTTTATCATCGAATTCATAGGATAAACCTAAAATCGACAAGTAATCCTTTTTAGAGGAAGTAGTCATTGTCCCATGGATCTTCGTCTCTAGAATTACCATACCGCGGATTTCTATAATTACTATTCATTTGATTGTCCCAAGGATCGTCATCCCAATAATCATCAGAAAATAATTCATCTTTAATAGAACCAAATGTATTTTTAATTCCTTGTAAAGGATTATTATCTATTTTTTTCTCAGCAGCTATTCTTCTATTTAAACCAAAGAGGGCTTCTTGCAAAGAGCTTACAGATATTTCTAATTCTTGAGGATCATCATCATCTATAAATTCTTCAACATCTTGTATTGCCAATTCAACAGCTCTCTGCTGTCGTTCTGCTCCATATGGACCAAACTCTAATGAAGCATCTCTTAATCTCCTTTCTGCTTGTGCAATAAGTGTGAGTGCATTATTTTTTCTATCAATAACAGATCTTTTAATCCTATCTTCAGTTGCTTTTGATTTAGCCTCTGCGATCATCTTGTTAATTTCTTGTTCATTTAGATTTGAACCTCCAGAAATACTAACTGTTTGCTTCCTTCCGGTTGTTCTATCTGTAGCACTAACTTCGAGCAAACCGTTCGCATCAATATCAAAAGCAACTTGTACTTGTGGAATTCCTCTTGGTGCAGGGGGTATTCCTGACAATCTAAATTTTCCTAATGATTTATTTTCTGAAGCTAAAGGCCTCTCCCCTTGTCTTACTTGTACAACTACAGATGATTGATTAGATTCAGAAGTACTAAATACATCTGATTGTCTTACTGGTATTGGGGTATTTCGTGGAATAAGAACCTTCATAAGACCACCAATAGTTTCTAAACCTAGAGATAAAGGAGTTACATCATTTAAAAGCAAATCGCGTAAATCTCCACTAATTATTCCAGATTGTATTGCAGCACCAATAGCAACAACTTCATCAGGGTTTACCGATTGACAAGGATCATTAGGAACAAGCGTTTTTACAAGCTGCTGAACCATTGGTATACGAGTGCTTCCTCCCACCAAAACAACCTCATCAATTTCATCAGCATCCCATCCAGAATCTTCTAAAGCAATCTGAACTGGTTCTAGCAGTCTGTCTAAAAGTTCCTCAGATAATGATTCAAATAATTTTCTATCAATTTCCTCTTCAATATGAAGTGGGCCATCATCACTAGTAGTAATAAAAGGTAATGAAATTTTAGTTTTTTGTAAACCGGACAATTCACATTTAGCTTTTTCTGCAGCTTCAGTAAGTCGCTGAAGAGCTTGTCTATCTCGTCTTAAATCAATTTTATACTTCTGAAGGAAACCTTCAGCAAGCCAATCAACTATTTTGGAATCAAAATTATTACCACCAAGTTGAGTGTCACCACAAGTAGCTTTTACATCAAAAACACCATTAGAAATCCTAAGCAGAGAAACATCAAACGTTCCTCCACCTAAATCAAAAACTAGGACATTATTAGATGAACTTTTTTCAAAACCATAAGCTAGAGCGGCAGCAGTTGGTTCATTTAGGATTCTATCTACTTTAATCCCGGCTAATAGTGCAGAATCCTTTGTTGCTTGTCTTTGAGATTCATTAAAATATGCAGGAACTGTTATTACAGCTGAATCGATAGTATCTCCCAAATAAGTCTCGGCATCATTAATTAATTTTCTTATTATTGAACTAATTAATTCTTCAGGAGCATACTCTCTCTCAGTAAAAGGACTTAAGATTCTTACACTACCATTATCATTTGATTTAACACTATATGGAACAGAGATACTTGTTTCATCAAGTTCATCCCACTCTCTTCCAATAAATCTTTTTAAATTATAAAAAGTATTTTTTGGATTTAATACAAGCTGCCTACGAGCTTGATCACCAATGACAATCTCGGAATTTTTAGTAAACCCAACTATTGATGGTGTAGTTCGTATACCTTCTGAGTTTGCTATGACAACTGGGCGACCGGCTTCAATAACTCCAACTACGGAGTTAGTAGTACCTAAATCAATTCCAACTATTTGCCCCATAGTATTATTTGATTAATTAAAAGTTATCCTTAACTATTAAATTAATCAATTGAATTTCTCTATTATTTATATATAATAATAGATTTCTTATGATTTCAACTTAAAAAAATTATTTCTTTTTTGAAATTAAATTAGAAATACAACTAGTTGAAAGTTTATATTTTTATAGATTAAGATAAAACGGAGAGAGAGGGATTCGAACCCTCGATAAAGTTGCCCCTATACAGCATTTCCAGTGCTGCGCCTTAAACCACTCGGCCACCTCTCCAATTAGTATTATTTTACACTTTATAGAAACCTAATTTTGAGGAAAATTAATTGAATAAGACTTTTAAAGTCATCATAAAAAATAAAGAAACTGGGAAAACATACCAGGAAGAAGTTAGTGGTAATGAGTATATTTTAAAGGAATTTGAAAAAAAAGGTTTTAAACTCCCTTTTTCATGTAGGAATGGTTGTTGTACAAGCTGTGCAGTGAAAATCATTTCAGGTAAATTAAATCAACCAGAGGCAATGGGTGTTTCGAAAGCATTAAAAGATAAGGGCTATGCACTACTTTGTGTAGCTAAAGCCACAGAAGATCTTGAGCTAGAAACAACTTACGAAGATGAAGTATATGATTTGCAATTTGGACAATATTTTGGGAGGGGAAATACAAGAGTTGCTCCACCTTGGGAATTTGAGGAAGATTAATTAACATGTTAGAACCAAGTAAAATAGAGGTCCTTGCAAAAAATATAAGTTTAGCCAGCTTATATGAAATTGCCAAAAATTCTGCTCAAATTGGTAATGAAATACTAAAAATTAATTATAATAAAATTCAAAAAATATCATCTAAAGGGAGGAAAGGTGATCTAGTAACCAATGTTGATGTGGAAGTTGAAAATAAAATAAAAGAATATTTAATAGAAAAAACACCCAACATATCTATAAATGCTGAGGAATCTGGGAAATTAAATAAATCCTCTGAATTAACATGGTGCATTGACCCTTTAGACGGCACAACTAATTATTCCCATGGATATCCATTTTTTGGAACCTCTATTGGTCTTGTATACAAAAATGATCCAATTATAGGGGCAATATCAGTACCATATTTAAATGAACTATACTCAGCCTGCATAGGCGTTGGATCGTTCTGTAATGATACTGAACTTAAAGTATCAAGTACTTGTAATCTTTCCGACAGCTTACTTGTGACTGGTTTTTCATATGATAGGTTTGAGACAGAGGATAATAACTATGCTGAATTTTGTTACCTAACACATAAGACTAGAGGAGTTAGAAGAGGAGGAGCAGCAGCTGTTGATCTAGCATTTGTTGCGGCAGGAAAGGTTGATGGATACTGGGAAAGAGGATTAGAGGTATGGGACCTGGCTGCCGGTGCTATTATTGTTAAAGAAGCAGGTGGAATAATTTCAAATTATCCTTCAGGCGAATTTAATTTAAGTTCTGGAAGAATTCTTGCATGCTCCCCCAGTCTTGAGGAAGAATTAAAAAATGAACTAGATAATGTTTATCCATTTAAAAAAAATCTTTATACCTAAATATATTTAATAGTAAAATGACTGAGATAAAAGAAACTAAATTAGTAGATGTAAAAAATAATTCGAATATAATAAATAATCTAAATAATATTTATAAATTATGGGGTTATGAAGAAGTTTCACCATCATTTATAAACACTTTAGAAACGATAAAAGGTCGTGGTGTTATTGAAGAGGATGAAGTTGTTGGAATAGTAAGTAATAACTCATTATGTCTTAGGCCAGAAATGACAACTTCTATTGTCAAATTGTCATCTACAAGATTAATAAATAAGAAAAGACCTATAAGATTATTCACCAATGGAATAGTCTTTGATAAGAAACAAAATAATAAAAATTCATTTAAGCTTCAAGAGAAACTACAGAGTGGGATCGAATTAATTGGGTATAATACAAAATACCCAGAAATTGAAGTTATAAATATACTATTTGATGCAATTGATAATATTAATTTGAAGGATGGTTGTAATTTATGTCTGTTAGTAAGTACTACAAAAATAATGGACTTGATCTTGAATAAATATAAGAATAATAATTTTG
>QCRE01000012.1 GCA_003212005.1 Prochlorococcus sp. AG-459-M13 | reverse complement strand
CTCAGAAATTTCAGAAAACCCTTTTATTTTTTTATCTTGGGTGACTGCTATAGGGCTATTTATAAGTCTTTCTGAAGCAACAATTAAGATAAAACTTGAGAAGAGAAACAGTTATAGAAAAAGGTTAGAACTGATCAATAACCTTTATCCTAAAAAGTTAGCTTGAAGTATCTGAGAGTATGTTCGCTTGAAGAAATTGAAATAAGCCACCTTTACTTGTTTCTTCTTTAGCTTCAATTTCCCTAAAATTATTTGATTTTGTTGAAGCAATGATTTCTTCTTCATCTTCTGATTTCAAAATTCTGATAATGACTTCATCTAAGGAGAAATTACCAGGCCCTGTTAATGCAATTGAAGTTGCAGAAGCGAAATACAAAAGTAAAAGCTCTAGTAAGAAAATATTAAAACCTGAAGTAACAAGTGCATGATATATAGCGACAGAAATTGTTCCCACAATTGCCAAAGCGCCGAATCTTGTAGCTAAGCCTATAATTAGTAGCCAACTACCACCTATTTCAGAGAATGCTGCTATGTATGATAAAAATATTGGGAATGGAAGATGTAAAGGTCTGACAAAAGCATCTGCGAAGTTTTCTATATTTGCTAATTTCTCATAACCGTGATGAATAAGCACAGTTCCGGTTATAACTCTAAGAATTAATAAAGCAGTATCTTTGCTAAACGATTTGGTAAGAATTGTTGAAAGCACTATAAAAAAATTATCCTTAAGTAAAAATAACTAGTCACAGTATTCATCGTGGATTAAACCACAAAAGTCGCGCCTAATTAAGTATTTATACTTAGTACTCTAATGAATTCTTTTTCTGATTAGGAATTCAACTAAGTTAAAAATTATTTTTTGAATAATTTTCTAATATTCTCTGATTGATTTTCGGAATATTTTCTTTAAATTTGAAAAACCCTTTTTTGGCGAATTTCCAAGCAAATAAATCTTCATCTCTAACAAGGTTAAAAATTTTTTTTTGGTGTAAATTTTTAAACTCAGTTATGAAATCATAATTTTCTCCCACTCCAGGATAAATAATGTCTATTTGGTTGGTATTTTTAAAAGTATTTTCCAGTGAACAAGGATCAATCTGTTCAACATTATCAAAATCCTCTACAAATTCAGAGACCAAATTTTGTTTAAATTTCAAAACAGATTCAGACAATTTAATTTGTCTTAGTTCATTTTTTAAAAGGATAATAAATACTTTTTTATAGCTTTTAACTAAATTTTTAAGGGTTGCAAGGTGCAGATCATTTTCAAACATAATCAGATTATCTGATTTAGGATACATATCATTTTTATAAATCTCATCTTCTAATGGTATTTGATTAGATTCTTCAAGAAAAATTTGTTGATTACTGATTTTTTCTGCATTAAATCTATTATTTGAAAATTTTCTGAGGTTTGATGATGAAAAAAGATATTGTTTTCCCTTCGTTTGCAATCCTCCGACCCATCTCCAGCTAAGGAGATTAGATGCAGCATCACCATCAAAAAGATATTTAAAGAAAAACTTTGCTCCTAATTGCCATGGAAGACCTAGATTAAATATCCAAGTACTCGCAAACCACATTCTTGTATGGTTATGCAAATAGTTGTACTGCTTTAATTCATGGACCCAAGAATTAAAAAAATCTAATTCTGTATTGCCATTAATTGCACTTTCATATAGCTCATAATCAAAATCCAGATTACTTTCTGAAATAAAATTTCTCCAAACTTTAGGTCTATTTTCCATCCACCCTTTCCAGTAAACTCTCCAGAATATTTCTTCAACAAATTTAGTTGAATTTTTGATTTTGTACTTACTTTTAATATCATGAATCAGATCATATTCCGATAAAATTCTGTGAGTAATGAAAGGCGATAATTTTGAGACTGAACTTTCGCTATTTGGCCCAAAATCAAAATTTCTTAATTTTGCATAATCATTAATTTTGTATTTCGCAAAATTTTCCCAGGTATTTTGAGCTTTTAATAAAAATGACATTTTCTGATAACTGTAAAAAATTTTTTTTTGTATTGATAGAAATTTCAAAAATTTGCCTGCAAATTAATCCTTAAAATTTTCTTTTTCACTTTTAAGTAAATATGTTTGATTGAAGTATTTAATTTAAACTCCTAATCCGTACATTTTATACTTCTAAATCGCTCTCTGCGTAGGAGAATATTTTGTGGTCAATTACTGTTTAATCTAATTTTACTTTTCAAATTTTTATTTAAATGATTTTTTCTAAAAGGTTTTTTTAAATATTTATCAAAATTATTATGAATAATTTATTAGTGAGAGATGTTAAGTATCTTGATGAAGAATACAGAATAGGTGAAGGCATAATTTCAGATGGTGCATTTAAGCAACTTGAAAAGCTCTTTATTCCTGTTAATCCAGAGCCTGACTACTTTAATCAAAAAAATAATAAACTTTTGCCAAAATTAGCTAAAGAAAACTATAAAAAATTTTTGAAAAGTTTATTAACAAAAACAAGATTAAGCATTCAACCAAAAATTGATGGCTGTGCTATTGCAATTAGATATATAGATGGCAATTTTAATAAAGCTATTACAAAAAAAGGATTAGATGTCTCAAGCAAAATTAAACAAATTAAAAATGTCCCCGATTGTATTCCTATCAAACGAGATTTTCAAATTAGAGGTGAACTATACGCTACAAACCAAGTTGCCGGCATTTCCCAAGGAATTACAAGAAAATACCTCAATGATAAGGAAGGGATTGGAGAAAGTCTCCGCTTTTGCTGTTTCCAAATACTTAATGGAAGACTTAATCAATACGAAACCCTTAACTATCTTAAAAAATGTGGCTTCAGCACCCCTGACAGTTACTTCACAAATCATACAAGCGAAATCCAAATATATATAAAAAATTGGTTAGAGAGAAAAATATTTGCGAAATATCCAACTAATGGGATAGTTATAAAAATAAATAGTAGGAAATTACAGTTACTTAGAGAGAAAAGTTTATCTCAAAATAACGAATGGCAATATGCAATTCAAAAATAATATTAAATAGTACCTTCAAAAAGAACTCACGATACTGCCTTCCAGTATTTACAGTGGAAAAGTAATTAATTTTGGTTAAATTCCAAAGCAATTTGCAGGATTACTAAATGACTGCCACTATTTCAAGACCTAAAATCTCTAACTGGGAAACATCTAATATTCCAAACCTTGCAGGCAAAACAGCGCTAATTACTGGAGCGAATAGTGGTCTTGGATACTACACTGCAAAGGCCTTAGCAGAAAAAAATGCTCATGTTATCATAGCTTGTAGATCGCTTGAAAAAGCTAATCAAACTATCAAAAAACTTAAAGGTCTTAATCCTGAAGGATTATTTACACCTTTAGAATTAGATTTGTCAGATTTAAAAAATATTATTGAAGTTCAGTCTAAAATTTTTGATAATTTTGAAAATTTGGATTTACTAATCAATAATGCGGGCATTATGCATCCGCCTAAAACTCTTAGTGCCCAAGGATATGAAATACAATTTGCAGTTAATCATCTAGCTCACATGCTTTTGACTCTAAAGCTACTTCCAATTATTGAAAAAAAAGAAGAATCAAGAATAGTGACGGTTACTTCCGGAGCACAATTTTTTGGCAAAGTTGGTTGGAAAAATCTGAAAGCCGAGAACTATTACAACAAATGGGAATCTTACTCAAATAGCAAATTGGCAAATGTAATGTTTGCTTTGGAACTAAATGAGAACTTAAAGCACAAAAATATACTTTCTTTAGCTGCTCACCCAGGAATTGCAAAAACAAATCTCTTTACTGCTCAAAAACCTAACCCTGGTCCATTAGAAACATTTTCATTGGAATTATTTAGCCCTATTTTTCAAACTGCTGAGATGGGTGCTTTACCTCAACTTTTTGCAGCTACTTCACCAGATGCAAGAGGCGGCGATCATTATGGTCCTAGATTTAATTTCAGAGGTCATCCAAAACTATCCCCTACTTCTCCTTTCGCCATGAATAAAAAAGAAAGAAAAAATTTATGGGGGAAAAGCCTCGAAATACTTAATAACTTCTTATAAATTTTTCATTTTTACTAACTTTAGAAAATACTTCAAGATATGTAATTCACTCTCTGAGAGTTTCATAAATTCTGTTAAGGCATCATAATTTTTTTCATCAATTTTTTTTGACAATTGTATGAAACTATCATGGTTTTCATTAACAAAGCGCTCAGCAATCTGAGACGGAGTTAAACCTTGTTCAATTAATTCACCTGGAGCATTTTTCTCCCACTTTTCATAAAACCAAGAGAACCAATTTTTTGCAGTATTATCTTCCATTAATTAACTTTTCTTGGGCGAATACTATAAATACTGAAGAAAAATCTCATGATTGAATTACCCCTTAAACACAATTAATATAAATGCAATTATAAATTTAATGATAGATAATCATTCAAGTAAAAGAAATATTAATCTTATAATTGGATTAGGTAAATCTGGATTTTGGGCTGCCAAGTATTTGAGAAGCATCAATAAGAGAGTAATTGTTTGGGAAAGTAAAGATGGGATAGAATTCTTAGAAAGGAAAACAGTATTAGAAGAGCTTAATATAGTAGTTTCTCTAAATAAAGAATTTGTATTTGAAGAAATTCAACCTTTTGTGAAAGAAATCGAATCTGTTGTTGTAAGTCCATCAATACCTTATGACCATATAACCATTATTGAATTAAAAAAAATGGGAATTAAGGTAATTGGAGAAATTAATGTTGCATGGGAAATGTTAAAAGACACAAATTGGATAGGTATTACTGGCACTAATGGCAAGACTACTGTTACTCATCTACTAAGCCATATACTCTGCGATACTGGATTATATGCTCCTTTTGCTGGAAATATTGGTACACCTTTATGTAAGTATGCTCACTCTAAAAAAAATGAAAAAATTGATTGGGTTGTAGCTGAATTAAGCAGTTATCAAATAGAAATATCTCCAGAAGTAAAACCTAATATTGGAATATGGACAACCTTCACAGAAGATCATCTTGAAAGACATAAAACACTTGAAAACTATTTCAACATAAAAAAAAGCTTGTTAGAAAAATCTGATTTTAGAATTTATAATTATGACGATAAAAACCTAAGAAATCACTACAGTTCACTATTTAGAGGGGTTTGGATAACAACTAGTTTCGATAAATCAAATTTTATTCATTGCGATTATTGGATAGATGATCAAGCATACATTGTTGAGAGAGGGAAGAAATTATTCAAACTTGAACATTTTTCTTTAAAAGGAATGCATAATCTTCAAAATCTTTTATTAGTAATTGCAGCAGCAAGAAAAGTTGGATTATCTGGCAAGAAGATTAAAGATTCTTTATCTAATTACAAACAATTACCCCATAGGATGGAAACAATTTATAAAAATAATGATCTGGAAATCATTAATGATAGTAAAGCTACAAATTTTGACTCATCTATTGCGGGAATAAGTTCAATTGAAGGTCAAATAATAATCATTGCTGGGGGCAGATTAAAAGGCAATGAATATAGTGAGTGGATAAAAGTTTTAAAGAAAAAAGTTAAATGTGTTTTCCTTTTTGGAGAAAGCTCAAAAGTGCTAAAAATGGCGCTTGTTAATGAAGGATTTAAAAAAAATATTTTTGAATTTTCAGAACTAAAAGAGCTTTTAAATTTTGTTTTTCATTATTTACAAAATAAAAGGGTTGGAACATTATTATTCTCACCTTCATGCTCTAGTTTTGATCAATTTAAAAATTATGAAGAGCGTGGAGATTATTTCAAGAAACTAATAAGTGAAAAATTAAAGGTTAATAAATCCATTTTTTGTTAAAGTATCATTTCGTAATTTTCAGGTCGGTCATCACAACCGTTTACCCTCTAGCAAATATTTACTTAATTAGTTAGATTTTGATTATAAATTAACTACTAGCAATGAGTGAATCTAACAATTTACCTCAAGCAATAAGTCATAAAAAATTAAGTTACTTGATGCTTAAGGCACAAAAGGATGCTCATTTTTCTGATGAATTAGCAGAAATAGAAAGTCCTGAAAAAAGAGAATTTGAAGAGTTAATAAACAATTGGGAAGCTTCAACTAAGAAGGTAGTTAATGAGTTATCAAAAAGAAAAGAGAATTTACTAAAAGATAAATCACCAAATTCTTTAATTGCACTTGGTGCTATGGAAGTTCACCTTAATTTGGCTTTGCAAGCCTTAAATGCATTTAATAAAGGAGTTGATGGATAAAAGTAACAAATTATAAGGAAGGCATCGAAAATAAGAGAAAATCTAAGTCTTTTTCAGTATCTATAGAGACATCATCATAATAATTTACTTCAAAACCCAAGCCATCTCCAGATTCGAGAAATATATTTGAATTAGAGTCTTTACTTTTTAATAAAAGATTACCTTCTATTATTTGTATCCAATTATATTTATCTATTTTTAATGGCAATTTTTTTTCTTTAATTGGCTTATATTTACAACGCCATAAAGAGATACTTTGATTTAGAAAAAGCTTATTATTTTTACCGTCTTTGTAATTAAAAATAAGATTTTCGCACAACTTTTCATTTAATGAAATTTGATCATATCGAGGTTTAATATTTTCTTTTTGAGGGTATATCCAAATCTGGAACAACTTACAGTTCTCATTTTCTTCATTCTTCTCGCTATGAGAGATTCCAGTACCTGCAGACATAACTTGTACTTCATCTTTGTGAATTTTTCCAAGATTGTTTAAAGAGTCTCTATGAGTTATTGCTCCTTTTGTTACGACAGTAATTATTTCCATATTTGCATGAGAATGTGTATTAAATCCTGAATTAGGAGAAATAATATCTTCGTTTATAACTCTAATTTTTCCAAAATTATCCCATTTTGGATCTCTATGCTCTGCGAAAGAAAATGAATGCATCGAATTTAGCCATTCTCTAGTCGATCTAAATCTTTCGTGCGATTTCCTTATTTTAATTATTTTCAAAGACATAAATACTAAGAAATAAATATGGTGTATTTGTGTAAATTAAATATTTTTGAAAATTATAAATTATGAATAAGTGAAATTACTTTTTATTTATTTGTTGATTTTACTTTGTGCTTTCTTTGCTTTATTAATTATTTTTTTTGCTTCTTCTCTTGTAGAACATTTTTCTGCCTCAACATTCAAGTTTTTTAGTTTATTTAATTGCTTTGAAATTTTCATATTAGTTTAACTTTACAAATAGAAATTAACACATATTTAATGGAATAGCTAAAAATACTGGTTTGCATTTGAGCTTTACTACCTAAAAATAAGATTGGAGGATGGAATTATCAGAACAATATAGAGGGTGTATTGGATTATCTTTGATTGTTTTCTTAATTAAAAGCGGTCCAATAGGATTATCAAAATTATTTTTCCTAATTGAGTTATATTGCATTATTTTTTTTGATATTCTTTTATTTCTATTTAGCAATTTACCTTTGTTACCCCAACCTAACCATAAATCACAATTTTTACTTTCAGACCAGTGTTTTAAGTTTTTATAAATATGATTATTGTTTAGATAACCCACAGGATTTTTATGTTTAAAAAGTTTTTCTGGTTTGCTTGAAATAAGAGCAAATAGATTTATTAATTTTACTTTGCCATAATTATTGTTTTTCGAAATTTTGATTATCTTTTTTGTTGTGTTGTCCAAGAAAAATTCATCCGATAATGAGGGATTTAAACCAATAAAGATAATCTCTTTTTTAGATTTAGAAATCTTATAACTTAAACTCCATCTATATAGTTTGTTAGCACTTATTAAACAATTTCTTTCTAGAAATAAATTATTCAACCTAAACCTACACCTCTAGCCATGAGAGTGGCAAACAAAGGTATTGTTGCAAAGCCCACTAATTCAGTAGTAATGATTAGTCTGAACCTATTAACTAGATTTTCAGATATTTCAGGTAATTTATTCTTACTTAATGGAATGGCCCATAAGATATAAGTTGTTGTTGGATATAAAGAAAGTAATCCCACCAGAATGTAAAGAGAAACTTTTATCCAAAAAACAGGATTACCTGTATAAAAATCACCTCCTTGACCAAAATACTTAACACGCAAAATCCCAGTAACCAATATTGCAACTCCTGCCAAACCATATACAACATCTGCAATTATCATTGAAATTGTCTCATTTCTATTAAGACCTACTTTGAGAGTCAATCTTTCAAATAAAAGAGAACCGAAACACAATATAATTCCTAAATAATGAATATATGCTACTAATGCACTTTTAGCAATTTCACCTGTTAATAAAGTTCCTAATAACATTTTCTAGTCAAAATTTATACAATACTAACCACCAAATAAAGAATTTGTTTAGAAAATAGATTAAACAATAAAAAGCAAGTTTTTAATTCTAGGACTCTAAAAACCTTTTTTGACCATCTTCAAAAAAATCCTTTTTATTCCACACTTCGATTACATCTGGGAAATGTTTTTCCATACAATTATCACAAACCCCATGACTGAATCTAATATCACTAATTTTCGAAAGATATTTTTCTAAATGCATCCAATCGCCCTCCTTATTTTTCACTTCTCTGCAATATGAACATACAGATAAAATCCCTTCCTGTTTATGCAAATTAGATAAAGCATCTAGCAAATTTAATGACTTTTTTCTAAGCTCTAAAAATGAAACTATTTGCTTGGATAATAATTCCATAATATTAAATTGTTGAGTAGTTAGATTTCCTGGCTTTCTGTCTATTACACACAGAGTTCCAAGCTTATTACCATCACTATTTCTAAGGGGAAAACCTGCATAAAAACGAATCTTTGGATCTCCAGTGACCAATGGATTATTTATAAATCTTTCATCTTGGAAAGCATCATGAATAATTAATGGACTATTTTCTTTTATTGCATGTGTACAAAAAGACCAATCTCTTCTAGTTTCTGATATTTGAAGTCCTATTTTGGATTTAAACCATTGTTTATCTTTGTCTACCAAAGTCATTAAAGAAATAGGCACATTACAGGTTGTAGCAGCAATTTTTGTAATATCGTCATAACATGATTCTGGCTTGGTTCCCAAAATCCTATATTCTGCTAAAGCCTTTAATCTTCTTTCCTCTTCTTCTTTTTTTGATACAAGATTCTGCATTAATCTTCACCAATAATTAAAACTTTAAAATTAAAGTTTCTCCAAAAAACTTTTTCCGTCTAATACTTAATAAAAAAAAGATAAACTTATTGAATTGTTACTTACTGATTTATTACTTATTAATTTATTATTGATTGATTTAACTTTGAGACTGCCATCCCAGCAATCCATCCACTTGTCCAACAATGTTGAAAATTAAATCCACCAGTAATCCCGTCAACATCCAAAACTTCTCCAGAAAAAAATAACCCTGGACAAATTAAGCTCTCCATACTTTTAAAATTAACCTCATTAATTTTTACGCCTCCGGAAGTAACAAATTCCTCTCCAAATGGACCTTTGCCCGAAATTATATATATATCCCTCATTAGAGTATTTATCATTTTCTCTCTTTCATCCGCCAGTAAATCAGCCCACTTTTTCTCTTTATCAATACCTATTCTCTTTAATAAAAAAATCCATAATCTTTTTGTTAATAGTGGTACAGGTCTACTATTTATAAGATTTACCTTGCCTTTATTTAATCTTAAATAATTAACTTTTTCTTTTAACTCCTTATAACTTAAAGAAGACCATTTAATGATTAGATTAAATTTATATTTTTGGCTATAAAGTTCCCTTGCTGCAATTGATGAAAGTTTTAATACGGCTGGCCCACTAAACCCCCAATGCGTTATTAGTAAATCGCCTCTATTTTGGAAATTCTTATTGTTTAATTTAATTTCTATATCTATGCCCTTTATCGATACCCCACAACATTCATCCAAATTTGGTTCTTTTGTAGAAAAAGTAAAAAGCGATGGTACAGGTTTAATAATGGTGTGTCCAAGATTTTGAGCTAATTTATATCCGCTTGGATTACCTCCAGTTGAAAGAATAATATTTTTTGCAGTTACCTTTACTTTTTTAAGACTAAAAATATTAAATATATTATTTGAGGTTTTTGAAATTTCTTTTACAAAAAATTTTGTTAATATCTCTACGTTTTTAGATAAAGCACTTTTTCTCAAACAATCAATAACATCTGAAGAAGAATTAGATACTGGGAAAACTCTTAGATCTTCCTCAATTTTTAATTTTAACCCTTTTTTCTCAAACCAATCATATACATCTCCTGCAGCAAAACGATTAAATGATTCCAAGAGCTGAATTCCACCTCTGGGGTAATTCTCAACTAGTTCATTCGGTATCCATGTCGCATTAGTGACGTTACATCTTCCCCCTCCACTAATCCTTACTTTTTCCATAAGTTTTGAAGTTCCTTCAAGAATTATTATTTTTTTTACTCCATTTTCAGCAGCAGTTATTGCTGTCATAAAACCAGCTGCACCGCCTCCAACAACTGCTAAATCAAAAGGTTCCAAAAACTTATCATTCAATATGCTTCTATCTGATAATAGCAAGGAGTTATAAAGAAAAATTATTCCAAAAACTATCAAAAAAATAAATAAAAAAACCTCATAATAAATAGCTGCAATTCGCTAATTTTTAAATATCAAAAAAAAATCAACGCAATCGTTATTTTTATGCTTTAACTTAATTAGATGAGTCTAATATTTTCTTACGTCAAATATTCTGAGGCCAGTTTTCCTATGACAGGTCAATATACGGCTCTTCTTTTAATAACTTCTATTATTTGGGTTTTACTTTGGTTTGGTTACAGACAAAACAAGATAAATGATGAGATCAAGAAAAAAGAAAAAGAAGAAAGAATTAATGCGAAAGTTCAAAGAAGAAAGAAGTTAGAAAGTTTATACCCTAGTAATAAAAAAACTGTTTAGAATTAAAAAATTTATTTTAAGTAAATATGAAAACAAATAATTTCAAATCACTAATTCAGTACTTACCAGGGATTTTGATTCTTATTTATGTATTCTTTTTGGCATTTACTCAATTTATAAAATAAAATTTCTAAAAATTACTCGTTTTGATTGGAATCCTATCTGCTTTTGGAGCTGCTGCATCTTGGACTTATGCGTGCTTTATTTGGCGCTCGCAAACTCAGAAATATAAAACAATAGATATTAATTTAATAAAAAATATAATAGCTTTTTTAATTTTTACACCTGCCTTTATCAATATTAGTTCTACAACTGAATTAAAAAACATATTTATCCTATTAGTTAGCGGAATAATAGGTATTGGTTTAGGTGATACTTTCTACCTAAAGTCATTACAAACAATCGGCACAAGAAAAACTTTATCTGTAGAAACTCTCTCTCCTTTAATGGCTGCTTTATCTGGTGAAATTTTTATTAATGAAAATTTAACAACTAAATCATGGGTTGGAATAATCATAGTATCGATTTCGCTGTTCATAATTCTCAAAAAAGGTAACGATTTTAAAGAGGCAAATTCCCCTCTCTCAGAAAAAAATAATTTTAAGATTTTTGCTTTTCCTTTTTTATCAGTCTTATGCGCTGTTCTTGGAGGTCTTTTTTCAAGGATAGTTTTCCTTCAAAGCAATTTATCTCCTTTCCTTACAACTGAGATAAGATTATTAGGTGCAATAATTTTTTTGATTACTTTAAAAGGATTTAAGATTAATTTTTTCTTAAAAAAATTAGAAAAAAAACAAAAAAAAAGATTTTTGCTTTCAATACTTCTTGGTACCAATATAGGAATATTGCTACAACAAATTGTATTTAAAACCCTTCCCATAGGAATAGGATGGGCTTTATTAAGTACATCCCCAGTAATTTCTCTACTTTTTGCTAAGAATGAGGAAAATGAAATTACCAAAAAAATAATATTTTTTACTTGTTTTTTATTCTTTGGCTTGACATTAATAATTCTTTAATCTCTGAGTTTATGTAATAAATACTCATGTTAATAGAAATTAGATTAAATAAAATTATCTTATGAATAATTATAATAATGAAAATTTTAAAGAAAAAAAAACTTGGGACTATTGAGGTTTACGTTATTTTTCTAAGTTGTATTTATGCAGGCTTTATAGGCTATAAATCTTTATTAAACATTCTATTTTTTTGAAGTTAATTAATTCTTTGGACTGATTTAATTAACTTACCTCCATCTTGGTCATCATCATCATTTGATGCAAAAAATAAAAAAAATATCCCTAGAGAAGCTATAGATAAAGAAATCGATAATACAGAAAGTTCATCCATAAATTAAAATTTTTTTAATAATAAACGAAAAAAAAAAAAAGACAGTAAGTAAATACACAATCTAGCAAATAAAAATTTCTTTCTTTTGTAAAATAAATGAACAATATTTCTTAACTATTTCTTGTAAATTCTAATCACTTCCCCCTTTAGCGCAAGCGTAATCATTCAGTATGGAATAAAAAGTTGGCCTATTTGGTAATGCAAGCCGAGCAATTTCTTATAGAGTTAAAAAGAGAAAAATATTTGCTTAATAATTGAAGGTGAAGCATATATTAAAACTGAAAAAGAAAAGAGTTACTTTATTAAAGCAGGAGACTTAGCAGAATTTCTTTAAGGGACTTACTTGTGAATGGCAAATAATTAAAAGTATTAAGAAGCACTTTAGATCAGGAGATTAACTTAGAAAAGTTTACTCTCATCAATTAACCAAGTTTGATTTATAAGCTACTATTAACTAATAAAACACTTGTAAAGCATATAATTTTATGACTTTTACTGACAATGAATATTTGGAAGTTATCCAAAGAAACGAAACCGTCAAGGAAGCTTTCGATACGATAAAGCAAACATGTATTGATTTACAAAAACAAACCAATTGTCCGGAAGAGGATGTCAAAAATTTTCTAATATTTATTTCTAAAAATTGGAATAATCAATAGTTGATTAATTTAAAAAAAGATATCCTTTAGTTAATAATACTTTTAATATTATTTTTCAGTTTTTACTGTTTCGAAATCTTTTTTAGGACCAGTATTAATACTTGATGTCCCTTTTGCTGCTGATACAAAGAAGAAGAACCCTACTATTCCAGAAATACCAAAAATTGCAGCTAACGGATCAAAAGTGAAAGAGAACATAAAAAAACTATAAAATCAAAATAAATAATAGTTTTTGAATTCAAATTATACAATTATTGTTAAGTATCATTGGATACATGAACATAACTCAATATGTCAAGAGTAATTTTTTTTTCAATTTTAATAACTAAAAGACTAATATTCAAATTTCAAATAATAAGCAAAGCACCTATTAATGTATCCTCTAAAACTTTTAAATAACAAGTAAGGTGTAAATAAAAAACTAAAACTAAGAATTTTGACCATAATATCCACAAATGATTTTTTTTTTGTTTATTCTTAACGCATGATTGATATTTATTCTTCAGCAACATCGTCGAATTTCTTAACAGCAATTTTATGGTGTTTTTATCCTGTAGCAATTTTAGTTTTAGTAGAATTGTTTTTAGGTGGTGGTTTCGACGATGATAATGATGATCAAGATGGAGGAATGTTAATACCAGCATATTCATCTGCTAAGAATTAAAAAATAAACGTTTTAAAACTGATACTCTAATCCTTATAAATTTTTTTTTAAAATGATGCATAATGCTACATTCATTTCATTAGCATTATTAAGTTTATCTTTTGGAGCATTCCTTTCATGGTTATTAGTAAATACCCTCAAAGAGGGTAAAGAAGCTCTTAATGAATTGAGAGAAAAAATCAAATAATTATTTCTTCTTAATTATCTATATTTAAAAAAACTTCTAGCAATTATTAAATTCAAAAAAAAAAGATGATAAAGAAAATGCATTAAAGTTATAGTGATATTAGTTTTGATTAGATTTTAAATTTATTTAAAAAATAATTTTTCATAAAAATACTCAAAATGCATCTTAATTCATTACTTTATATCTTTTCTATTTTTTTATTTATCTATATTATGGCACTATTTTGGCGAGACCTACCTAATCAAAAAAAAAAGTAAAAACTAATTATTATTAATTTTGTTGACTAAATAAAATAATTTAGTTATTAATTTATTAATGTTTCTATTAATTTTATATTAATGCAAATTAAGTCTTCACATAATTCAAAAGAAAAGGATTATTCTCAGTCATTGAAAATTGAAAATGAAAATATTTCTTGTAAGGACGGTTTTTGTTCATTACAAAAGCAAAATGAAAAGCAAAGCATTCAAAAAAATAAAATAAATTTATTCGATCCTATTTAATTTAAAGCAATAATTATATAGAGTAACAATCTAAAGCAAAAACTTCCTAAGTTAAGTTTTGTTATTTTTTTAAAATAAAATTATAGCTTATGTATAAGGATTTCTTGAATGCCTATAAAGATTTTTGGCTTAAAGCTACAGAATTTAATAGCAAAACTACTAGATCGGATTGGTGGCGCGTCCAATTGGCAAATATAATAATTTCTATTTTTACTTTCCAAATATTTTTAAGAACATTTGGTTTTAATATTTATGGAATTATATGTATTCTTCCTCAGATAGCTATTGATATTAGGAGATTAAGAGATTTTGGGAAGGATTGGAAATGGATATTCATAAACTTTATCCCAATATTAGGTTGGATAATATGGTTTCTTTGGCTAGGTTTCGGGAAGTCTGATAATGGGAAATCAAAATTTCTATAGTATTTTGGGATTAACCTAAAGAATCTAAATCTCTTCTGTAGTGAACTGACTTTTCACTATCAGTTGAAATGTTTTCTTTTGAATTTTTATTCAAATTTTTTTTTAAATTAGGAATAGAGAAAGCACTAATTAAATTTTTCATGTAAAAGTTTTTTATTTTTTAATTTAGGAAATTTGTAATCCAAGTTGTGTCTAATTTTTATATTTAAACCGAACAATATAGTTCATTAATCCGTACAAAAAAATTTGGCATTTTTTTAAATTATTTTTTTTATTTATTTCTTAATTTTTTTATTTTTTACTTTTTGACTTTTTTACTTTTTTTAAAATCTACTAATGTTACCTTATTACGAGAATCTAATTGTTTTTTTAGAATTCTGAATACATGCCATTCACATTCTGTTAACTTTTGAAATTGATCAAGTGTTTCTTTATCCTCTTCATCAAATTTATTAAAAATATCTGATATAGCTAAACTGTTAACTTCAACAAATTTTTCTGCTACATCTTCAGGATTTTGCCCTAAAGCAAATTCTTTAAAAGCCTCATAAGAATTGAATTTTCTTGTCAACCAATTAAACCATAATTCCGATTCATTATTATTTTCTTTCCCAACTATTTTTTCCATTAAAAGATTATTGACTACATTAATGATTATTGTTAATTGTCTGTTTGGCACCTGTACAATTACTCATATTTATATTTATATTTATATTTATATTTATATTGACGATTAAAAATATTTTTGGGTAATTTTCTTTGTATTAAAGTAAAAAAGGGCTTATATAATCAAAGAACTTTATTACTCAAGTAAAAATAAATATCTTGTTTTATTCTAAAACTGTTAAGCTAACATGAAATTTTATATTACGAATGATATCTGTACCTTCCTACGAATTTCCATCTTCTCCTTTATTAATCATTGGAGCACTAGGAATAGTTGTTGCTATATCAGTATTTTTTCTGACTTATCAAAAATACTTTAATTCCCCTTTTAATAAAGAACTGGAACAAAAGAGAAAATCTTTGTTAAAAGAAAAGCAAGAACTCAAGGAAAGAATGCAAAAAATAGATCAAGATTTAAAGAATTTATAGAATTTAGAAATTAATGCAGAATCTGCTTTTGGGGGAAATATTACTAAATTGAGAAAATGTGAAATTTAAAGAAAAATAAGGTTTCGAATTCAAGATTTTAAGTTTTTAATACCGAAATTATGAATTATAAGAAGTTATGGATAAAGAACATCTTGTAGATTTAATTTCTAATAGCTTGATTTACGAAAGTAAAATTTTTCAATCAAGGAAAAATTTTAATGAAATTAAAAATTATTTAAATAGTTTAAATATCGATCAATTAAGAACAATGTCTAAAGAATTTATACTCTAATGGACAAACCAATTTCATTAAAATCCATATTAAAAGCTTGATTGAAATAAAATTTTTTTATTAGTTAAATTAAATTCTTACGAAAAATAATAATATTTTTAGAAATAGCTTATAGATCATAAATAATATATTCTTTGTCGAAGATTAATATTGAGATAAAAGTAGCAAATCTAATAGAATAGAGAATTTTAACGTGCTAAAATAGTTACATTAATATACTCAAAAGACTCCGATTTCTTTAGAAAAAAATTTGATAGATATTGGTAATTTACAAAACAAATTTCAATCAAATGAACCAATTACAAATTTATAACTTAAGTCTTTTTTTTATCTAGAAGTGAAAATTTTTATCTAGATAAACTTTAACTCCACTATCCTAAGAATATAAAACTAGTAAAAGATATTATGGAAAAAATCAAACGATCCGATTTTAAAATAAAGCCTTTTTTAAAAAGAAATAACTATAGAGCCATTTATCAGTTAATTATTACTTTTATACCAATAGTTTCTTTATGGCTAATTGTCGCTAAGATTTTAAATTCTCCTTTACCCCAAATTATCAAGGGTTTTTTATTAATTCCCATTCTTTTTCTTCTCACCCTCTTATCTTCAAGAACATTTTCATTAATGCATGATTGCGGACATAATTCCCTATTTGAAAACCGTTATTTAAATAAACTATTTGGTTTTTTTCTAGGGTTACTAAATGGCATACCTTATAAACCATGGGCTAATGATCATGCTTTCCATCACAAAAATAATGGGAATTGGGAGATTTATAAAGGTCCAATAGATGTTCTAAGCCTAGAAGATTATAAAGCTCTTAATAAAAGAAAAAAAATAATTTACAAAATCAGTAGGCATTGGTTAATGCTTTTTCCTGGAGGTTTCTTTTATCTAGTTATAAAAGCTCGATTAGGACTAATTTTAATTATTTTTAACTTCATTGAATCTCTTATTAAAGAGACACTACTAAAGATTAGAAAAAAAAATTATGTAGAAATTCTGAAAATTCAATCGAGAATTAAATCTCCCTTCTCGGATTATGGAAACAACTTTGATGAATTATTTGACCTTATAGCAAACAATCTTATTGTAATAAGTGGATGGATAATTATGAGTAAATGGCTTGGAGCATTGTTCTTCTTAACTTTTTATTCACTAATATTAACTTTCTCAGCAGCAATATTCATATGTATTTTTTTCATACAACATAACTTCAAAAATGCTTATGCAAGTAGAACAAAAAACTGGGATATTGTTGAAGGTGCCATTTCTGGGAGCAGCAATTTAGATATCCCAAATTGGTTAAATTGGTTTTTAGCTGATATCTCATTTCATAGCATTCATCATCTATCTGAAAGAATACCTAATTACAATCTAAGAGCTTGTCATAAAGCAAATTCACATTTACTCCAAAACGCAAAAGTTCTCAAATTAAGTGATTTCCCTAATTGTTTTCAATATATTATTTGGGACAGTAAGAATGAGAATCTTATTCCAATTAATTAAATCCTAGTTAAATCTTCTTCTCATTTTTCTTTTTTGAGGAATACAACTATATGCGTGAACTCCAATAGATGGGGGCAAATCATTTTTAACAGGATGAATAAAAGCATTTGCCATGCTCTCTAACATTCTAGAAAGCCATTTCATAATTGATCTCATTTGAAAATATGGAACAACATTATTATTTTCTAACAAAATTTTAAGAAAGTAAATCAGCATAAAGACTGATTATCGTACAAATACTTTCATAAGAGGATAAAGCCCAAAAAAAAGCAAATTATCTATATTGCCAAAACAAATATAAGCTTACAAAGTATAAAAAATTTAGGCTAGTTTCAAAACTAGGATATATGTAAAAATAAATTAGATGATTTTCGCAAAAAACATTAATACCATAATAAATTTAATTTTTATTTTATAAATTGAATTCAACAATATTTGGGACAAATAGTTGTATTTAAAAGGCCCAGGAATTGCAAAAAAAGTACCCTAAAAAATTTTTTAATAAATAAAATCAAGTTTTGATTATTAAATTGATTTTTAAAAGTGTTGTGATAATTTACTTTTTAAGTCCTAAAGAATTAAATACTTAAATCTAGTAACTAATACTTATTTTTCCCTATTTCCTTAACAAAAGAAAATTCGATTCTTGAAATCATGCTATATATCATTCCAAATTAAGAAATATAAATTATGGATCAGTTTTCTTTTTCTTCAAGTCAAATAACAGCAGAAGATACTATTGATTCATATTTTGAATGCATTAGCGAATGTAGCTTTGTTGATGGGCATCAAGAATGTATTACTCGATGCGTTGAAGTTCATCTTAAAGGAGGGAGGGGGAATGAATAAAAAAATATCTTCTCAGAGAAAAACAACGTTAAAATGGAATACTAATGGAGATCTTTCTGAAATTGATATGCTTAGAATTTTGGATAAAATTTCATCCACTGAACTTAATCAATGTAAATTAAGTTGCCATTTAGATAAATAATATTTTTAAATAAAATTTTCGGCAGTAACTTAAACTTTCTTATGTTTATTTTGCTGATTTGTTTTAAATTAAAATGTTTTAAAAAATAATAAATATTTGATAATAGAAAGCATCCATAATTCAGTATTATAAAGTTGGAAAAAATCAGTGAACCATTATAAGTTCTAAAAATATCGTCTCGGAAGTTTTTGTAATTACAACCATAGTACTTTCTTTAATATTTATATCTATCACTATCTACCTTTTATTTGATCATTCTAAAATCTTGAGTCCCTAAATATCTTTTTTAGATTTAGTCTTATTTAGTAAATTATTATAAAATTCTTGCCTTGTTATTTGTATAGGCTCTACTCTTCCAGCATCACCATATGTTGGACAGTAATAAGTCATTAACATCCAATTTTTATCTTGTTTCATAAAATCCTCCAATATTAAAGAAATTTAATTAATAAATATATAAAATGTAAAATTAAGAAAACTTCTCATATTTAATCTTTTATTCATTTTTGCTTAACAATATATATAGATGTAAAGATAAATCCTTATTAGATATAAATACGCATGACTAAAAAAATAATTTCTGCTATTTGTAAAATAATTTGAATATTAATTAATGACTCTAGAATCTATTCTTATGGTCGTAGCTCCAATTTGTATTTTTACTGCAGGAGTTATTATTTTGCCAATACTAGTAAAACCACGCAAGCAATCATTATCTTCTAAAAAATATGTTCGCGGGCTATAAAATTAATTTAGATTACTAACATAATATTATTGAAAGTCAGAAATTAATTATATAAAGAGATTCAACTCAATATTATATTTAAAAAGTTTCCCTAAGAATAACAAAATAAATATGGAGTTTCCAGAGGCAATTCTTTTTGATCTAGATGGAGTTCTTTTAGATACAGAACCTTTATTAGCTAAAGCCTGGAATGAAACTGCAAAAGAATATAATCACTCTTTATCAAAAGATAAATTATTAGAATTAAAAGGAAGAAGAAGGATAGATTGTGCTAAGAAGTTACTTAAATGGATAAATAAAGAAAATTCAATAGAAGAATTACTGGTAATTCAAAAAGCAAAAGTAGATCAAGAAATCTTTAAAGCAAAACCTTTCAGGGGAGCAATAGATTTAATTAATTTTTGTATACAAACAAAATTACCTATCGCTTTGGTTACTAGTAGTAGTAGTGAAAGTTTTAAAATTAAAAGTTCTAATAATCCATGGTTAAATTTATTCAATATAAAGATTTTTGGGGATGATAAATTTATTAATGCGGGAAAACCTTCACCTGATCCCTATATAAGAGCATTAAAATTATTGGATGTAGAACCAAACAAAACATGGGTCATAGAGGACTCATATGCAGGATCTGTCTCTGGATTGAAAGCTGGCTGTAATCTGATGTTTTTTTCTAAAGATATTGAGATACTAAGTAAATTAATAAATGAATTTACTCAAGAAAAGATTGAAAAAATAAATGCTTTATCAGAAATTATTTATTATTTAAAGTTTTACCAAGGGTTCTAAAATAGTAATATTAAATAATTAAAATTAATAACCCAATTTTATAAAATTTGAAAATGTGCAGTAGATTTGAATTAAAAACTAAATTTGATAAATTACCAAAGATTTTAAAGCAGGACTATCCAAGTAAGCTTGAACAGAAATACGAGACTCAAAAATTAATAAGACCTAATGATCCAGTAGTTGTAATTAAAAATGAAGGAAAAATTCAGACTACTTTTATGACATGGGGTTTTATATCACCTTGGACTCAACAATCATTTAAGAAGGGAAGGCCTAGACCATTTAACGCGAGGTCTGAAACTGTAGATGAAAAAAAATTATTTAGTGGAAGTTGGAAATATAAAAGATGCCTAATTCCTGCAAGTGGTTTTTTTGAAAAAAAATATCGTATTAGAAAAAAAAATTATGATACTTTTTGGTTAGGTGGGATTTGGAGTAAATGGACTTCATCTGATGGAGCAGAGTTAGAAAGTTGCTGTATTTTAACAACTGAGCCAAATGACTTAGTTAAGCCTATTCATAATCGTATGCCAGTAGTTATACCAAATGGATTCGAAGAGCAATGGACTGAACAGGTTAAGAATGCTAATGAGTTGAGAGGTTTAATCCCCATGATGATGGGATGGTCATCATCAGGATGGATAAAAGAAGAGATTAAAAAAAAACCTATTGATCAAATGAGTTTTTTTAAAAAATTAAACTATTAAATGTTATTTTGTTATTGAAATTTATTAAGTTTATTTGATGTAACCTTCAGCTTTCTATAGGTTTAGGTTAATTCTGTTTAAATCAATGGCAAAATTAATTAACAGAAAAATTAGATTTTTTAGATGGCTTAATACTGGTCTAATTATGCCTCTGTCTGCCATGGCTATTACTTCAAGCCTTTTTCTTTATTTAGTTCTGTTGTTGACTATTAAATAATTTTTCATTATTTAAAAATGGACTAAGAATTAATAGCTTGTTGAAATTTAAACCTTTTAGTTAATTTTAAATAATTTAACTAATTAATACTTTTTGAGCTATTCAAAATACATATTACTTTCATAAAAAGATTCTTTGATGGATAATGAAATATGTAAATTTAAATTTATCTAAACCACATCCTAAACCATATTAATTTGAGTAATATTAATTTTTCTGGCCTCAAAGGTCAAGCTCTTGCTACAGAGATAAGCGATATCCCAAGCATGAAAAAGTTCAAAAGTGTTATTCCATATCACTGTTTTAATTCTAAAACCATAATTTCATTACGCTATCTTTTACAATCAATCATAATTCAGGCAGTTGTTATAGCCATAGGATTAGCAATTCCTTTTACTCAAAAGATGATTCCGATTTGGATAATTTATGCATTTTTATCAGGAACCACTGCGATGGGTTTTTGGGTAATTGCTCACGAATGTGGTCATGGAGCTTTCTCAAAAAATAGGGTTGTAGAGACTATTACTGGATATCTATTGCATTCATTATTATTAGTTCCATATTTTTCTTGGCAACGTTCTCATGCAATCCATCATCGTTTTACAAATCACATAACTAATGGGGAAACTCACGTCCCACTTGTCATTAATGGGGATGGAATTAGCGAAAAAGTTGGCGGTAAAAAGGAATTAGAATTCTCCAATAAATTGGGGAAAACTAATTATGGAATCCTTCAAATTATATTACATCTTATTTTTGGTTGGCCTGCTTATTTATTAACTGGGAGTACAGGAGGAGTCAAATATGGAACTTCAAACCATTTTTGGCCAAGGAAACCTTTCTCTAAGAAATTATGGCCAGCAATATGGGCTAAGAAAGTTTGGATTTCTGATATTGGTGTATTTTTAGTAATAGTTGGACTAGTTATTTTAGTTTTAAAGTATGGAATCTTTCCAATAATTGGAATGTATTTAGGACCATTATTAGTAGTTAATTGTTGGTTAGTTTTATATACTTGGCTTCACCATACAGATTCAGATGTACCACACCTCTCTAATTCAGAATTTTCTTTTATGAAAGGTGCCTTCCTCTCTATAGATAGGCCATATGGAAAAGTGATTAATTTTCTTCATCATCATATTGGTTCAAGTCACGTAGTTCATCATGTATGCCCAAGTATTCCTCACTATCATGCTAAGGAAGCTACTTTAATAATCAAAAAAGAATTTAATAAGGCTTATCTTTTCAATCCTGACAGTATACATAAGGCTCTTTGGAATATTGCTTGTAATTGTATTGCCGTAAAATCTGATATTGATGGAGGTAAGTATATTTGGCAATCCTCTTACAAAAAAAGCTAAAGACAACCTATTGAAAGTGACTTTATCACATTAATTTACACAAATCTGAAATTAATATAAAAGAATTAGAGATTTCGTATATTTCATCTTAGATAATTAACTAGCGACTGGATTAAATTATTTTGTTATGAGTGGAGACAATCTACACGGAAAGCAACCAATCAAGTTTTACTCTGAGGAAGTAACACTTACTAAGGTGCAATTATTAGAAAAGCAACTTTCTTTAGGAGATAAAGTATCAGACCTAGATGAGAAGCATAAGGAATGGAGCAGGAAATTATCAGGATAGTTCTTAATTGCTGTTGAAAGTATTAGAAATATAAAACAAGCTAAAAGTAATAAAAAATTAATGAATTAAATTTTTTTAAAATATTTTCATAGTAATTAATTTGATATATATTAAGAAAAAATTTTTTATTCTAATTTTTTAAACATACTTTCCTGTAGATTACGGAAAGGTTATTAGAAGGCATATAAATAAGATCCTCTTTAATAAAACCATTGTTGGAAGCTTCTTCATTAACTTTTTCAAGATCTCGAACGCCCCAATATTTATTTTGCATTTTTAATGAACTATCAAATAAATCATTGCTAGGACTTATGTGCTTGTTACCAATTTTAAATGGTCCATATAACATCAAGAATTGTCCTTTTTTTAATAATTTCCCAGACTCCTTTAATAGTGATTTTGTACAGTTCCAGGTTGCTACATGAATCATATTGATAGATATAATTCCTTGAAGAGAAGTCAGTAATTCCGATGGAATATCCCAAGGAGTCTTCTCTACATGAATATTTAAAGGTTGCGGCATTGTAAAATTTAATTCTTCATGATCAATCCAAGAACTAATACTTTTTCTATGTGATAATTCCGGATCGCTTGATTGCCAAGTTACTTCTGGAAAACTTTTTTGAAATACAACTCCATGCTCTCCACTGCCACTGCCAACTTCTAAAACATAACCTCCTTTTAGGAGAATTCTTGATAATACTTTTCCTATAGCCTCTCTATTTCTAGCAGTCGCTGGGAAAAAAAGTCTATTATCCAAATCAACCTTTATTTAACTCCTCTTAATTTTGGAGCTTTATAAAACATTATTTTTACGCTAAACAATAAGATTAAAACACTTAAGATTGTTAAAAAATAAAGTATCGATTCAGAACTGAATAGAGATGGAATACTAGAAAAAATTAAGTGCATAAAGTAAGTAGTAAAAGACATAAATGTTATTATATATTTAATTTATTGATAGCAATATTTCGAATAAATAAAAAGAATATTTAATCTAGTTTTAAAAAAATAATTTTATTAAATATCAAAATCATCTGAAATTAATTTACCAAGAAAAAAAATAATACATAAAAAGAGTCAGCCTGTATCCCTACTAACTGACTCTCATGACGATATTAATTAAAATTGATCATAAGCGAGGATACTTTTCTTAATAAATTAAGTTTTTTATTATTATTGTTTAAAAAACGAATGGTATAGTTTCTACAGAAAAAATGAAAAAATACAAAGTTTTACTTGTTCATAATCTGGGATTTAGTGATCTATACATTAACTAAAGTATTCTATTTTGAATAGTTATATACAAAAATGGTGCAATTATGGAAAAATTTAAATCCTATAAATCTATTTTTTTATTTAAAAATTATAAATACAAACTTAGACCTCAGCCTTAGATAAATTTGTGGTATATTTAAGAGATCTCAGGTAGAGATAAGATTAATAAATATTGACCTAGCTTAATATATTCTTCCGAGAATTCCATTTGCAATAGTCAAAAATCCTATATAATTTGTCAACGCTGACATGATTATATGCTTAAAAATAAAAAAGTTATATCCCTTATCAAGCCTGAATTTACTAAAAATCAATTACATGAAAAAACTGAACAAAAAATACGCAGATCTATTACGTCAAGCTTCTGTTGCAACTGGAAGAAAGGAAGCGATAAATTTACTGCATCAAGCTGCAAAGCTTCAAACTAAATTTGAAGAGAATTCTAAGCTATAGATAGGCTTTTAATTTATTTTCGATCTAAACTTTATTCAATAAGCTCATTAATATATTCCTGAGCCGAAAAAGTGTTTCCTTGAGAATTTTTGTAAATTAAGTAAAGAATGGCAAATGTATAATCAAAAATAAAATTGTATAAATTTTAAAAAATTATTCAGATTAATAATATGGTTAGTCTCAAATAAGAGTCATCAATATTCTTTCCTAGTTGAACTTAATTCTTAAAAGCTATTGAAATAAAAAATTAATACATAACTTACTTAGGAAAAATATCTTGAAATAAACTTGTCATCAATTAATAAGCACTCTATAAAAACATTTATAAATATCACTCAGATAAAAAATAGAATTAATTCTCTTTAAGCATTGCCATAAGTTGTAAATCATCCAATTTTTCTAAATAATTTCTCATTGCATTCCATGAATTTCTACTCTCTATTTTTCCGCTTTGTTTAAATAAATGTGCGGAAACTCGATCCACTAATTCTTTATGGTTCATGTAAGTATTATTAGCCATTTTATATAAATACACCATTAAAAAATTCAGTTAATAATTCTGAAAAATTCTTAACATGCACTCCTAAATCCTCCTTACTAATTTTGTTGTTTATTGCATATAAATTTTTTTATACTGCTAAAGATGGGTAATTCAATTTTTTATTAATAGCCAAGTTTGTTTATTTCTGATAAAGCTCGCATGAATGAGTTAAATGTAGACCGTGAAAAATAAGTTTTTGATGCCATACGCAAAAAAGAATTGAACCTAATTTTCTTTGACTTGAGTATCTAAATTTTGAACAAGTAATGCAGACATGGCTGCCTATTGACCTCGAATAAGTTGGATCTTCAATGTATTCCCACTCTTCCTGGAGATTATGATATCTCTCAAAAAAGGAAGGGGCTGCTTTTATTTTGTTAGTCATCAAGATATTAATACATTTGTACTATTATTTTTACACTTTTCTCGGCGAGAGGTCAACTATTCCTATTAAATATATTAATGGAGTTCAATAATTCAGAAAATAATAGAAAAATCAGCAATTTTTGGAACATAAACGTAACAAATATGTAGCCAGTAAAATATAATCCTGAAAAAAATAAGAGATTTCTTTACAAAAATAAATATATATGTTATATTTATTTACATAAATTACTTTTTTTAAAAATGACTCCTGAAGCAGAACGTTTTAATGGTTGGGCAGCAATGTTAGGCTTTGTAGCAGCTGTTGGCGCTTACGTAACAACTGGACAAATTATTCCTGGCTGGTTTTAATGAAAAACACTAATACAAAATTAGTGGAAAAAGAAAAAATTGTAGCTGAGAAACTTAATGGCAGATTTGCAATGATGGGTTTCATAGCCTTGGTCGGAGCATATCTAACGACTGGACAAATTATCCCAGGATTTATTTAAACTTCTCAAACTTTCAAAAAATCAAGTTGGTTCACAGCTTGATTTTTTTTGGGTAATTTTATTATTTATCAATTAAATTATTTATTGTTGAACCTTATAAGTAATTCTATTTAATCAAATAAATAAATCAGTTTTGAAAAAATTTATTTTCCTAAAAAAAATTTGTTAACATCAAAAATAAATTTATAAACATGAATTCCATTAATAAATATTTGCCTTTTGGCTTAAAAGTTCAAAAAATTATGCCATTTTTTATTATGTTTAAGCTTCTTACCTTTTCAGGTTTTATTGCTTACATGATAAATCAATAAAATGATTTATCCCTCACCTCAAGTTGTTTTTGGCTTATTAATTTTGTCTACTGCAATAGTAATAATTTGGGATATTAGATATAATCCTTTTGGTGAAGATGAAGAAGGACTATAAACCTCAAAGATTAGCAAAAACCAAATTTATTAATAATTTTTGAGATTCTTTTCTATTCTTTTTAGCAACTTTAGGTTTTTGTTAAAAAATATGTAGTAAATTTTTGCTTAAAATTGCTTTTGTGAAAGCCTTTTAACCTTTTTAATTTTCTCTTTGGTGAGTAATAGGTGATTTATGAACATTGCACCAGTGCGAATCCTTTTCCCTATACAAATTTAATGAGTACATTTAAAATTGCGAGAAACGT
>QCRE01000011.1 GCA_003212005.1 Prochlorococcus sp. AG-459-M13 | reverse complement strand
AGCAAGTAATGCTGGTCTTCTTCCTTGCCAGCCTTTACTTATTCTCATGTGCAAATAAGCAGCATATAATAACCAAGAAATGAAAGCCCAAGTCTCTTTAGGATCCCAACTCCACCATGTACCCCAAGCTTCATTAGCCCAAACAGCACCAGTAATTAAGCCAAAAGTAAGTAGAACAAATCCTACTAATATAGATCTATAACTAAGAGTATCTAAAGCCTCAGAATAGGAAAAGTTCATAGGTTCATCAATATTATTAACCGAGTACAAATTAGAAATTTTGAAACCACCAATACCAGTAGAACTACTTCTAAGTTGAAGTGGTTGATTGTTATGTATAAAAAGAACAGAAGCTGATAATAAAGAACCAATGACAAGGGCAGCATAACTAAGCATCACTACGCTTACATGCATAATTAGCCAATTTGATCTTAATGCTGGGACAAGATTTGATGAGAGTTTTAAATCTTCTGGCAAAACAAAACAAGCAAAAGCTATAGTCAATAGCTCAATAGGAATTGCTATTGATGGGATTATAGGAGTCGGATATTCTTTCTCAACTAATAATTGGCCTAAAGTTACACCCCAAACCAGGAAGTAAAGAGATTCATATAGGTTACTTACTGGGAAATGCCCAGATAAAAGCCATCTCGAGAGAAGCTGCAAAGCTATAAAGATATTAACGGTGATAGTGATAAATCTCACATATGAAGAAGATTTTTTATTAAATAAAGCAATTAAAGAAATAGGTAAATTAATTAATAAAAAATAGAAAATTAAAATTCCTAGAGTAGATACTGGATCATAAATTAAATTTTTTATGAAACTATCAAATACCATTATTTGAAATATAAAATTTTAGAAATCTATCTATTTAAGATTATAAAATAAATAAAAATATATGCTTTAATCAAATAATTTAATTTTATTTTAAAATTTAGATCCTCAAAGTTGAAATTCATCTCCCAAGTAAAACTTTTTCACTATTTGATTATTTGCTAGCTCATCAGATGATCCATAAGCTAAAATTGAACCTTCACTAAGGACATATGACTTATTAGTTATAAGAAGAGTTTCTCTTACATTATGGTCAGTAATAAGAATCCCCACACCATTATTACTAAGTTTAATAATAAGTTTCTTTAAATCATTTACAGCTAAAGGGTCTATTCCTGCAAAAGGTTCATCTAATAGTAAATATTTAGGCCCTGTTCTACCAACTGAAAGAGCTCTTGCTATTTCGCACCTTCTTCTCTCCCCTCCTGATAGTTGATAACCATAATTATCAACAACTTTATTTAAATTAAATTCATTAATTATTTTTTCTCTCTTATTTCTTATTATCGAATTATTAAAAAATGAACTTTGTAAGGCTAAGTCAATATTTTCTTTAACTGTAAGATCTCTGAAGATACTAGCTTCTTGAGTTAAATATCCCAAACCAAGTTTTGCTCTACTAGGTAAAGGTAAATTTGTTATCAACTTATTGTTAATTAAAACATCTCCTTTATCAGGCTTTAAATTACCAACTGCAAGATTAAAAGTTGAAGTTTTACCTGCACCATTAGGTCCCATTAACCCAACAACTTCTCCAGGAGATACCTTGATTGAAACATCATTCACTATAGATTTTCCATCTATGGTTAAGGATACATTTTTAATTTCAAAATTCATTTATTTCTTGAGTCAGCAAGTAAGGTTTATCATTTTCATTTAATTCCTCACTGTATTGAAGTTTTCTTAATAATTCCTCAAGACATTTACAAAAAGTTTCTAGGTCTATCCCTAAATTAATATTTGTTCTGTTTTTTATCCTTCCTAATCCTTCCCCTAGTAATATAGTTGCTCCATTAAGATTCCCTTTGCTTAAGTGAAATTGAGAAACAGAGACTTGAATTATACCTTGTATAATTTGTCTCTCATCTCCATCGACAGTATTCCATATATCTTCAAAAGCGTCATGAGCTTCATACCATTCTTGATTATTAAAAAGATTAAGAGCATTTAAAAAATTTGCCTTAAAATTCTTTATATCTGCATTGCTCATAAAACTTTAATTTACGAAAGCTTTTTTTTATTTAATTTTCTCATTCTTATGGAATCAGGTGTTACTTCTAACATTTCATCAGGGCCTATATATTCTAAAGCTCTTTCAAGGGTAATATCTACTGGAGATTGTAGAGTATCTAATTCTTCTGCACCTGCAGATCTCATGTTTGTCAATTGCTTAGTTTTGCAGATATTCAACTCTAAATCTTGTGATCTATTGTTCTCTCCAATAATCATACCTTTATAGACCTTTACTCCAGGCTTAATAAAATAAATACCTCTATCTTCTGCGTTTTTTAAAGCATAAAATGTAGCAACTCCCTCCTCAAAAGAAATTAGTACACCATTTCTTCTGGTCTCAAAATCTCCTGTTTTCGGCTTATATTCATAAAAAGAATGGCTCATAATTCCTTCCCCTCTAGTAATTCGAACAAATTCTCCACGAAATCCTATAAGACCCCTTGATGGAACAAGAAATTCTAATTGCGTTCTACCATCCGAGCTAGTTTGCATATTTTTCATCTCAGCCTTTCTAGACCCAAGTTTTTCAATACAAGAACCAACTGCTATTTCTGGAACATCTAAAACTAATGTTTCTATGGGTTCACATATAACATTATCAATTTCTCTAAAAATAACTTGAGGTTGAGATATTTGAAATTCAAAACCTTCCCTCCTCATTGTTTCTATTAAGATCCCTAAATGAAGTTCACCTCTGCCGGAGACAGAAAACCTATCGGGCGAATCGGTTTCTTGAACTCTAAGAGCTACATTTGTTAATAATTCTCTATCCAATCTATTTTTTAATTGTCTACTTGTAACAAATTTTCCTTCCTTACCTGCAAATGGAGAATCATTTACGACAAAAGTCATATTTAATGTGGGTTCATCAACTTTAATTAAAGGGAGTGGATGAGGAGAATCAGGACATGCTATGGTTTCTCCAATATTTACATCATCAAAACCAGACACAGCTACTATATCACCAGCAAAAGCTTCATTAATATCGATTCTTTGTAAGCCCTCAAATCCTAAAAGTTTACTTACTTTACCCTTGATAGTTTTTCCACTTTCTTTAATTAAACTTGCTTGTTGTCCATTTTTTATTGTTCCATTATGAATCTTTCCAATAACTATTCTCCCTAAAAAATCAGAATAATCTAAAGTTGTTATTTGGAGCTGTAATGGCTTACTTAGATCTCCGACAGGTGGAGGTACATGCCTAAGGATAGCCTCAAAAAGAGGCATCATATTATCACTTTTTGAGTCCATTTCCTCTTTTGCGAAGCCAGATAATCCGCTCCCAAATAAATAAGGGAAATCACATTGATCATCATCGGCACCTAATTCAAGAAATAAATCAAGTACTTTATCAACTGCTATTTCTGGGACTACTCTAGGTCTATCAATCTTATTTACGAAAACTATGGGTCTAAGCCCTTTTTCTAACGCTTTTTTCAAAACAAATCTTGTTTGAGGCATTGGACCTTCATTAGCATCAACAATTAACAAACAACCATCGACCATACCTAAAACCCTTTCAACTTCTCCTCCAAAATCAGCATGTCCTGGTGTATCAATAATATTTATTCTTGTGTTTTTATAATTAACAGCAGTATTTTTTGAAAGAATTGTTATACCTCTTTCTCTTTCGAGATCATTTGAATCCATTACACAAGTAGGAATAACTTCATTATCTCTAAATATTCCAGATTGCGATAATAACGCATCCACAAGTGTTGTTTTTCCATGATCTACATGAGCTATGATTGCTACATTTCTTATTTCTTTATGTGAGGATGACATCTAAAAATTAAAAGACCCATGGGAGATTATATCAAGGCTAACTCAAAGAATGCTTATTCTGGAGAAATTACCTTTAAGACTTTGAAAATCAAATATAAATTTTAGTGTTTTATTTATTAGTATTTTTTGACTTCCTATTTGATGCCTCAAAAACTTTAAGGGCCTCAATTGAACCTTCGTATCTCCAATGCCAAGGCTCATAATCTACATTTTTATTATTTTTATTAAAAGATAATTTAAAATGATACTTCGCAGCATTCTTTTTTAACCATATAAAGGCATCAGTATTCTCAAATTCAACTTCAAAATCTGTTTCTCTTTTATAAAAATCACCAATATCGATAGCAAAACCAGTACTATGTTCAGAATAACCAGGCGGGGCTGATACCCTAGCCCTTTCTGCAGCAACTTGATTTCTAACAGATTTTAGAGAATAAAAGATTTCTTCCTGCAAATTTATTGATCTAAAACCACTTAAGAAAACTAATAATACCCCATCTTTTTTTGCATCTTCCCTCATTCTCAGCAGGGATTCGCGCATATCGATATGTACTTCAATATTTGGTTCAATAACAACCAGATTTTCTTTAGAAATTTCATTGTAAGGTAGGTGACCCAATATACTTTGATCAAAATCTTCAGAATTTTGAATTTTGATATTCTCGGCAGTAGTTAGTTTCGTATTCCTATTTAATCTCAATCCAGCAATAGAAAAAAGAAATAAGAAAATTGGCAAGATAAGTATTATTATTTGATTAAAATTTAGACTAGTTTTTTTTAGATATTTCCTTTCAGCTACTGGGATGTCAAATGCTTCATTTTCTCTTTCTTTGCGGTCCAATATTAAAAGCAAAATTGAAAAACATATTTCGATATTAACTATTAATTTACGAAATGCACTTTTATAAGCAAATTGATGTAGTTTTTTAATAGGAAACTTTTTTTTTACATGTTGAGAGTTGCTGTTATTGGTGGAGGTCCAAGTGGTTCATGTGCTGCTGAAATACTTGCTAAATGTGGAATACAAACTTGGCTTTTTGAGAGAAAGTTAGATAATGCTAAACCTTGCGGAGGAGCTATACCTCTTTGCATGGTTGAGGAATTCGACTTGCCAGAATCTATTATTGATAGAAAAGTAAGACATATGAAAATGATATCTCCTTCTAATAGAGAAGTTGATATAAGTTTAGATAACGTTTATGGCAAAAGTGATAATGAATTTATAGGAATGTGCCGAAGAGAAGTAATGGATGCATTCATGAGAAATAGGGCATCTGAACTTGGAGCAACATTAATAAACGGATTAGTTACTTCAATTGATACTGGCAAAAACAACCAAGGCCCTTACAAACTTTCATATTCTGATTTTTCTACTGGAGATAAGAAAGGAGAGATTAAAGAGCTCACTGTAGACCTTTTAATCGGAGCAGATGGTGCCAACAGTAGAGTTGCTAAAGCTATGGATGCTGGCGACTACAAAGTTGCTATAGCATTCCAAGAGAGAATTAAATTGCCTAAAGAAGAGATGAGTTACTACGAAGACTTAGCTGAGATGTATGTTGGAACAGATGTTTCTCCTGACTTTTATGGTTGGGTATTTCCTAAATACGATCATGTCGCTGTAGGAACAGGAACAATGCAAAAGAATCAATCCTTAATAAAAGGTCTTCAAGAAGGTGTAAGGAAGAGAGCAAAAAAGAGGCTTGTCAATGGAGAAGTTATTAAAGTTGAAGCACATCCAATTCCTGAACATCCAAGGCCTCGCAGAGTAGTAGGAAGAATGGCCTTAGTAGGTGATGCCGCTGGCTACGTCACTAAAAGTTCTGGAGAAGGTATATATTTTGCTGCTAAAAGTGGACGAATGTGTGCTGAAGAAATCGTAACAGCTTCAAAAAACGGTCAGGTAATTCCATCAGAAAGCGACTTAAAAAATTATCTTAAAAAATGGGATAAAAAATATGGCACAACATACAAGGTTTTAGAAATTCTTCAAAATATTTTTTATAGAAATGATTCAGCCAGAGAAGCTTTTGTTGAAATGTGTGATGATATGGATGTTCAAAGACTAACTTTTGATAGCTACCTCTATAAAAGAGTTGTTTCTATGAAACCGCTCCAACAACTTAAAATTACAATGCTTACTCTTGGATCAATTTTGAGGGGGAAAGCACTTGCACCATTAAATTATAAACCAGTTAATAGTGCTGTAAGAGAAGATAAAGAAGTAGAAAAGATGCTTGAAAATTATGCAATTAAAGGTGGAATTAAAGTTAAGAGTTAAAGAAGTCGAAAGTCAGCGATTTTTAAAGAGAAATTTCTTACCAAGCATAGTAAATTGAGACGATTATCTCTAATATCAGGATTTTCTGCCATCACCAAAACACCATTTTCATTGTCAAATAATTCATTAAGATTTTTAGTATTATTTTCAAATAAACTAATTAATTTAAAATAATCCCAATTAGGTAATGTGGTGAGTTTTTCCAATTCTCTAACGAATTCAAATACCTTAGATTCGCATTCTTTTTCGAATAGCTCTGGATTTATGTAATCTTTAGCCGTAAAAATTGTTGTTTCTAAATCGCCATTCTCAGCAAGTTTACTTACTCTTGAGATTACTTTTTGGATTTCAGAAAAACTTGATTGTTCTCTAAGTTTACTAACAATATTTATTCTATTTTTTAAATCCAGTATATTAATTATTCTTTTTTCAAAAGAGGTATCGACAAAACAGGTAGCTTTTATCAAATCTTTATTGATTGATAATTCCTCAAGATGATTAATAATTCTTTGATTAGAAAATTCAATTAAATCATTTAAAACCTTTTCTTTGACAAATTTTAAATTTGGCATCGAAATTTCCCAATATTCGAGTAGTTCCTCAAAAATATTTTCAATCAATAAATCTAGATCAAATTGCCAAATAATTAGAATAATGCCATTCAAATTCCTTCTTAATGCATAGGGATCAGATGAACCACTTGGTCTTTTGCCAGAAATAAATATGCTGATTAAAGTTTCTATTTTGTCAGAGATAGAAACAATAGCACCATATTTTGTAGAAGGTAAATCATCCTTATAAAAACAAGGCAAATAATGTTCTGATACGGCTATACAAATTTCCTCACTAAAACCTTCATTTCGTAAATATTTTCCTCCCATTATTCCTTGCAATTCTGGAAATTCAAAAACAATTTCACTGCATAAATCATTTTTACAGTATTTTGCAGCCTCCTCTATTTTATTAGTATCTAAAGATTTATCATTTAAAAAATTAGTTATTTTTCTTGCAATAACCTGAATTCTTTCTACCCTCTCAAAAACATTACCCATTCCTTTTAAATAAGAAACAGATTTTAGTTTTTCATTTCTTTCATTAGATGAAATCTTTTTATCACTTTCCACAAAAAATCTTGCGTCTGAGAATCTTGCCTTTAATACCTTTTCATTGCCTTTTGAGATAATTTTATTTGATTCTTTTAAACCATTAGAGATCACAAAGAAAATTGTACTTATAATTTTTTCAGAGCTCAATTCTAATTTAGAAAATATAATATTTTTGTTGAGAAGAGGAATATATCTTTGGTGGCTTTTCATAACTGTTGAAAGAACTTCAACAGGTAAGTTAAGAAATAGATTATCAAAGTTGCCCTTTACTAAATTTGGGGATTCAACCAAATCAGTTAATTCGTTAAGTAAATCCTCAGAAAGATCAGGCTGTAAATTTAATGATCGGGAATTCTGATGTATGAGATCTAAAATTTTTCCTTTTCTTTCCTCTCTATTAACTAAAACGCCATTTTTCTCCATTAATACAAAATAGTTATCAGGATTATTAATTTCTATAAATTTATTAAATAGTCTGTGACTTTTGGATTTATTACCTATTGAGATCCTAGGATCACATTCATCGAATGTAAAATCAAGAATTTCATTATTATATAGCGAAACAACCCATCTAATTGGTCTTGAAAATTTAAAACTACCATATCCCCATTTCATAAATCTGGGCCCTTGCAAATTTTTTATTAACTTAGGAATTATTAAAGATAAAGAAGACCGTGTAGATTCTCCTTTCTCAATTTTTTTTCCAAATACAAAATCACCTTTTTCTGTTTTAATAATTTCGAGATCCTGTATATTGATTCCTAAACTATTTGCAAAACCAATAGCAGCATTAGTTGGAACTCCATTTAAAAATGCAGTATTCGCTTTAGGACCTTTTCTGAATACTGTCTTATCGTCAGAATAATCAACTAAGCCATCAAGAAATAGCACTATTCTTCTTGGCGTGGATGTGCATATAAGACTTTTATATTTGATAGATTTTTTATCAAGTTCAAATTCTATTAAAGATTTAAATTGGTTTATTACAGAATGAGAAAAATTTGCAGGTAACTCTTCTGTTCCTATTTCAAGTAAATATTTTGACAAGAATAAATTATGGCTATTACAACTATAATTTACTACCAGTTAAATAAGCTTTTCGCTAATGTATAAAAAGAGATATGTTTTGGTCCCTTGATCAAAGTTGAGAAAGTAAAAAAGAAAAATGAGATTTCTAAACAAGATACAGTTTGTTTGGCGAATGGTTTAGAGGTGTCTAAATTTGAGAAATTCAAGAAAACTAGTGAATTTCTTAAGGAACCACTTGCAAGTGAATTAAAAAATGATAGTGACCACTTTACTAATGACGCGGTTCAATTACTCAAATTCCATGGAAGTTATCAACAAGATAATAGAGAAAATAGAAAACCTGGCAAAAGTAAAGATTGGCAGATGATGCTTAGGCTAAGAAGTCCTGGGGGAGAAATACCAGGAAAATTATTTTTATCTTTAGATGAATTATCTGACAAACTTGGTAACGGCACACTTAGGGCTACAACAAGACAAGCTTTCCAAATGCATGGGATAAGGAAAGATAACCTTAAAGAAGTTATTCAATCTATTGTAAGTTCAATGGGGTCTACTTTAGCTGCATGTGGAGATATAAATAGAAACGTAATGGCTCCGGCCGCACCTTTTGAAACGTCTGAATACATCGTTGCGAGAGCTCTAGCAGTAAAAGTTGCTGATCTCCTAACCCCTGTCGCAGGACAAGGCACTTTTTTAGAACTTTGGGCTGATGGAGATTTGGAATACACAATAAAACCAGATAAAGAAATTGAAAATAATAGAAAATTACAGTTTAAAGAGCATGTATTTAGCGGGACTAAAGAAGAGCCCCTATATGGCTCTACATATCTACCAAGAAAGTTTAAATGTGCTGTTACTGTTCCAGGTGATAATTCTGTTGATCTTCTAACCAATGATATTGGAATAGTTGCATTCACCTCAAAAGAGGGGGAATTGGAGGGTTGCAATTTTTATATTGGAGGAGGTATGGGCAGAACTCATAATAATGAAGAAACATTTGCACGAATTGCAGATCCACTTGGTTATGTTCAAAAGGAGGATACCTATGAATTAATCCAAAGTATTGTTGCCATACAAAGAGATTATGGTGACAGAAAATCGAGAAAAAATTCAAGAATGAAATACCTTTTGCATAAGAGAGGAATTAAATGGTTTAAAAATATACTGTTGGACAAGTATTTTAAAAAAGAGATTAAACCTTTAAGAGAAGAGCCAGAGAAAAAACTAATTGATTATCTAGGGTGGCATAAACAAAATAAAGATTATTCATTCGTTGGTTTACCTTTATTATCAGGAAGGCTTTTTGGAAAGAAGAAATCATTAATAAGAGATATTGTTAGAGAAAACAATCTTGATATAAGACTTACTCCTAATCAGGACATTTTGCTATGCAATGTTCCCAATAAAAACAAAAATAAAATAAAAAAAGCTCTAATTAAAATTGGATATGACAATTTAAATAAAATTAATGAAATCCAAAGACATGCTCTAGCCTGCCCTGCTCTCCCACTTTGTGGATTAGCCATGACCGAAGCAGAAAGAATTTTACCTGAAGTACTTAGTAGAATAGAAAACTTATTAAATAATATGGCAATTGAAAAGACAATATTATTTAGAATGACAGGGTGTCCAAACGGATGTACAAGACCTTATATGGCAGAACTTGCTCTTGTTGGGAGTGGGCAAAATAAGTATCAACTATGGTTAGGGGGAAGTAAAAACCTTCAAAGATTAGCCAAACCATACTTGCAAAGAATGGAGCTTGATGATTTAGAAAAAACAATTAAACCACTTTTCGAATGCTGGAAGAAAAGTAATACAGAAACAGATTTTGGGGATTTTATAAATAATCAAAAGGATTCCCTAATTATAAATTTACTAAAAGAAATTGATTAAGAGTTAAATTTTCCCATAAAAAGCACTAGCTTTTTTATTTTTCCAAGCCCATAATTGATCTCCATAACTAAAATGCCACCATTCATTAGGATGCTGGACAAACCCAAATTCTATCATTATTTCTTTTAATAAATTTCTTCTATTATTAAAGATAATTGCATTCTCTTTTTGAATATTTTTATAGAAATCTGGTTTTGCTTTCTCATCCATTTGATCAATATCACTTCCCATGTCCACAATATTTCCGAATTTATCTGCAAAAGTTAAATCCAAAGCACCTCCTGTTGAGTGAGGCGGCGGACATCTTTCATCAAATGATGGATATGCCCAAAATTTCTCAACTTTTTTTTGAATTAAAGGATATCGACCCATATCTTCTGAAGAGGCATCGATATCTAGCCTTTTACATTCCAAATCAAAGGCTCTCTTAAACATAAATTCTTGCACTTCGATAGGCCTCCAACTGTCATAAATCAAAAGGTTAAAACAATTATTTCTTAATTTTAAATATTCATTTACTTTAATTAATTTCTCTACTACTTCTTTTCTTAATTTCCAAATCCCATTTTTCTCACTATAAGGTGCACCTAAGTCATAGTAAGGATGAGGATTAAAAAATTTAAAACAACTAGGAATAGTTATTAATTTATCTTTATTATCTGCAATAGGGATTTGACTCCAAATTTTCAATAAATTTTCTCTTTTTTATTTTATATTGGCATATATTTAAAATTTAACAATCGAAATAATTAATTTAAAAAGTCATGTATAAATTTGTTGTCGGAATTATCTATTAACAATTCTTTCAATAAAATATTTCTTCTTAAATCTGGATCATCATCTATTATCTTTTGAGCCTCTTCACGAGCCTTTTCAATCAAAACCTTATTATTTGGTAAGTTATCCAATACAAAATCGGGTAATCCTGACTGCTTATAGCCTAATATTTGGCCTGGCCCTCTCAATTCCAAATCTTTTTCTGCAATATAAAAACCATCATTAGATTTTTCTAGAACCCTTAGTCTTTTATTTTCCAAACCATTATTTGCAGAGGTAACTAAGTAACAAAATGATTGATGACTTCCTCTACCTACTCTCCCTCTTAATTGATGCAACTGAGACAATCCAAATCTTTCAGAGTTATAAATACACATAATAGATGCATTAGGTACATCAATTCCAACCTCAATTACTGTTGTAGAGACTAAAATATTAATATCATTTTTTAAGAAAGAATTAATTACATTGCTCTTCTCCTCAGAGTTCAATTTTCCATGTAATAATCCAACATTATTTTTTAAAAAGATATCTTCTGATAAATATTTAAAAATATTTTTTGCTGAACTTAAATTCATTTTTTCAGAATCTTCAATTAATGGCAAAATTACATAAGCTTGCTTCCCCTTATCTATTTCATTCTTAATATTTTTGAATAATTCATCTAACTCATCTTCTGAAATGATTTTTGTTGTTATTGGAACTCTTCCCGGGGGGAGTTCAGTAATCTGACTAATATCTAAATCACCATAAAGTGACAAAGCAAGAGTCCTAGGTATTGGGGTAGCTGTCATTGATAATAAATTAGTATTTTCACCTTTATTAAGTAAACGATTTCTTTGCGTCACTCCAAACCTATGCTGTTCATCTATTACTACCATCCCTAGTGAATTAAAAATAACCTTATCTTCAAATAATGCATGAGTTCCTACGAGTATATCTACCATTCCATTTTTTAAATTTGATAGTATTTCTTTTCTCTTTTTTAGTGGGGTATTACCTGTAAGAAGTTCAACAGAAATTAAAAGAGGGTTTAAATATTTTACTAAATTTTTATAGTGCTGTTTAGCAAGTACTTCAGTTGGGACCATCAATGTACCTTGTTGATCTCTTTCTAGTGCAATTAAAAGAGAAATTATTGCAATAATAGTTTTGCCACTGCCAACATCACCTTGTAGTAGTCTCGACATAGGTGTTGAATCTGATAAATCACGTTTGATTTCATCAAGTACTTTTTCCTGAGACTGCGTTAATTTAAATGGAATTATTTTTAAAAAATCATGAAGTAAAAATCTTTTTTGAATTGGATTTTTAGTAATAAATTTTTTATTACTCTTCCTTTTTCTCAATAAAAACTTCATTTGTAATAGAAATAATTCATCAAATACCAATCTCTTTTTTGATTGAACCAAAGCATCCTGATTTGGAGGTAAATGAATATTTATTAATGATTCACTTTTTGATAATAATGATAAAGAATTAAGTTGTTTTTGAGAAAGTAAGTCTGGATAATTTTTTGAATAAATAATTACTTTCTTAATTATTTTTATAAAACTTATATTTGAAAATGATTCCGATAATGAATATAAAGGCATAATCTTCCCAGTGAAATTAAAGGACTCATCATTATTATTTAAAATTTCTATCTGGGGATCTACAAAATTTTTTCCATACTCAGAAAGTTTGACCCTGCCTGAAACAGCTAATTTGGTACCAGGAATAAATAAAGATTTCTGAGAAGAAAAAAAGGAATAAGATCTAAATCTTTTCCCTAAAAAAAATTTTGTTACTTTTATAGTTGATGTTTCATCAAAAATAACTATATTCATTATTGATAAATTACTATTTTTTTGACTTTTGTAAATATAAAACTTTTTGATAGTTGCGATACACGTATATAAATTATCTGGTTTTAAATTAACTATTTTAACTCTATTTGTATAGTCTAAATAACTTCTAGGAAAATAATTTATTAAGTCTTTTATAATAAATATACCTAATTCATTAAGTTTATTTTTATTCACCTTGCCAATACTTTTTATTAAGGCAATATCTGAATTTAAAGATAGATCAGCATCTATAACTTTTGAATAATATCCATTAGAATTGTTACTTGAATAATTTAAATTAATGAATTTTCCTAATTTTAAAAGACATTTTCTAGTATCAATTACAAGTCTTTTTCTTTGATTAATATCTAAATTATCATATTCAGAATATCTAATTTTAAATTGTTTAAATAATTTATTAAATTCAGCACTTAATTTTAGATTTTCTAAATTACTTAATGATTCATATAAATATTCATTAAAAAATTGCTTTCTTCCAAGCAGATTAGAAAATTTATTTTCGGATTCTAGAGTAAGAGATTTTTGAAGAGGTCTTATCCAATTATTAATTAAATCAATATATTCTTTATTATTAGTCACTTTATCAGAAAGATAAGTTTAGATTTAATTAATTCAAATTATTTAATTTTAGTTCCTTATTCTTCCAATATTTTTGTTTTTTATTTAATAATATAAACCTTTTTTTTAATTCATTTATATTATTTCTACAGATTGAGAGATCTAAATTATAAAACTCTAATTCAATATTAGATATATTAAATAAATAGACATCAGTAAATTTATTACTATACTCTGATAACTGATCTAGATTTAAATCATATCTAATTACAAAAGGATGAGGGTGTTTAATTATATTATTAGGTAAGCATTTAAATGCATTTTCAGTTAAGGTCTTGTTTATTATATTTACTTTAAATAATTCTGAATTAATTTCATATGAAAGATTTAATAAAAAATGACTAAATGCTTTATCAATATTTTCAAAGAAATTTAAATTATCACTTGATATAAAAAAATCATCCACTTGATCATTTAAGTTTTCATGATGAATTAATTTATTAGGTTTAGTTTCTTCTATTATTTCAAGAACAGAATCAACTATATGTTTTTCATATTTAATGTTTTTAATACTATTTTGTTTAGAAGAAGAATTAAGGTAATCATTTTCATCAAAATTTACAGATAACAATTCTTCTTCACTAAGAAGCTTATAGTATTCATTTGAATCTGAATTATTATTGCAATGAAATTCAAGGTATTTTTCATTAATGAATTTATTCGCATGATCAAAATCAATTGTTTGATATTGTTTAGATTCTGCTAGTTCTTTTAATACTTTTTCATCTACTAAGTGTTTTTGGGGATGACTAATATCTTCTAAATTTAATTGTTCGATTGTTAATAAAGGAAGTTTTGAATTGACAAGTATAAAAATATTTTGCTTTAAAAAATTAATTAATTCCTCTGTATTTAATGTTTTATTACTATCACATGCGGACAAGTTAGCATAAATTGCAAAAATTCCTTTTTTCACAGAATAAAGAATAGATCTTCTAACTATTTTTAAATAAATCTCATATTCTTTATAAATATTTTTTATTAATATATTCTTTTGCATCTCAGCCCTGTTGAGCTGAATTTTTACTTCTTTTGAATTCCTTCCTTTAATACTTTTATTCAAGTTTTTAGTTTGACTTTAAAGATGCGACTTCATCGGCAAAGTCCATTTCATTTTTTTCAATACCTTCTCCTAATGTATATCTTGTAAATCGCCTTACTTTGATATTCTCCCCAATTTTAGCTGCAGTTTGTTTTACTAGGTCCTCGACAGTAAGAGAACTATCTTTTATATATGGTTGAGAAAGCAAAACTAATTCGTTTAATCTTTTTGCTATTCTACCTTCAACAATCTTTTCTTTAATATTTTCTGGCTTGCCAGACAAATCATCTCTGCCCATTTCTATTCCTTTCTCTTTTTCCACTACATCATGTGGGATATCATCAATAGATACATATTCTACATTTGGACATGCGGCCACTTGCATAGATACATCTTTTAAAAGAGATTGAAAGATATCTCCTCTAGCTACAAAATCAGTTTCGCAATTTAATTCTAAAAGAACTCCCACTCGTGACCCTGTGTGAATGTAACTGCCGATAGAACCTTCTGCAGCAACTCTGCCAGATTTCTTCTCAGCACTTGCTATGCCTTTTTTTCTTAACCATTCTACTGCTTTTTCAAGATTTCCTTCTGTCTCATTTAAAGCCTTTTTACAATCCATCATTCCGGCTCCCGTCTTATCTCTAAGATCCTTAACTAATTTTGCTGTAATGTTTCCCATTTATAAAAGATAAAAATTTTTGTTTTTTTTGAAGGTCGAAATTAATTTTTTCTTTGCTCATTAGAGCCTTTTCTTCCCTCATTAATTGCATCAGCAAGTCGTCCTAAAATAAGTTGAACAGATCTCACTGCATCATCATTACATGGAATAGGAACTTCGCACAAATCGGGGTCACAATTAGTATCTAACATTGATACTAAAGAAATATCTAATTTTCTAGCTTCAAGTACAGCATTAGATTCTCTTCTTTGATCTACGAGAACGACCACATCAGGTAATCTTCTCATGCCTTTTAGACCTCCTAAATACTTTTGCAAGCGTTCTAACTCTCTTCTCAAAACCGCAGCTTCTTTTTTAGGTCTCATAGAAATAGAGCCACTACTTTCCATCCTCTCAAGATCTTTTAATCGTTCTATTCTTGCTTTCATTGTAGTCCAGTTAGTGAGCATACCTCCAAGCCACCTCTGATTTACATATGCAGCTCCACATCTAACTGCTTCTTGAGCTACCACATCCGAGGCTTGCTTCTTTGTTCCAACAAAAAGAAATCTTTTTCCACTCTTTGCTGCATTTCTAGTCCACTTGTAAGCATTATTCATGCATAAAGCGGTTTTTACAAGATCAATAATATGAACTCCATTCCTTGCACAATAAATGTACTTGGACATTTTTGGATTCCAACGTCTAGTTTGATGCCCAAAATGAGCACCAGCTTCCATCATTTCAGATAGAGATACAACAGCCATGATTAAAAAGTTTCGGGTTAGCCTCCATCCGGCGGGAAATTTAAAATATTAAATCACCCGAAACAGCCAGATGTGTGGTTTTTGATTTCAAACTATCATATCAAATAATCTGTATTACTTAAAGAATTAATTTTGAAAATAATTTTTTAATGCAATTAATCTTCTCAGCTCTCTAACATAAATTAAATTAAGAGGAATCCTAAAAATCTCAAGTGCCATTCTATTTCTTCCTAAATCTACAAGGTATTTTAATAATGGAAATAATCTTTTAGTACTTATCAATCCTCCTAAGCAAATCATTTCCCAAAGAAAATTATGAATCGGGGTTAATTGAATCATAAATCTAACTCTCAAGTTTGAATGTTTTTTAAAGAATACTAATGCCATCTTTGCTCTCTCTTTTTCTTGAGATATTAATGATTCAATTTGTCCACAGTCAAAAGGGGGGTGCCAATGAAATCCAACAGCTTTAGGACATTTAACTAATCTTGTACCAATATTTTTTAATCTTTCTCCCAACTCTAAATCTTCCCATCCGTAAAGGCTAAAAGAAGTATCAAATAAGCCGACATTTAAAAGTAATTCTTTAGATATAGCAACATTACCCGTCGCAAAATATGCAAAGGAAACATCTGTTAATTTATAATTCTCATCTTCTGGATTTTCAAAGTTAGAAGTGTTTATAACTGAGCCATAAGTAAAACATTTTTTATTATATTTTTTCCAAGAAGAAGAGAGCTTATTTACATGACAAATTAAAAAGTCTTCTAAAACTATTAGATCGCTATCAATAAATATTATGATTTCATATTTTGAATTCATTACACCGAGGTTCCTTCCTAACGCAGGTCCTCCATGTTCCTGTTCATATAGAACAACATGAGGAAGTATTTCACTATTATTTCTTATCCAAGAACGTGTCCCATCTGTAGAACCATCATCAACAACAACTATTTCATAATTACTAATACAACTAGTTAGGATTTGATTTTCAAGAGCTTTAAGGCATTTCTCTAATATCAATTTTCTATTATAAGTGGGTATAACAACGCTTACATTCATAACCACAAATTATTATTAACTAATAAAAAAAATTTAGAAATAAAAAAATCCAAAAGTAATCTTAATCAGCAGCTCCGCCATTATTGGCTGTGCCCGTTACATTGCTACCGTCAGGCCTTCCATCAGTTCTTAGTTTTCTTTTCTTGAACTTTCTAGCATATGCACGATTACGGTCTTGCTTTTCTTTTTTTAAATTTCTTCTCTTTGACATGACTTTTTTACTTTAAACTATCTTAGCTCACAAGGTACATTAAATATCCTACCATCTTCCATGTTTAATATCCTATCTGCCATATCTGAAATCCTTGGATCATGTGTAACCATAAGTACGGAACAATTTTGCTCTTTTGCTAATTTCTTTAAAAGAGAAACAATTTCTCTTCCCGTTACACTATCTAAAGCTGAAGTTGGTTCGTCTGCAAGTAAAAGTTTGGGATTAGCAGATAATGCCCTCGCAATTGCAACCCTTTGTTTCTGCCCACCAGACAAATCACTTGGTAACTTTTTATGATGCTCTGCTAGTCCAACTGCAGATAGCCATTTCCTTGCAATTTCTCTCCTTTGTAAATAAGTTAAATTTCTTAGTAAATCGGCACCCATTTGAACATTTTGTTCTGCTGTTAAACATCTAAGCAAATTATGTCCTTGAAAAATCATACCAATACTTCTTCGTAATCTTTGTCTCGTTTTTCTTGATGCTCCATTAAGTTGATTATTTAAAACCGTCAAATCTCCACTTTGACAAGTTCTTAGTGCACCAATCAATGTTAAAAGTGTTGTTTTACCACATCCAGATGGTCCTTTTAAAAGAACCAATTCTCCTTTTTCAATAAAAAAATTAACATTATTAAGAACTTTTTTCTTATTATGATCTTTCCCATAAGAGTGACTTAAATCATTAATAGAAACAGTTTTTAAATTTTTATCTTCTTTATTAAAAATTTTTGGCATGTTTCTTAACACATTTAGAAAATTTCTGCAGGATCAGCATCAACTAATTTACGCATAGCAATTCCAGCGGACCCCATACACATTATTAAAATCAAAATAAAAATTAAGATAGTTTTATTAGCATCCATGACTATTGGTAGTTTAGTGGAACTTCTTACAACCGAATAAAGTATTTGGCCAGAAAAATAAGCAGGTAAGTAGCCGAATAATGCCAATAAAAAGCCCTCTCTAGCTACAACAAAGAAAAGAGACTTTAGTCTATATCCCATAGCCAACAAGGTTGCATATTCAGGAAGATGATCGGTAACATCACTATAAAGAATTTGATACACAACAACACATCCAACTACAAACCCCATCAAAGCTCCCAAGCTAAATATAAATCCAATCGCAGTACTATTTTTCCAATAATTTTTTTCAAACTCAATAAATTGACCTTTGGTTAAAACGCGTACATCATTAGGTAGAGAAGTATTTAATATCTTAGAAGCCAAAATAGGATCAGAACCCCTTCGAAGTTTCACTAAACCTATTTCAATACTTCCTTTTGGATTGGCTGGGAAAAGACTTAAAAATGTTTCTCTACTTGTTATAAGGTTTCCATCAGCTCCAAAGGAAGGTCCTAACTCAACAAGACCTTCAACTATTACTCTTTTTCCCGCAACTTCTGTTTCTACTTTCTTATCAGAAACATACCAATCTTCTATTGGACCAAACTCTGGTCTTGAAAGTTTATCAAAAAGAACTCTTCCTGGATTTTTAAGCTTATTGGCCTTTGTTGAAAATTCATCATCAATTAAAAGAGAGTCTGCAGGATTGAATCCTAAGGTTAAGATAGATCTTGTTTTTAAATTTTCTGGATTTCTCCAAAGAAGATACGTTAAATTAACGGGGGCAGTGGTTTCTACATCTTCTAGAGCTAAAGTTTGAATTAATCTTCTTTTTGGAAACCCACTCATACTTATAGAACTTTTTGATCTAGGACTTATTAAAACAAGATCAGCATCCAAAAGTTTATGAATAGTTACACTTGTGTCAAATAATCCATCTCGAAAGCCTAATTGCATAAACATTAAAATCCCTGCGAAGCTAATTCCTGCAATCGCAACTATTAACCTGAGTGGCTGTCTTGTGAGCAACAACCAAGCTAAAGGAATTTTCCTGAATTTTATAAATGAAAATTTCATAGAGGTAGAAATTTTGCAATTACTTTCATACCAGTATAATTTTTAACCAATTTAATCGATTCTTCATTTAGCTTTACAAGGACTTCAATAATACGTGCATCAGCATCACCCGTAGGATCTGTGGATAAAACCTTTCTTTGTTTAACCTGAGGACTAATTCTAATTACTTCACCTTTAAGAACTTTTTTGAATCCTCCATTTTCACTAGTTAATTCAACATTTTGTGAAATAAATACTCTATTAATATCAGATTCATAGACTTCAATTAAGGCCTCCATATTCTGGCTAGATCCAATATCTAATATCCCTTCATTTTTAGGCCTTTCTCCTACTCGTGTGTTTATTGAGAGTATAAAACCATCAATTGGACTTCTTAATTTAGAGTTAAAGAGATCTATCTCAATATTTTTTTTATCACCGACATTAATTATTTTTTGTTTTTGTAATTTTAATAATTCATCTTTTCTCTGCATAAGTTGGACTATTGAGTATGCTGACTTTTCTACGGCTAATTCAAATCTTTTGATTTGATCTTCTTTTAATTTAATCTCTAAATTATTAGTCTTTATAAGATTATTTTTTTTTTCAAGATCTGCAATTAATTTTTTTCTATTTTCAAAAATAGCAAGGACAGAACCTTTTTTAACAAAATCTCCTTCATTAACAAGTAATTCGGATAATCGAGGAGATGAACCTATTTGGCTTATAGGAGCTGCTAATTGCCTAATTTCTCCAGCTGGTGAAAGTTGGCCTAAAGCTGCTACTGCCTCTATTGAAGGAATAACATAAGAAGAATTTTCGATATCAGATCCAGAGCTTAACTTTTTACTTTGTGAACATGAACTAATAGCAATTGATAATGGTAAAAATATCAAAAAATTATAAATTAAGTTTTTAAAAATTTTAGTAGACATCAAAAATCAAATAGTACTTTTTTGATGTAGTTATCTACCCATTCTTTGTCAAAATATTTAAGCAGAATCAAACTTGTTTTTTCATTTTTCATTTGCTGAATGCAATATTTTTTTTGATAATTAATTCTTTCTTCAATAATTTCCTGATCATAATCAGGACTAGTACTTTGACTTAATTGAACTAAAACAGAAAGATAATGATCAACTATTTTACAAAAAGCCTTTTTTTCAATTTCATTTTTTAAAGAAGCAAAAAATACATTTTGAGAAAAGATATTTCCCCATTTTGGTATTTCTCTTAGGGATTGAAAAATACTTTTATCAGTAATAGATAAATATTTATCATACTCTATATTTTGGTTCTTGGATGAAGGGGATAAATCAACAATTGCAGCTGAAACTAATTCATTAGTTTTAACTAAATCCATTCCAAAGATTGGAATCCCATACTTTGGGTCAGGGAAAAATACACAATGTAAAATCTTTAGACGTTTTGAAAATTCAGCAACCTCGATATGCAATTTTCTAAATCCTTTTGCTTTATGGAATTCATTTTCAATATAAAATTCTTTACCCTCTTCATAGGAAACTATATTCGTTAAATTAGGATCTATATTTATAAAATCAAGATTTTTAAGATTAGACCTGTGTCCTCTAATATTTTGCAATAAAGTCAAAATAAGTGGGTCATTTAATTTTGTTTTGGTTAAAGATTTAGACAACAAGAGTAAAAGGGATCAAAATAAAGAGTACAGAAAGTTATGCAATGGAAGTAGGAAAAATTAATTGCTTTAACCATTCAAGCAAACCAAAATGCGTATTTGTGGAAAATAAAGAATTACCCTTAATAAGCATAGATTTTTGGTTTAAAGCTGGATGTGCATTAGAGGAATCAGATAAAAATGGAACAGCTCATTTTTTAGAACATATGATTTTTAAGGGTAGTAATAATATATTGCCAGGAGAATTTGATCATAAAATCGAATCTCTTGGTGGAATTAGCAATGCCTCAACAGGATATGATGATACTCATTACTATGTTTTAGTTCCTAAAAACAACTTTAAAGAATCACTAGCTCTTTTGACAAACATTGTTTTTTCGCCAGACTTTAATAATAATGAATTCTACAAAGAGAAAAGTGTTGTAATTGATGAAATAAAACAACAAAATGATCAACCTGATGAAAAGCTTTATAATTATTTTTTGAAAAGAGTATGGATGGATAATCATTATGGCAAAACAATATTAGGAACAGAAAAAGAAGTCCAATCGCTAGAAATAACAGATTTAGAAAAATTTCACAAGAGACTCTACAATAAGCAAAATCTTTGTATTGCAATAGCAGGAAATCTATCTAAGAATATTTTTGAAGAATATTATGAAAAAAGCTTTTCTTTTCTAGATAAAAACGAAAATTCTTTGATTACTAATAATAACGAATTAAATGTAATTTCAAGAATAGGCAGAGAGGAAATTGATTTTAATAATATTGAATTTTCAAGATTATTAATCGCTTGGAGTATACCAAGCCTAAAATATCAACGTATAAATATCGGGCTAGAAATTTTAGCTTCGATTCTTTCAGTTGGCAGAAATAGCAGATTAGTCAAAGTTTTAAAAGAGGAAAAGAATCTTGTTCAATCAATATATGTGGAGGTGAATACTGGAGAGCTAGGCGGATTATTAATAATTGAAGCATGCTGCGATAAAAAAAATTTAAAAAATGTAGAGGAAGAAATTAATAAAATCCTTAAAGAGTTGGAAAGTTATAAAAATCTTACTTTAGATGAGCTAAGAAAAGCTATAAATATTGTAAAGAGCAACTATATTTTTAATCTAGAAACTTCTATACAAATAACTTCGTTTTTAGGAAATCAGATTTTATGGGGCAGAAACAATTCTTTAAAAGATTTAGAAAAGAATCTTGAGTATTGGAATAATTTAGATAATTTCAAAGAAATAATAAATTACTTATCCAGAGATAAATTCACATTAATTGCATCAGCAAATTAATGATACAAAATTATTTCCAAATTAAAACTATCCGAAATTTTTCAATTGCTAAGGTTTGGATAAATGGTGGCAGCAATTTAGATCGCGAAGGTAAAAAAGGAATAAATAAAATTCTTTCTTTATTATTAGAAAGAGGGTGTAAAGGTTTTAAAATTTTTGAATTTTCTGAGTATATTGATTCTCATGGAGCAGAATTAAATATTGAGACATTTGAAGATGGAATATTAATAAGCCTCAAATCTTTAAATGAGCATTTTTGTAAACTTTTTCCTATTTTAGATCTAATAATTAATAAACCATTACTATTAGACAGCGAATTCCAAAACGTAAAGAAAATTACGATTGATTTACTTAGAAAGGATAAAGAAAATCCTTTTAATATTGCCTTTGATAAATGGCGCAAACTTGTTTATTTTAAACATCCTTACGCAAATAATACTTCTGGATATATTGAAGATATTTTAAACATCACTCATGAAGATATTTTGTCTGAATATAATAATTTTAAAAATAGAAATATGTATATTATTTCGAATAATTCGATCATAAATAATAAGAGTACTCAGAAACTTAATATAAAAAATTTGAAAATAAAACAAAATTCTATTCAATCAAAATTAAATAGCAAAAACTTACACAGGTATGCGAGTACTCATGGAGATTCAAATCAAATAATATTAATGATAGGAAATCAAACATGTTCTCAATCAAATTATGAATACTTGCCTTTAAAAATTTTAGAATCACATCTTTCATACGGAATGAGCTCTGTGCTGTTTAAATTGTTTAGAGAAAAAAATGGTTTAACTTACGACGTTGGAGTATTTAATCCCCCAAGGCAACAAAATTCACCATTTTTAATTTACCTGTCAGTCTCAAATAAAAATGCTCTTATTGCATTCAAGATCCTTAACGAACTTTGGAAAAATTTAGTTTCAAATCTAATTGATAAGAATGAACTTGATTTAGCTAAATCAAAATTAATAAGTTCATTACTTATTTCTAACCAAAGCTTAGATGAAATATTACAGAGAAGAATTCAATTAATTGGAAATGATTTAGATCCAGATTTTGATAAAAAATGTCTTAAGAAAATTGGAGATGTTAAGTCTAAGGATATCTTAAAAATAACAAATAAATATTTATCAGAACCATTTTTAAGCGTTTATGGAAATAAAAAAATTTGTAATAAAATTAATAAGCTCTGGATCAAAAACTTTTAAATTTCTATTTTTTCGATCTTATTAATATCAATCAAAAAAGATCCTCTTCTAAATTTTATTTCCACAGTTTCTGGAGATTTTATTGATATTATTTCTCCAACTTCATCTATAGCTACCAAATCAGGAGGCCTAAGCATGGGCATATTATCAGAGGTTTTAAGATAAGGAAGCGGTACGATTAATTTGACTTTATCTGATATATTAAATTCCATTATTAAAAATTCAAATTCCTTACCTAATTTACTATATAAAATAAAAAAAATATCAACGAAATGCATCGTTTCATTCTAGAATCTAACAAATTTGTGTGAAAATGAATTAATGAATCAAAAACTTAAAACAATTATTTTATGGGCTCTGCCTGCGATTTTAGTCATTGCTCTTTCATACCAATTTCTTTCCTCAAGCAGTGTTGATAGCCTAAAATCAAATGGGACCACTATAGCCCCCAAAAACACAGCAGTTGCTAGAGTAAGCTATGGAAGATTTTTAGATTACATAAAATCAGGAAGAGTGACATCAGTAGACATTTTTGATGGAGGAAGAAATGCAGTTATTGAGACTATAGATTCGGATTTAGATAATAAGGTACAAAGATTAAGAGTAGATTTACCAGGTTTAACTCCTGAATTAATAAATAACTTAAAGAATGAAGGTATTAGTTTTGATGTTCATCCGGTTAAGGCAGCAGCTCCAGCATTAGGAGTTCTTGGTAACCTTCTTTTCCCTGCTATTCTAATTGGAGGTTTGATTCTATTGGCAAGAAGATCAAATGGTATGCCTGGTGGTCCAGGACAAGCAATGCAATTTGGAAAATCAAAAGCTAGATTTGCCATGGATGCTAATACCGGAGTTGTTTTTGACGACGTGGCAGGTGTTAATGAAGCAAAAGAGGATTTAGAGGAGGTCGTTACATTTTTAAAGAAACCAGAAAAATTCACTTCTGTGGGTGCACGCATACCAAAAGGAGTTCTACTCGTTGGTCCTCCTGGTACAGGAAAAACTCTTTTAGCAAAAGCAATAGCTGGAGAGGCAGGTGTTCCTTTCTTTTCTCTAGCAGGTTCAGAATTTGTTGAAATGTTTGTTGGGGTGGGAGCTAGTAGAGTAAGAGATCTTTTCAAGAAAGCCAAAGAAAATAGTCCATGTTTAATATTTATAGATGAAATTGATGCAGTTGGAAGACAAAGAGGTGCGGGAATAGGCGGAGGTAATGATGAAAGAGAACAAACACTTAATCAACTCTTAACCGAGATGGATGGATTTGAAGGAAATAGTGGAATAATTATTATTGCTGCGACTAACCGACCAGATGTTTTAGATTCTGCTCTAATGAGACCAGGAAGATTTGATAGGCAAGTTACAGTGGATGCTCCAGATATCAAGGGAAGATTGTCAATTCTTGAAGTTCACTCTAAAAATAAAAAACTACAAGAAGATTTAACCTTAGAGAGTATTGCAAGAAGAACTCCAGGTTTTACTGGTGCTGATTTAGCAAATCTTTTAAATGAAGCAGCTATCTTAACGGCAAGAAGAAGAAAAAAAATGATAAGCATCTCAGAGATTGATGACTCGGTAGATAGAATAGTTGCTGGAATGGAAGGTTCGCCATTAACAGATGGAAGAAGTAAAAGATTAATTGCCTATCATGAGGTAGGACACGCGATTATTGGTACTTTAGTAAAAGCTCATGATCCAGTACAGAAAGTAACTGTAATTCCAAGAGGACAAGCAAAAGGTCTTACTTGGTTTACTCCTGATGATGATCAATCCCTTATAAGCAGAGCAAATTTAAAAGCAAGAATAATGGGTGCTCTTGGAGGAAGAGCAGCTGAAGATGTTGTATTTGGTAGAGGTGAAATAACAACTGGAGCCGGTGGAGACTTTCAACAAGTCGCATCAATGGCGAGACAAATGGTTACAAGATTCGGGATGAGTAACTTAGGTCCAATAGCTCTTGAAAGCGGAAATCAAGAAGTTTTTGTAGGAAGAGATTTAATGACCAGGAGTGAAGTTTCTGATTCTATTTCTAAACAAATTGATGAAAGTGTAAGAGTTATGGTTAAAGATTGCTATAAGGAAACTTATTCAATTATTAGTAAAAATAGAGATGCTATGGACAAAATAGTTGACCTTTTGATAGAGAAAGAAACTTTAGATGGGGAAGAATTTGTAAAAATACTTTCTGAATATACAACTATTCCTAAAAAAGAAAGAACTCCACAATTATTAAATTAAGATCCACGAACAGGTTTTTTATCTAAAACCAAATCTATTAATCCATAATCTACAGCTTCTTGGGGAGACATATAAAAATCCCTATCAGTATCTTCTTTAATAGTTTCTAGATCTTTACCAGTTCTATCTGATAGTTCAGAATTTAGACGTTCTTTTAAATATATAATTTCGTCTGCTTGAATTCTTATATCACTGGCTTGCCCTCTTGCTCCTCCAAGTGGTTGATGAATCATTATCCTTGAATGTCTCAAGCTGCTTCTTTTGCCTCTTGTTCCGGCTGCAAGTAAAAATGCACCCATACTTGCTGCTAGTCCTACGCAAACAGTATGAACATCAGGTTTTACATGTTGCATAGTATCAAAAATGCCTAAACCATCATAAACTGAGCCCCCTGGTGAATTTATGTACATATAAATATCTTTTTCAGGATCTTCTGCTTCAAGAAAAAGTAACTGAGCAACAATTCTATTTGCAGTATCACTTGTAACTTGTTCACCTAAAAATATTATCCTTTCTCTTAAAAGTCTTGAGTAAATATCAAATACTCTTTCACTTCCACCAGATTCTTCCAAAACTAAAGGGATCATAATAATATTTATTTGTTTATTAGATCTTAACGATATTGAGTCAACATACGCTATGGTTATTAAGGTTTACATATAAAAAATTGAAAGAAAAATTGACTGTCTCAGATAGCAAAAAGTTATTTCATGAACAATTTCCTTACGTTATTCCAGGTTTATATAAAAAGGTAGTTGATGAAATGCTTGTTGAACTAAATCTTTTAAATCACCAAAATGAATTTGTTAAAGATGATTTATTTTGCGTTGGTCTTACAGAAACATTCAAAGAATTGACTATAGGTTATAAACCAGAGGATCATTTAGTACTTCTTTTTGAATCATTATGTAAATCTACAAATTTTGAACCGTCAAAGATAAAAGAAATTTCCAAGAAAACTCTGGAAGAATATAAAGAAAAATCATTAAAAGAAATTAATGTTTTATTGAAAGAAAAAAATAATCCTAATCTATATTGTTCAAGAATATTAAATTTAGGTATTTATTTGATTATCGCTAGTGCAACAGATTTCAACGATTTAAAAGATTCTGAGAAAAATAAAGCTATTTCAGATATCATAAAAACTCTAAATTTATCAGTAAATAAAGCAGAAAAAGATATTGGTATTTACAAAAGCAGCATTAAAAAAATGGAGCAAGCTAAAGAACTGCTAATAGAAGCCAGGATACAAAATAAGAAAAAAGAGAAAAAATAACTTTAATCTTAAATTTATTTATTTATTCTTCTCTTATCCTTCCAAGAAATATAAGAAATATAAATTACAGCAAATGTAATTAGAGTTAACAAAGTAAAAGATGTAAAAATAAGAAATTTATTTAGAAAATCTATATTCCTGAATAATGATAAATCATATATCAATAGAACCATCACCATTTCTGCCCCATACAACCATAGCAATTGAAAAAGTAAAAATTGCTGCTAAGGCAGCCCAACCTAATTGAAAAATCATCATAATTTATTAAGTAAACTAAATATAACAGAACTTACTAAATATTTTTTTAATTATCTATTTATTTTTCAATAAAATTTTATTTCTCAGATGTATGATCTTATAAATACAATATGAAAAGATGAATATTTACTTTGGGCAGAATTGTTTTGAATCACAGTACTCATATAGAGGGGTTGATTCCAATTCTTAAAAAACTCGCGTTAAACAAAAGAATTAAACTTATAACCCCAGCAATAATCTCAAGAGCAAAAGGAAGATCTTCTAATTTAGTCATAAGAGTCTCAGTAAAAACAATTAATGGCTATAAAGCCATTGCAAGAAAAGGAAAATCTGCACAAGAAGTTTTTATTTCAACTGACTTAAGTAAAGATGAATTAAAAAATCTCATAGATGT
>QCRE01000010.1 GCA_003212005.1 Prochlorococcus sp. AG-459-M13 | reverse complement strand
AAATAGGATTAAGTTATTAAGTAGTTTGTTTTTAAGGAATTTTCTATAATGTCGAACAATAACTCTAGCTTTATTATCACCTAATGGAATATGATCAAGAACTTGTACATATCGAGAAACAGCTGGATCTCCTTTATAAATTAAAATTCTTCCTGGTGGAATATACTTTATTCTTATAAATTCTTTTGTTGGATTATTTTTGTAGAAATATATGCTTTCTATGTAGTTTGGATTTATATTTATTTTTTGGTTAAAACTTACTAATACATTCTTATTAACTTCTTTATCTGGAATTGTATCTCCATGAACCCAAAATATATGAAGAATATCTAAATGATTTTCAATTATTCGTGACCAGTCACATCTAAAATCAACTAAAACTTCTTCCGATGCAGAATCATTTATTGAAAATCCATTACCAATTAATTCATAATTACTAATTAAAGACTCCTCGTTTATACTATTCAAATCTGTTTCAGATTTATCAGAAAAATAAACGAAAATATAACTATCTATTTCTACTGCCTTGTATTGAGATAAGTGAATCCTTTTTGCATAATTATCATAATTATTATCAACAATATGACTGCAAGTTATCCTATCAATATTCTTACAGTTACCTTCAGGGCTAAATCTTGCGCCATGGTAGGGACAGGTTAATTCACCATTTGATATTGAACCTCCATAAAAAGAAGCGCCTCTATGAGGACAAATATTTTTTATACACCTTACGCTATTCTTCTCGTCTCTAAACAGAAGAAGAGGTTCATCAAACAAAGAGAAATAATGAAGCTTGTTTTTTTTAAGCTCCTTTGAAGGACAAATTGCATACCAACCATATAAACCTATTTTTAGTTCTTTTTGCCTTTCTCTTACCTCCAAATTATCGATACTTACTACTGTTCCCTTTTTAAAAGGTTTTAAAACCGTATTAATGTCTTTAGCTTTAAAAAAATTAATTTGCTTATTTTCCATAAACTAATATCTTTTTTTAATTGACCTGTGATCTTTCGGAACTATAACTCAAGAAAATAATTAATTTCTGATAAAATAAAAAATCTCTAATCATTTGTAGCAATATTTTAAAAGAAGAGATTTAATCTTAGGTATCTTGTACATTCTGGTATCTTTTAACTTATTCTCCAGTAAATTTTGATTCATTAATTAATCAGTTTAAATTATTTAGAAGATTTGCAATATTTTATAAATTTGAAACTTAAGAGATAGGTTCAATCAATCTGTTTTAGTATGTATATCTATTTCCATTTTTGGAAAATTTAATAGATCCATTATCCTTGAAAATTTATTAAATATATAAAGTAAAAATTGATAACTATTTGAAAATAATGCTTAGAATTGTTATGTATACATATATATATTAATTTTTTAGTTTGCCATTATGGTTATGTCAAAAATTATCAAACGTTTTTTAAAAAAATTACCTTTAAAAATACAAACTTTAAAATATTCAATTAGAGAATACTTATCATCAAAATAAAATTAATTTAAATCTTCTCATTAATGATTTTTAAAAAAATTTAATTGCATCTTTTTTTTATTGCCAATGTTTAAGTTTAGTATAAGTTTTTTTTTATCTTTATTTTTATTATTTTTTGATACACCTGTTTATCCTAATAATTTTTCTCCAAAGGTTATTGAAAACTATACTTTAAAGATTTCTAAGAAATTTGCAAATACTTATTGTAACTCGATTAAATTTGGGATTTCTAAAGAAGGATCTTTAAGATTTTCTATTGGGGAGACAAATAAAGAATTTTTAAATAATAATATAAATAAATATATTGATTACAAACTTCTAAATAAAAATATCATTTTAAGTCTCAAAAATAATTGTCAGATATACGACTTTCCAGAAAATGAATTAGAAAACTTGACATTTAACTATTAAATATATCTTATTTTCTCCCTATCCAATCATTTGGCTTTTCCATCATCCAGTCAAAAATACCCTTTGCATCAAGATTTCTAGATGCAATTATGAACAATGCTGGGAATAAAGAACATACTATTCCTATGACGAGGATCTCTAATTTTCCTATTCCTATTTGAGTTAATGTTAAAGCAAAATATGTAATCATTTTTTGATTGTATTAAGAATTTTGTGTTCAATAATCGTTTATAAGTCAACTTGGATAATAATTGTTGGCTTTATTAAGATTAATTTGTAAATAAGTCTTTTTAAAATTTTAATTATGTATAAAGTACCTATTTAAATTCTAACTAGTTTTCAATAGTTTAAATTAAAAATCATTTACAAATGACAATTAATTCAGTAAACCTTTATGTAGAGGCATTTTTCATTTTAATAGTGGTTCTTTCGATAGTAATTTTCTCATTTAAAAATAGGAAAAGATCTCCTAAAAATATTTATAAATTAATTGATGATTTAGAAAAAAAATATATTGATCAGAAAGGTACCTATGGTTAATTAAGATCCGAAAATTAACAAAATTAGGATTTTATATACAATAGAAGTTAGTCAAAATCTATTCCAACTTCTTCTTTAATATCTCTATCCAAATCTGGAAGGTTTGGTTCTACCCAGTGTTCTTTATTATCTATTCCAGCCGCATTGACATAATTCATAATATGTTGATCAACTTGTTTATACAAGTCGTGAAGATCTAAATCCATTCGGATATCATGTGCAATTTCTGAAACTTGCTGCTCTGTAAGACAATGATCAGGATGTAATAAATCACAGCAAGGTATTCTTTTTTCAATCAACTCATTTATGTTGATCTTTATTTCATAATCATGATGGACAGCCATAATCTAGAACAAATTTTACTTACATTTTAATTAACTAATAACATAGTTATTGGTTCGGTTATGAAACGAAATTGTACGGGTTAATTTTTATAATAAAAAATTATTATTGGGTTTCAATTTTTGATGAAATTTTTATACTGATTTCATGAAAATTGAATAAAAACTTGCATGGTTAATTATTTTTTGTTTGATTAAAAATAAACAATTAATTATGAAGTCTTTAAGTATCTCTACTTACAACATCTACAATTTAACAAAAATTTTTGACAGATTACAAAAGAAGAAATCTAATAGAATAGCTTTTATTTCATGGTTCCTTATTTGGTATTTTGGTTCTTCAATACTACTATTACTAAGCTTGCATTCCTATTACATGGGTTTTGGCAAATAAAATAAATAATTAAATTAAATTTTTTTAATCAAATAAATAAATCTTCCAGGTCTCTGTATAAATCATCTTCTTCTATTTGTTCATTACTAGTTTTTAAATGGTCAACTTCAACCAAAGAAACATTATTCTTTGATTTGTAGCAAAGATATCCAGCAGCTAAGAACAAAAAAGCAAAAGGAATAATCATAAAATTATATTGACTAGTTTCAAATATAGTGCAACACTTACTATAGTCAAGTGCCGAACTCTTTATGCCTACAAAAAAAAGAAGAGTAGGTTTTATACCTAGAAGTGAAGTAATGAATTTGATAAATAAATTAAGCTATGAAACCAATCTGAGTTATTCTAAAATAATTAATATTTTAGTTGAGGAAGCATTATATAAACGAGGAATGCTTAATGAATTTAATGAAAATAAAAATGACTTAGTCAATAAAGATATTAGAAGCAAATTAAATATTGAAATTATGAATAACGAATTTAAATATAAAATCAAAAATAACTTACTTAAAGATGAGAACCCAAATTTAAAAGAAGTGAATGAAGAAACATTTGATAATGAAATATACGCTAAATTCTTGATGTTTCTTCAATTCAAAGAAAGAATGAAAAAAGAGTTTCAATGATTTAGTGTTGCACTGTTCTGAACTCTGCGTTACTTTTTAGTGTAAGTTCCTAATTTCTAATGATACATACTAAATTATTTATTTATTTTTTATTATGTAATTTATTCAAAAATTTTTAAAGTCATTCCTTATAACCTTCTAACATGAACTCTTCCGCTCAGGTATTAAAACTTAATCTTTTACCTCCTGAAAAACTATATTGTGATTTTAATTATTGGAGCTCTTTGTTTACTCAAGATATGCAGATGATTTGGGAAAAAGGTCACTGCGTTCCTCTAAAAAATCTCCCATCTGGAATTTCTGATATGATTTTTCCTTATTTATTACTTGCTTTGTCAGATTATAAATTATTGAATAGAAACAAATTATCGGGAATTGGCCTTGATAACTTATTAAATCTTTGGTTTGAAAAATATTCTTTAAATAAGAATGGTTATTTCCAGCTTACAAACCCTGCATGAAGAAAATTAAATATAGGAATTAATCCTTAGTTATTAATTACATCAAATTATTTGAAGAGCCAACAGTTAAATTTCTAATTGAAATTTGATAAAATTTTTCATGAATAAATTTTGTTTTTTCGTTCTTCTTTGCATAGATAGTTAAATTAAATGGATTAATATTTGAATCAAACCATTCGTCATATTCTATGAAATTTGGTTTTGCGTAGTAGCTCATATACTTTACTTAGCAATGCAATTATGTTTAAAGAGTACAAACGATACAAAATTAAACATCAATTAGAAGAAACTATGCTTTGTTTGAGATTATTGATTTAATATGCGTGCTTTTAACTACAAAAAATATAATAATAAAATGAATTATCTAATTTTTAGTTGAAGTACTTTTGTACTCCATCAATTTTCAAATTACTGATAAATTTAAATAATAAAATAAAAAATAAAATTGAATAATTTTTTGTTTTAATTTAAATCAAATTAATAAAAAATTTTTATAAAAAAATAATATTGGTATATTTCCTAAACAAAAGCGGACTAAATCCTCGTGGAGCATTGGACTTTAGCCCGCTTTATCTTTTTAGCAAAGGAATATTAAAGTGACAAGTAATTTTCATTGCAAAATTCAAAATATATGAGTTTAAAAGATCACCTTTTTATGTCTAATAAATAAGAGATTTACTACAAATTTTCTTTTTGATTAATATTTTTTTCTTAATTTAATTGTGAATATTTAATTAGAATTGTAAAGAGGTATAAAATATTAGAAATATAACCGTATTAGTTTTTTGTTTTTTTATAAAAACTCTAGCCCTTTAAATAACCAGCAGGTAAAAAGACAATAAATTAATTTTTTTGTTTTATTAATAACCTCTTATGCAAGTTTATAGATATAGTAAATTTTTAATCGTAGTGTTTATTTAAAAAAAGTTGGAGTAGATAAAAAAAAAGACTCTTGCAAAAAAGCTGAGCCTAGGTGATGGGGATTTTTATTATTACAGAAATTTATTGAGATATCAACCCTACAAGTAGCGCAGAAATTATTTTAACAAACCTATATATAGTGTATTAATGGTTGCTTAATGCTAATGTCATGTAAAAGGCCTGCTTGATTGCGATTATACAGCTTTTTACTAAGGCAATTAATGCGACTTTTTTACAAAAGATATTTTTCATTTATATAAAAGCTAATAAATAATATCCCAAAAAAAAGTTGGAATTTTGTCTTAAAAAATTTTTTTTTTTATTAATAAATTTTAGTAAAAGCTAAGGAATTCTTTATATATGGTGGCGGGGAGAAGATTTGAACTTCCGACCTTCGGGTTATGAGCCCGACGAGCTACCAGACTGCTCTACCCCGCGTCATATAAACAGCATACATCTGAAAGGGTTACTTTTTTTATTTTTTTAGGATTCTTGGAATTTTAGTTGACCTTTTACGTCAATTTGAACTCCTTCAGGTAATTTTAGAATCTTATCTTTAATGTCTTGTATTCTTAATTCGGAAATCCATTCTAATTGTTTTAATAAATGTAAGCCTGCAGCTTGTTTAGCTCTTCTTGAACCGTCTTCTACTTTTAATGCTAAACCCATTCCTTCATTTACTTTGCAAAAACAGTTTATCCCTTCTGCTCCCCCTTTACTTATTACTTGCCCATGTGAAGCCAAAATTACTTCGGTATCAAATTTGTTATGATCACTTATCATTAATGGATCAGTTGTCATAGCTCTACTTATTTGCTCTAATTCAGCATTATCAGAACTGCTCAATAGTGAATATAATTTCGCCATTTCAAGTAGCTTCATATAAAGAGTTGGAGCTCCGCAGTCATCTCTTTCTGCATAAATATCTTCTAATGGAATTTCAAGAAATTCGGATATTATCCTAAATATTTCTACCTGAAGAGGATGATCTCCTTTTAGATAACTTTCTAATGGCCAATTTAATTTTTTACATGTTGCAAGAAATGCTGCATGCTTACCGGAACAATTATGTTCTAATGGGCTTGTTATTTTTATTGGGCATCTAAGCATACGGATATCTACATCATATTCCCATAAGATCTTAAAGGCTTGTCTAGTATGTAGTATGGAACCACTATGAGATCCACATGATAAAGCTATTGACTTTGATGAATCCTTGAATTTTGATGATGCTCCACTACTAACAAATGGTATTGCTTGAAAAGGCTTTAATGCTGATCTAATAAAGCTTTTATATTCTGGATTACCGGCACACATTAAAACTCTACCTTTTTTGTCACTTATTACTGCGTGTACTTTGTGGATTGATTCAAGCTTTGAACCTCTCATTAAAGTCACTTCTAAAGTAGGGTTGTTAGATGTATATAAATTTTTAAAATTTGAAGACATCTCAGATATTTTTGTATTGGAAGAGCAAAATTCCTAATAAGGCAAATATTATTATGAGAGATATGATTTGAGTTAAATTTGTTAAGATTGGTTTTACTTCTACTAGTGCTATCAATGATTCTTTTTCCTTTAAATTTAATGGTTTAATCCATATTTGTCCGTCATACCATCCTGATTCTTCATATTCCACCTTTTCCGATGTTAATCTTTTGAATATATGCTTCCAGCCAAGATATAACCGTATAGAAAAAAGAAATGGTATGGATAAACTACAAAAAAAGCTTAATAAAACGTACCTTAAAATATCAGTTTGGAAATATACACTACCTGAAGAAATCAGAATAAATAAGAAAAAAGTTCCTATCCAAATTTTAAGTAATATTAATACATAAGATTTTTTTGATTTTGGCCATGAAAAAATTTTAGATTTAGATAATTCAATAAATTCATTGGTGGGTTGTTGGTTTTTAGGGACAGGACAATTAGATTGGTTCATAAATATTATTTATGGAAATTTCAATTTATCTCCATTGATCCAAAAAGATTCAAGGTCATAAAACTTTCTTATTTCTGGTTGAAAAATATTAATTATTAGATCACCGTAGTCAAGTAGAGCCCATTTTGCTTCATTAACTCCTTCTTTTCTTATTGGTTCGATATTTGCATTTTCTCTTAGTTCTAACTCAACAGAGTTTGTTATTGACCTTACTTGAACATCAGATAAACCTTCAGCAATAAGTATCCATTCACTGATAAAAGATACTTTATTAATATTAATCAATTTTATCTCTTTAGCTTTTTTTTCATCACAAGCTTTTGCTGCCAATAAAACTAAAGATTTACTGTCCATAAACGTTTTCACTTGAAACTGATTTATCTGAACCCTCTTGTTGTGATAATTCTGATCTAGCTTTTTCTGCACTTTTTCTTAATGCTTCTAATCTATCTTCAAATATAATTCTTTTTTTCTTCTTTCTTGTTTTTTCGATTAATTCTTTCAATGCTCCACCAAGACTTTTATAAGCATTAGGAATGCTATATCCAAATCTGCAGGCAAGTTCTATGGCTCGTTCATCTGCAAAAATAGCATCTTGTAGTTTTTTCTCGGAATTATTTTTTATATAAAGTCTATATCCTGCAAAACCTGATAAACCAAGGGCAAGTAGTAAGAGTAATCCATCTTGTACCCATAGTTCACCTATTGCTCCGCCAAGTCCTATTGCTAAAGCGGCCATTTCCCATCCGTCTCTTGGGATTGCATCATTCTGAATCTTTCCCACTTCATGCCAAAAAAGTAAGTTTCTATGATCTATTGCATAATTATCCCATTCTTCTAAATCTATTTGAATTTCAACTTCGTCACGACCAATTTCTTCTAATGTAATCAATGGAGGGTCTATAGCGGCGGCAGCTTCAATAAATACCCAACTTTCATTCTCTGGAGGCAACAAACTTTTAAGTCGCTGAAGTTCGCTCATAAAATATTTTTTACTACCAATACTATAGAAACAAATGTTGCTTTTCAAGTAACTTGATTAACATCTGATGATTTATAAGTAGCATTAAATAAATTAAGTTTTCAAATTATGCCTCAAAGAGGTGATCTTAAAAAAATCCTTATTCTGGGTTCAGGTCCAATTGTTATAGGGCAAGCATGTGAATTTGATTATTCAGGTACTCAGGCATGTAAAGCTTTAAAAAAAGCTGGATATGAAATTATTTTAATTAATTCTAACCCAGCGTCTATAATGACCGATCCTGACATAGCAAACAAAACTTACATTGAGCCTTTAACTCAAGAAATAGTTTCTAAAATAATTTTAAAAGAAAAGCCTGATGCAATACTTCCAACAATGGGTGGTCAGACAGCCCTAAATTTAGCCGTAAAACTCTCTGAATCTGATTTCTTGATTAAAAATAATGTTGAATTAATAGGAGCTAATTTAGAAGCTATTAATAAGGCTGAAGATAGAAAATTATTTAAAGAATCAATGAAAAAAATAAATGTAGATGTTTGTCCTTCTGGAATTGCTTCTGATTTAGTTGAAGCCATGAAAGTTTCTAAGCAAATTAATTCCTATCCATTAATTATTAGACCGGCTTTTACTTTAGGGGGAGTAGGAGGTGGAATAGCATATAATCTTGAAGAATTTAAAGATCTTTGCAAATTTGGTTTAGATGAAAGTCCTAGTAATCAAATATTGATTGAAAAATCATTAATCGGTTGGAAGGAATTTGAATTAGAGGTTATGAGAGATAAAACTGATAATGTTGTGATTATCTGTAGTATTGAAAATCTTGACCCTATGGGTGTTCATACCGGAGACTCGATTACAGTTGCTCCTGCTCAAACATTAACCGACAAAGAATATCAGAGACTTAGAGATTTATCACTAAAAATCATAAGAGAAGTTGGTGTTGAAACAGGTGGAAGTAATATTCAATTTGCTGTAAATCCAAAAAATGGAGATGTAATAGTTATTGAGATGAATCCAAGAGTCAGCAGATCATCTGCACTAGCTAGCAAAGCAACAGGTTTTCCAATAGCTAAAATTGCAGCCTTGTTATCGGTTGGATATACACTTGATGAAATCATTAATGACATTACTAAAAAGACGCCTGCATGTTTTGAACCTTCGATTGATTATGTCGTAACTAAAGTGCCAAGATTTGCTTTTGAAAAATTTAAAGGTTCTTCAAATATTTTAAATACAGCAATGAAATCAGTTGGAGAGTCAATGGCAATTGGTCGTTCATTTGAAGAATCATTTCAAAAAGCTTTGCGATCATTGGAGATTGGTATTTCTGGTTGGGAATGTGATTCTATTGAAGACTTAAATAGCGAAAATGATTTAAAAAATAATTTAAGAAACCCCACATCTGAAAGAATTTTAATTATTAAAAAAGCAATGGAAGCTGGCAAGACCGATGAATATATCAATGAAATAACAAATATAGACTTGTGGTTTATTCAGAAGTTAAGAAATATTTTTAATTTTCAGAATCAATTTTTGAAAGGAAAAGAACTAGCTGGCATTGATAGAGATTTGATGTTAAGTGCTAAGCAAATTGGTTTTTCAGATCATCAGATTGCAAAATTAACTAACTCTGATTTTTTTGAGGTAAGAAACTATCGAAAAAATTTGAATATTTTACCAATCTATAAAACAGTTGATACTTGTTCAGCTGAGTTTACATCTGAAACACCTTATCACTACTCAACTTATGAAGAATCATTTTCTGATGGTAGTCTACAGTTTACTGATAATGAAATTAATTCGAATAATGATAATTTTTTAAAAAAAATAATGATTTTAGGAGGTGGACCCAACAGAATCGGTCAAGGGATTGAATTTGATTATTGTTGTTGCCATGCCTCATACCAATCTTCAAGTAATGGGTATCAAACCATAATGGTTAATAGTAATCCTGAAACTGTTTCAACAGATTATGATACAAGTGATATTTTATATTTTGAGCCTGTTACTTTAGAGGATGTTCTCAATATTATTGAGGCTGAAAATCCCTATGGATTAATAGTACAATTTGGAGGTCAAACCCCTTTAAAATTATCATTACCTTTGTCCAATTGGCTGAAAACTAAAGAAGGTTTAAAATGTAATTCAAAAATTATTGGAACATCACCCCTGTCAATAAATATTGCAGAAGATAGAGAGGAATTTACAAAAATTCTAGAAGAATTAAATATAAGACAACCTCTCAATGGAATAGCCCGTAATCAAGAGGAAGCATTATCAGTCTCAAGAATTATAGGTTTTCCTTTAGTTGTTAGGCCATCTTATGTTTTGGGGGGAAGAGCTATGGAAATAGTTAGAGATAAATTTGAACTATCACGTTATATATCTGAGGCTGTCAAAGTCTCTCCAGATCATCCGATCCTTTTGGATCAATATTTAAGTAATGCGATAGAGATTGATGTTGATGCATTGTGTGATGATAACGGTTCAGTCGTTATAGCAGGACTTATGGAACATGTAGAACCTGCTGGGATTCATTCGGGAGATTCAGCTTGTTGTCTACCTTCAATTTCATTATCCCCGAAAACATTAGATACTGTAAAACAATGGACAAAATTAATTGCAAAAAGATTAAATGTTGTTGGCTTAATTAATTTGCAATTTGCAGTTACAAGTATGAATGATAAAGAAGATGAATTATTTATTCTTGAGGCTAATCCGAGAGCATCAAGAACAATCCCTTTTGTATCTAAAGCTATTGGTAAACCTGTTGCTAAATTAGCTACCCAATTAATGCAAGGATATTCTTTAAAAGATATAAATTTTACAGAGGAAATAACTCCAAAATATCAAGCTGTTAAAGAAGCTGTTTTGCCTTTCAAAAGGTTTCCTGGTTCTGATACTTTACTAGGGCCTGAGATGCGTTCTACTGGAGAAGTTATGGGTTTGGCTAAGGATTTCGGTTTGGCATATGCAAAGTCTGAATTAGCTGCTGGCAATGGAGTCCCTTCTGAGGGAGTTGCTTTTTTGTCTACTAATAATTTAGATAAGCATAAATTAGAGGAAATCGCGAGAGAACTTTTAGTCTTAGGTTTTACCTTGATTGCAACTAAGGGAACCGCAAAATATTTATTAAATTTAGGGATAAAAGTGGATGAAGTTTTGAAAGTACATGAAGGGAGGCCCAACATTGAAGATTTAATTCGTTCTGGTCTTATCCAGTTAGTGATCAATACACCAATTGGTTCTTTAGCTTTTCATGATGATGCTTATCTCAGACGAGCAGCTTTGGAATATAACATACCTACTTTCACTACTATTCCTGGAGCAAAAGCAGCTTTACAGGCTATTAAATCTTTACGTATCAATAAAATTGACACTTTATCTCTACAAGATATTCATAACTATTAATAATTACTCATATTTTTTAAGTTTCTCTCTTAATTGGTTAGCTAAAGTGTTTCTTCCAATGGATAAAAGTTTAAGAGTGTCTTCATGCATTTTTAATTGAGTTTCAGCTATTTGTAATCCTTTTATTGTTTCTTTTATATCATTGGATAAATCATCAACATTATATTTTTTCCCCTCAAATGTTAATACTGGAGTATTTTTCTGATTTTTTTTTTCAGTCATAATTTTATCTTTTAATAAATTAAATATAATCAGCTTATCTTTATTAACTGTTTTTCACATAATTCTTTATAAATACCATTTTTACTTAACAAATCAATGTGTCTACCGCTATCAACTATTTTACCTTTGTCAAAAACAACTATTTTATCTGCTCCCTGAGTCGTAGATAATCTATGAGCAATAATAATAACAGTCCTATTATTCATTGCTTGATTCAGACCTTTTTGAACTTCTGCCTCTGATTCTGCATCCAATGCACTTGTAGCTTCATCCAGTAAAAGTATCGAGGGATTTCCTAATATTGCTCTAGCAATTGCAATCCTCTGAATCTGTCCTCCTGACAAATTTGTACCTCTTTCGCTTATTTTTGTTTCGTATTTAAATGGAAGTTTTTGAATAAAATTATGTGCATTAGCAATTTTGGCCGACTTGATTACATCTTCTTCAGTGAAATCTCTTCCCATTTTTATTACTTCTATAATTTGTCCCGAGAATAAAAAAGGTTGCTGTTGCACTAAAGCTACTTTTGTTCTTAAATCTATAGAACTTATCGTTGTTATGTCTCTATCATCTATGTAAATTTTTCCTGTATTAGGGGTTATGAATTTTAGAATTAATGACATCATTGTAGTTTTACCCGCTCCGGATGATCCAACAAAAGCCATCACCTTTCCTTTTGAAATTTTTAAGGATATATCTTCTAAAACTTTACTATCCTTTTTGTATTCAAAACTAACATTCTTAAACTCTATCTTCCCATCAATTTTTGATATATTCTCTAAATTTTTCTCTTCTTGCTCTATAGGTTCTAAATTTATTTTTTTTAATCTTTTTAATGAAGCTTCTGCTTGCTTGTAATCATTAAAATTTGTACTAATGTGGCTAATTGGGTCGATAAGCATCAGGATTGCTGCAAAGAAACTGCTGAATTCTTCGCTAGTTAATAGACCTTGACTTATTCTCAATGTTCCTAAACCCAATATTGCTAAAAGTCCCAAGGCCTCAATAAACCCTACAACTGGATGTTGGAAAGCAAGTAATTTAAGTGTTTTGAATTTTGCTTTTTTATTATTTCTCAGTCTTTTATTAAATCTACCTTTAATCCAATTTTCTGCTGCAAATGCTCTGATAGTAGCAATACCATTTATAGATTCTCCTATTAACCCGGCTAAATCACTTGTTGATTCTTGACTTTTTTCAGAAGCTTTTAAAACTCTTTTCCCAAAGTTGTTAACCGAAATGATAATAATTGGAGCTAAAACTAAAGTAGATAATGTTAATGACCAATCTAAATAAAACATATAAATAATTACCGCTAATAATTGTAGGAGGCATGGCAGTGTATCTTGAAAGGATTTATAAATTACTTCACTAACTCTGTCAGCATCTTCAGTAAGCCTATAAGTAATGTCGCCTGCTGAAATGTTGCTTATGGAATTCATTTTTATTTTGTGAATATTACTAAATAATTTTTGTCTCATTACTTCACTAATTTCTAGTGAAGGCTTTGCAATATAAACATCTTGACCAAATTGAGCTAATTTTTGAATAAAGAAAATAATAAGAGTGCTTATTATAATTTTAGAAACACTTGAAAGATCTCCTGAACCTATTGCAGGAATTAATTTTCCAGCTACATAAGCTAATATTGGCCAACATCCTACATAAATTATCATGCATATAAACCCTTTTAAAAATCTATTAATATATGGAGTGATTGGAGGAATTAATCGCAAAATATTCTGTTAAGTTATTTCTCTTACTTTATCAATAGCTGCGTTTTATTAAAACCATGAAACTAGATCAATTTTTAAAATGGAATAACTTTGTTTCATCTGGAGGTGAAGCGAAAATCTACATAAAATCTGGGATTGTTAAAGTAAATGGAAAAATAGAAACAAAAAGAGGAAGAAAATTAGTAAAAGGAGATAAAGTTATGTTTCTAAAAAATGAATTAATTTTTGAATAATTAGCCTATTAACCGTAAGTTATATTAATATAATTTTCTTAGACATTATATTTTGAGAAAATCTGTAATCGCTGGTAATTGGAAGATGCACATGACTTGTGCTGAAACTAAAAATTATTTGGAGGAATTTTTACCTCTTATCAAAGATATTCCTGATGATAGAAAAATAGTCATTGCTCCACCATTTACGGCAATTTCAACTTTTTCCAGCTTTTCTAACTTTGATTATTTAGATATCGCAAGTCAAAATATTCACTGGGAAGAACAAGGAGCTTTCACAGCAGAAATTTCGCCCAAAATGCTTATCGAACATAATGTTAAATACGCGATTGTTGGACATAGTGAACCTAGGAAATATTTTAGTGAAAGTGATGAACAAATTAATAAAAGAGCGGTATTTGCTCAATCAAGTGGTCTTACCCCAATAGTTTGCGTTGGAGAAACACTTGAACAAAGAGAAAGAGGAGAGGCTGACAGGGTTATAACAAGGCAAGTTGAACAGGGATTGGAGAATACTGATCCATCTAATCTCATTGTTGCTTATGAACCTATATGGGCTATTGGAACCGGTAAAACTTGTGAAGCTAAGGATGCGAATAAAATATGTTCATTGATAAGAAAGTTAATTGGTTTTAATGATGTAATTATTCAATATGGAGGATCTGTAAAGCCGAATAATATTGACGAGATAATGTCAATGACCGATATTAATGGAGTTTTGGTAGGAGGATCTTCTTTAGATCCATTTAGTTTTTCAAGAATTGCAAATTACGAATAATAATTATCCTTGGCCTCATAATTGGGGACAAAAAACTTCAATAATGGGAATTATAAATTTAACTCCCGATTCTTTTAGTGATGGAGGAGATTTTTGTTCAATTGAAAAAGTTTTGTGTCAAGTAAATAATTTTGTATCTAATGGAGTTGATGTTATTGATCTTGGTGCTCAAAGTACAAGACCCGGAGCAATAGAAATTGGGCCAAATAATGAAATAAAAAGATTAATGCCATATTTAAAAGAAATTAGAATTAAATATCCAAATATTCTTATTTCGATTGATACCTTTAATTCTGAGGTTGCACATGAAGCTTTATCAAATGGTGCAAATTGGATTAATGATGTTACCGGAGGTAGAAGAGATGAGGAAATATTAGATGTTGTTTCACATTTTAATTGTCCTTTCGTATTAACTCATAGTAGAGGTAATAGTCAAAATATGAATAATTTGACAAGTTATGATGATTTATTGATTAATATTGTCGATTCTCTTAAATATTTGACAAATAAAGCTATTAGCAAAAATGTTTCGAAGGATAATATAATTTGGGACCCAGGTATTGGATTCTCAAAAGATACTAATCAAAACTTAGAAATCTTAAAAAATTTAGATTTCTTTAAAAACTTTGGATTTCCTATTTTAATTGGTGGTTCTAGAAAAAGATTTATTGGAGAAATATTGAATGAAAATAATCCCAAACAACGAGATATTGGAACACTAGCAGTTAGCTGCCTTTGCTCTCAATTTAATATAGATATTGTGAGAGTTCATAATGTAAAAATTAACTATCAAATTCTAAAAGTTGCTGATAGGATTTATAGAAAATAGGAAGATTATTATTCTTTTACACCTTCAATTTTATCCTCTACCTCTTGGTAAATTTCTTTTAACTGTTCTATGTTTTCATCAGAGGTTTCCCAATATCCTCGACCATTAACTTCTAATAATGTCCCTACTATTCTTCTGAAACTATTTGGATTTAAATCCATTAGTCTTTTCCTCATCTCTTCGTCATTTATAAATGTTTCATTAGTTTCTTCATACACAAAATTATCTACTTGACCACTTGTTGCACTCCAACCGAGGGTATAATTTAGTCTGTTAGAAAGCTCTCTTACTCCCTCATAACCAGATTTGAGCATACCTTCATACCATTTTGGATTTAGAAGTTTTGTTCTTGAGTCTAATCTAATAGTCTCTCCAAGTGTCCTAACTTGAGCATTAGAAGTTGTGGTATCTGCTATGTAGCTACTTGGTTCTTTGCCGTCATCTCGTAGTGTTTTAATTAATTTGGTTGGATCTGAATCAAAATAATGACTTACATCTGTTAGAGAAATTTCTGAGGAATCAAGGTTTTGGAATGTAACGTCTGCTGTTTTCATGACAGACTCAAATACATCTCTTTTTTGATTCATTTCACCTGGATTATCTGCATTGAAAGCATATGTCTTGCGAGATAAATACATTTCTTGTAGTTCATTTTCTTCCTCCCAAGTTGAATTTTCTACAGCCAAATTAACATTCGAACTATAGCTACCACTAGCGTTAGAGAAAACTCTCGCAGAAGCTTCTCTTATTGAAGTACCTTCTTTATCTGCTTGTTCTAACGAGTGTTTTCTCACAAAATTTGACTCTAAAGGCTCATCAGCCTCAGCAGCTAATTTGACTGCTTGATCTATCAATGCCATTTGATTGATAAATAAATCTCTAAATACCCCAGAACAGTTAACAACAACATCTATTCTTGGTCTTCCTAATTCCTCTAATGGGATTAATTCTAATTTATTAATTCTTCCAACAGAGTCTGGTTTTGGTTTTACTCCCACAAACCATAAAATTTGAGCTAGAGATTCTCCATAAGTTTTTATGTTATCAGTACCCCATAAAACGCAAGCGATTGTTTCAGGCCAACTGCCTTGCTCTTCCTTTTGTCTTTCAATTAATTTGTCAACAACAGATTTTGCCGCAGCAACTGCAGCAGTAGTTGGAATTGATTGAGGATCAAGTGCATGTATGTTTTTACCGCTAGGCAAAACACCTGGGTTTCTTATAGGATCTCCTCCTGGTCCTGGTAAAACATAATTACCATCTAATGCTTTAATGAGGCTATCCATTTCTTTATCAGCACAAACCTGTTCCAAGCAGAATAGTAAATAATCAAATAATTTATTTAATTCTTTTTGATTTATTTCATTAAATCCATTTAATCTACACATTCTAAGCCATGGTGTAGGTAGATTCAGACCAAATACTTTTAGAAAGTCAAAAAGTTTTGAAAGAAGTGATTTTTCTAAATAAACTCTACCATCAACAATTTTTAAGGAGTTAACCATTGCAAATATTGATTCCCTTGCAGTCTTTATGATTTTTTCATTTAACTCAACAAATTTAAGTTCACCTTTATTATTGCCATCATAAATTTGATCAATCGTAAGATCCATGGATTCTGCAAGTAGTCCAGGGAGAGATCTTAATCCTTCTTGTTCTCTTTCTAATGATGCAATATTTACAAGTGTTGCAACAGCTTCCTCTGCAGTTGGAGCTTCACCTATGGTATGAAGACCACATGGCAACAATCTACTTTCTATTTCCATCAACTTTTTATAGATATTACCTACGTATAAATCTCTTTCATCTAGAGACAGATCTTCAACATTTTTGGTGGGAAGTTCAACATCTTTATCAAGATTACATTTCTTAGAAGTCTCTACTATTGCATTAACAATTTGAATACCCCTACTATTTTCTCTTAGTTGTTGATAAGAACCAACAAGTTCACTCAGTTCTTTAAGTCCTTTATATAGACCTGCATTTTCCGCAGGTGGTGTAAGATAGCTAATAGTTGAAGCGTACCCTCTTCTCTTCGCGATTGTTGCTTCAGAAGGATTATTTGCGGCATAATAATACAAATTAGGCAATGACCCAATAAGAGAATCCGGATAGCATGTTTCACTCATGCCCATCTGTTTACCCGGCATAAATTCTAAGGAACCATGAGTTCCAAAATGCAGAACAGCATCGGCACCCCAGATTTTTTCTACATAAGTGTAATAGGCTGCAAAACCATGATGAGGACTTGCACTTCTTGAATAAAGTAATCTCATAGGATCACCTTCATATCCGAATGTAGGTTGGACTCCTATAAAAACATTCCCGAAATGCTTTCCATAGATAAGTAGATTCTGTCCGTCACTATTAAGGTTTCCAGGTGGTTTTCCCCAATTCTCTTCAAGTCTCTTTGAGTATGGCGTAAAATCTTCGTACTCTTTTACTGACATCTTATGAGCAATATTTAGTTCAGGAGAACCATCCATTGCTTCTGGGTTATTAATTACTTTTTCCATTAATTCCTTTGAATTATTTGGAAGTCCATCTATTTGATAACCTTTTGATTTCATTTCAAGAAGTACTCTGTAAATTGAACCGAAAACATTCAAATACGCAGCTGTACCTACATTCCCTTTGTCGGGAGGAAAACTAAAAACTGTAATGGCTAATTTTTTATCTTTTCTTTGCTTTACCCTTAGAGTTGACCATTTTATGGCTCTTTCTGCTATTACATCTACTCGATCTTGGAGTGTATGTGCTTTACCTGTAGCATCGTCACGACCTGAGAGAATGATTGGTTCAATTGCACCATCTAGCTCTGGAATTGCAATTTGAAGTGCTACCTGAACCGGGTGTAATCCTAAGTCGCTATCTTCCCATTCTTGAGTGGTCTGAAAAACAAGAGGAAGTGCAACCATATAAGGTCTGTTTAACCTTTTTAGCGCATCAATAGCTTTAGGATGATCTTGTCTTGCTGGGCCTCCAACTAGTGCAAATCCTGTTAAAGATACAACTCCATCGACAATTGGTATATCTTTATTAATTGGATCATAATAAAATTCATTGACTGGCTTAGAAAAATCTAGACCTCCACAGAAAATAGGAAGTACTCTTGCTCCTCTATATTCCAACTCTTGAATAACAGCAACATAATGTGCATCATCTCCGGTAACTATGTGGCTCCTTTGTAGTACTAAGCCTATAGTTGGTGTTTTGTTATCTTTTAGGTTTATATCTTTCCTTTGATTTTCCCAATTTTGATAATCTTTAAGACTTTCAAACATACAAGGAGCTAGTGGATGCCAAATGCCTAAATCTGGAAATGTTTCGGGGTCTTGTATTTTGAACTCTTCTATTTGATCTTTTATATTCTCTGAAACTGCATATTTTTCAGATATCATTAGCAAAAAGTTTTTTAAATTTTCAGTAGTTCCACCTAACCAGTACTGAAAACTCAGAATAAATGTCCTCGCATCTTGAGCTTTTTCAACTGGAAGATATTTAAGTATTGACGGTAATGTATTTAGTAATTTCAACATTGAATCTTGGAAGCTTGCGCCATCAGATTCTTTTTTCTTTTTTATTAAATCTCCAATAATGCTTTTAGATTGGCCAAGTTGAGCCATACTAAATGAACCTAATTTATTTAATCTCATTACCTCTGGCATCGAGGGAAAGATTATTGATGCTTTAAGTTTGTCTTTGTATGGAGAAACTGCATCAACTACTTTTTGTGCAAGATCTTCAATAAAAATAAGGGAAGCAACAAATATATCAGCATTTGCTATGTCATCTTTAAAATCCGTATAATTTTTTTCATTCCTTAGTTCTTCAATGAGATATCCGCTAAGATCTATACCCAATGGGCCGTTCATTTCGTTTATTGATTTTGCGGCCTCAGTTAAGGAGTTTTGGTATTGTGGCTCAAGGACAACATAAACTGCTTTTATAACAACTTTATGTTTGTTATCCTCAACAGGAGAAACTCTGCGATTTGCTGAGCGGACCTGCGTAAACATTGATTCTCTTTAAGTATTTTTACCAGCCTACGGGTGAATTGCCGTTATTGTGTGCATTTTAAATAGCGTGTAACAACCTTTAAAAAAATTTATTTATTTAAAAATGACTAAAAATTCTAAAAAAGCTATACCTGTACTTGTTTCTGGGGCGTTAGGCAGAATGGGAAGCGAGGTTGTAAATGCAGTATTAAATTCGTCAGATTGTGAACTTGTTGCCGCAATTGATACAAACGAAAAAAATAATGGACAAAATATTTCAGAATTATTGAACTTGAAAAGTAGTGAAGTTTATGTTTCAAATGATCTTGAAGGATCTTTATGTTCAATTAGTCAAGATTATAGAAATAAAACTATTAAACCTGTTTTAGTCGATTTTACACATCCAGATTCTGTCTTTGAAAATACAAGATCTTCAATAGCTTATGGAATTTCTCCAATTATTGGGACTACAGGTCTTTCTCCATCTCAAATCGAAGAGTTGTCTCTTTTTGCAAAAAAAGCAGATGTAGGTTGTGCAATTATTCCAAATTTTTCAGTAGGTATGGTTCTTCTTCAGCAAGCTGCATCTGTTGCAGCAAAATTTTACGATAATATTGAATTGATAGAAATGCATCATAACAAAAAAGCAGATTCTCCAAGTGGAACTTGTATTAAGACTGCTGAAATGATTGAAGAATATCCAAAGCGATATAATAATGACTTAGTAAAAGAAACTGAATCTTTAAAAGGAGTCAGAGGTGGCGTTAGAGATTCAGGCCTTAATATTCATTCAATAAGATTACCAGGGCTTTTAGCTCATCAAATAGTAATTATGGGATCCCCTGGTGAAACTTATACAATTAGACATGACACTATTGATAGAAAAGCTTATATGCCTGGAGTTTTACAAGCAATACGAAAAATAGGTAAATTTAATTCATTAATTTACGGACTAGAAAAGCTAATATTTTAAATGCTTATTCCAATAAAACAATCTCAAATATCTAAGCTCATACCTTCGGTTGGAACAGGAAGTCAGTTTAAGTATGCTCTTGGAGATCCCAGAAAAGTTCTTCAGAGGTTAATTGTTTCATCTATAGGTGGAGTTTTAAATCTTTTGCTTTTTATTAGCCAATCATCAACTCAAACAGAAAATCTTTGGTTATTGTTATGTGTAATTTTTTTTCTATATATAATTTGGGGACCTATTCTTGAATCAAGCAGGAAAAATTCTAGATATAAAAATTCCAAGTTTTTTTCCCTTTTTGATGGTTATATTTCTGATATTTATAAAACTGAAAAAATTGAAAGTTCGCGTGAACAATCAAATAGGCAAGGTCGTTTAGAGTTGATCGAAAAAAAAAGAACTTGGCTTGTAGTTGAATTAGAAGATGATGATGGGTATTTGGACAAAATAAGTTTCCCAATGGAAAATAAACATAGTCAAATTAGGATTGGTTCAAATATTAGATGCTTGGTCTCTTCAGATTTTCGTAACTTCGATAGAGAGATTTATTTAACTGATGCATGGTTACCTGAACAGAATATTTGGATAGGTGAGTATCCTTATTTGCTTCGACCAGCATTTGAGGAAATTTGCTATATTTATTTGAAATAAATTTTAGTTATATATTTTTGTTAATGAATAGTTCTTTAAACTTTAAAATTGTTGGTTCAGGACCTACAGGTTTGCTTTTGGGAATAACCCTGTCCAAGTTAAATTTTAATATTTATATTACAGATTTGCTCACGAGGGATAAACTCATAAACAAAGATAAAACCTATGCTATTACTCATTCAACGAGAAAAATATTTTTAAAATTTAATCTTTGGGATAAATTATTTCCTTATCTCTATCAATTTGACACTCTTTCTATTTTTGACAGTGTAATTTCAGACTTTACAATATTAACCACTTCAGATTTAGATAAAGATTTAAGTCATATAGATACTATAGGATGGGTAGTAAAACACTCTGATTTAATGAATGTTTTTTTCGATGAGATCGATAAAAGAGATAATATATTTTTTAGATCTTCTTTAGAGTCTTCCTATAAAAATATTAATTTTGATTATTTATTTATATCAACTGGAGCAAATTCAAACTACATAAAAAATCAAAAAAATATAGATTTTAAAAAATCATATAATCAATCTTGTTTAACATTTGAGGTTTTAGTTAGGGGTAATGTTCAAAGACGTGCATATGAAATATTTAGAAATGAAGGTCCGTTAGCTTTATTACCATTAGATTCAAATAGATACCAAATAATTTGGACAGCAAGTACATCTAAATCAATTGATAGATTAAATTCTAGTAAAAGTTTATTGTTAGACAATTTATCAACTATTTTGCCTGATTATTTCAAGTTAGATCAAATTAATAGTGAAATTAATATCTTCCCAGTTTCTCTATCTTTATGTTTGCCAATATTAAATTCTAAGAAAGTTGTATATGTAGGAGATTCATTTCATACTTTCCACCCAGTTGGAGGTCAAGGGCTTAATACTTGTTGGAGAGATGTTAACGTTATATATGATCTTTTTAATAGTAATTTTTCTAAAAGTAAGCATGCTATAAATACATTTAAATATATATACTATTTGAAAAGATCTCTAGATATTGTATCCACTATTGTTGTAACAGACTCTTTAATTAAAATCTTTGCTAATAAAAATCCTTTATTATTCCCTTTAAGAAAAATCTCATTTTTACTTCTAAATAAGTTTCTTTTAATAAGAAGATTTATCTTAAATCATATGACTAAATCATTAATTTATTCATCTATTAAATAATATTTATGATTAATTATGCAAATAAAAAAATAATATCTTTTCTTAGGGAGGAAATTCGATTAGAAGAATCTTCTATTAAATTAGGATTAAAATTGTCAAATAAAAATAATGCTCCACTTCCTATTCTCCTTTGGAGTTATGGAATATTAACAATTGAAGAGCTTGATAAGTTATATACATTTTTATTTGAACGTAAATAATTCGAACTCTGTTATAATTTAGTAGCATCCTTAGTTAACTATTACAAATTTAAATAAGGCAAAACGGATATCAAGAGAATCTATTCAAAGACTTGATTTACTTTTATTAGCATTAGAAACTATTGATTTAAATGGTGCTGAATCTTTATATGCCTTATCAAATAAACTTAATCTAGTTAAGATAATTCCTAATAAAGTAACTATTTGGAAATTAAGGAATAATAATCCAATGAGAAATGCTTTTAAAAGTAACAATATTAAATTAGATGAATTTGAAGCATTAGTTCAGATTACTGTTGAACTGGCAAAATTTTTATATCCTTACCTAAGACAAATACTTCAATCTAGAGATGATTTTATTAGAAATCCTAAACCATGGCAAGAATTCAAGCTTAGATATACGGAATTAATTAGTGAAAGATTAAATACCAATAGTATGAAGGTTAAACGCTTGATTGATTCCAGTTGTAATGATGAAATTTTTAATAAAATAATATTTACATTGGCCTTATGTGTATCAGACAATGGTTTTCTAAAGTTAAGAACTTCCTTACTTAATTATTAATATGTTGCAAAATAAAATTTTATTCAATCAGTCATCTGTCAGTCTTGAAATTGTTGGATTGCCAGATTACTCTAATAACGAAAATAAAGATAATATTTCAATTATTTCTCAATGGAAACTTATGATTATTGATAAGACAGTTATTGAAGGAAATTTACATCATCTTAAATCGATAATGAAAGCTTTTTATTCTTATTCTAATTCCTTATTGAATAACGAAGATGCTAATTATGCATCAAAATTAATTGATATTTTTCCTGAAAATTTTTATACTCATAATTTACTTTTAAAGAGTTCTAAGCCTGATGTGAAGGCTTTAGAATTAAGTATTGGCAATGCTGTTTTTACAGATATAATAAATGTCTTTGATAAATTATGCTCCTCTAATAAGGTTAAAAATATTTATTCAAAGGAATTTAAAAGCCTAAATAATAAGAAATATCTAAATTTATTATTTGATAAAAAAAATATTTTAAATACCCTATTACCTCCAATATATTCCTTATTGTCTATTTTTATAATTTCTACTACCTTAATCTTTCTTTATGATGGAAATGAAAATAAAGATAATCGTTCATTTTTTAATACTAAAAACAAACTGATTAGCATTAACCCAACAAACAAGATACTATAAAAAATAAATCTTTATAGATGAATAAATTCTTGATTAAATTTTTGTAATTTTTCATAAATGACTGATTTAAAAATACCAAATTTGAATAAGAACTCTGATAAATTTTTTTTTAAAAAGAAATTGTCTTATAGAAGAAAATCTAAAAGAAAGATGATTAAGGAGTCCTTAATTATGTTATTTATTTGTATTTTTATAATTTATATCAATTATTTAATACCCAACAAATTAACTATTTTAAATAATCTATCAATTAACTTAAAAAAATTAACAATTAATGCTTTAGATTCTCTACCTTTTATCTATGAAATTTGTTTGGCTATATTTATCGTTATTTCATCGATAATAGCTTTTATTTTAGTTTTGGGATCTTTTTACAGAATTTATAAAATATCAAGAAAAAATAAGAGAATAATATTTAAATAGGATTCATTAAACCTCCATTACCAGAATCAGAGTCATCATCATCATTTTCCGTTTCAAAACCTAATAACGCGTATATCCCAACCGCAACTGAAGAAATTATTAATGTAAATGGCAAAACCGAATTTTGCAATCCGATATCAATGTATTCACCCATGTAAAATAAACTTTTTAAATAACATAACCAAAATTAAACTTATTCGCGATTATTAAATATTTATTTAATGTTTTAAATCTTCGTCATTGTAGTATTTTTATCAAAATTGTTTATTTCATTTACAAATAATCCGAACCAATATATTAATTGATCAATTTGATTTTGAATATCCGTTACACCTAATCCCCTTATTATTATTTTTGAGAATTGGTCATCTTCATCAAAATAAAATTTATTATGAATATTTGATGGCAAACCTTTTTTTATAAGTTTAAATGTTGAGTTTTTTAGTCTGGTTTCTATAACTATATTTGGTTTTTTAAGTTTGATTTTATTAAAGCCACACTTTTTAGCCAATAATTTTAACTTCATTAAATGTATTAGTGACTCCACTGGTTTGGGTATGACTCCATATCTGTTTGACCAATCAGTAGCTAGCTCAGTAAGTTCTTTATTACTTGTACATTCAGTAGCAGATTTGTAAGCCTCAAGCTTCTCTTCCCTGTTTAATATCCATGTTGCAGGTATAAATGCATTTATTGGGAGATCAATTTGTGTGTCGTTAACTTCAGGTATTTCTTGCCCATTGATTTCTGAAATAGCCTCATGAAGCATTTCTATATATAAATCATATCCAATAGCATTAACCTTTCCACTTTGCTCTTCTCCTAGTAAACTACCAACACCTCTTATTTCCATATCTTTCATTGCAAGTTGGTATCCACTTCCTAGTTCTGAAAAGTCTTTTATCGCTTTCAATCTTTGTTTTGCAGCTTCATTAATTTTATTTATATTTGGATAAAACAACCATGCATGTGCTTGTACACCGCTTCTCCCAACTCTTCCTCTAAGTTGATAAAGTTGTGAAAGGCCAAATTTGTGAGAATCTTCAATAATGATTGTATTTACTTTAGGGATGTCTAATCCACTCTCAATTATCGTTGTGCATATCATTAGATCTACTTCTCCATTATTAAAAGCAATCATTGCATTTTCAAGCTCTGTTTCGTTCATTTGCCCATGAGCAACAATAAATTTTAAGCTGGGAATCATATTTTTTAATTTGTTTACAGCTTGATCAATATCAGAAATTCTTGGAAGAACATAAAAAATTTGACCTCCCCTATCAATTTCTTGATTAATTGCAGTTCTTATAACATCCATATCTATTTCAGACAAATATGTTTTTATTGATCTTCTTGATGGAGGAGGAGTATTCAGTAAGCTCATTTGTCTTAGTCCAGATAAGCTCATATAAAGAGTTCTTGGAATTGGAGTTGCCGAGAGAGTTAAAACGTCTATGTTGGTTTTGATTTTTTTAATTTTCTCCTTTTGCCTTACTCCAAATCTTTGCTCTTCATCAATAACAAGTAGTCCTAAGTTTTTAATTTCTATTTCTTTTCCTAAAATTTGGTGCGTTGCTACAACTAAATCAATTTTGTTACTTTTCAAACCTGCATAGATTTCCTTTCTTTCATTAACGGTTTTGAATCTATTTAGTAATGATACTTTTATTGGGTAAGGTGAAAATCTATTGTTTATTGTTCTCCAATGTTGCTGAGCTAGGATTGTTGTGGGTGCTAGCAATATTACCTGTTTGCCTGATGTAATAGCCTTAAAAATAGCTCGAACAGCGACTTCTGTTTTGCCAAATCCTACATCTCCACAAACTAGCCTGTCCATTGGCTTATCGCTTTCCATATCAGATTTTATTTCTTCTACAGCAGTAATTTGATCAGGAGTTGGTTGATAAGGGAATGATTCCTCTAATTCATTTTGCCAAGGACCATCCTCTGGATAAATGTACCCTTTTAATTTTTCTCTCTTTGCATAAAGTTTTAAAATATCGACAGCAACTTTTTTGATTTGTTTCTTATTTTTATCTTTTATTCTTTCCCATTCTGTCCCTCCTAATTTATTTATTTTTGGAGTTATTTTTCCACTTGATCTATATCTATTAACACTACCAAGTTGATCAGCGGCAACACTAATCTTCCCATCTTGATACTGAATGACTAAATAATCTCTTGAATCTCCAGTTATATTTATTTTTTCTATTTTTAAAAATTTTCCTATTCCATGATTTTTATGAACTATAAAATCACCGGGACAAATCTTATTTACATTTATATTTGAATTGATACTTCTTTTTTTTCTTCTTATGAATACATTATTAAAAAGAGATTGTTGTGAAAATAATTCTTTATCTGTTATGAGGACAATTTTCCATATCGGAAGATAAAAACCCTCGATTTCATAATTGTTCTTATTTTTTAAAATTAAAGGAGTTGAATTATTAATTGACTTAAATGCTTCATCAATATCATTAGGATTGTTTAAGAAGTTTGTATTACATTCGTGCTCAAAAAGTAAAGTCCTAGTTCTCAATGGCTGTGCTGATAATATCCATACTTTTTCATTATTTTTTATATTTTTTTTTATATCATTGGATAGTTTTCCTATATTTTTAGAGTATGAATTTAATCTTTTATCGTTTAACAAAAACCTATTATCAATATTGACTTTAGATTCAAATTCATAAAATTTTATTAAATTAAAATTTCCTAGTGAATTTAATATTTCGTCAAACTTTGAATGCAAATTAGGTTTTGCCTCTAAATTAATGTCATTATTTTTAAGGTTCTGATTTAATTCATGCGCACAATTATCAAAATTACTTTCTGAATCTAGATACCAATTATTTGCAAATTTTTTACAATCTTCTAATTCATCAATTACAAGAATTGTCTCTCTATTTATAAAATCTATTATATTTGAGGGTTCTTTTTCAATTATTCCTAAATAACGATCAAGATTATTTTTATTTATATCATCTGAATTATAAAGATTGTTATTAGATAAATTATTTAACTTATCTTTTATTAGCAAATCAAATCCAGCCTGTATTATTTCAATATTATGGATACTTTCTAATGTTTTCTGTGTTTGGGGATCATATTCTCTTATTTTGTCAATTACATTATCAAAAAATTCTAATCTTATAGGAAACTCATTATTGACAGGATAAATATCTATTATTTCCCCTCTCCTACTCCAGAATCCTTCTGTTGAAGTTACATTATCTTTTTTATAACCAAGTAAAGTAAGTTTATTCGCTAATTCTTGAATCTCGATTTGAACCCCTTTTTGCAAATCTAACTTGTTTTCAATTAATAAGTTTTTATTTATTAGATGAGGTTGTAGTGATCTTTCTGTTGATATAACAATGTTAAGTTCTTTTTTCTCTTTTTTTATTAATTTGGATAAAACAGTAAGCTGACTAAATTCAATCTCTTTGGATTTATTAATTGATGCGTATGGTAGATGTTCTGTTGGAGGATAATATAAAACTGCTTTATCATTTATACTTTCAAAATAACCAATCCATTTGTAGGCAATTTCCACATTAGGACAAATTAATAATATATTTTTCTCTTCTTTTTTTGCGATGCTATCTAAGATTATTGATTTTGCATATCTACTAGAACCAACAATATTTAATTCATTATTTTTTGAAATTCTTTTTATTAATTCAGAAGTAATTTGTGAGTTTGAAATATAATCAACTAAAGTATTTAAACTCATTTATAGTTATCAATCTTGATTACAAATATTCGATACATTATATTAGATTTTATACTGATTGTGAATAATATTTGATGGATTCAGCCGCAATAAA
>QCRE01000009.1 GCA_003212005.1 Prochlorococcus sp. AG-459-M13 | reverse complement strand
CATCATTATTTCTAGTCATTCTTACATTTACACCTTTTTCTGATAATAAATTTTTAACTTTTTTAGAAACATCAAGTACTACTGCTGCTTCTCTTAAACCACCTATTCCGATTGCTCCAGGATCTGGGCCACCATGTCCTGGATCTAAAACAACATAAAACTTATTCCTCTTGATATCGGGCAATTGCGAAAAATTATAATTTCTTTTTCTTGCATTTGATAACCCTCTATTAGTTCTGTTGTAAATAGGGGATTTATTAACGAGACCTTCACCAATTCTTTGAAATGAATTTTTTGGCAAAGAAAATAATTTAATTTTCCATTTGTTTTGATCTACACCCACTAGCCTCCAATTAAGAGGTTTCAAGTAACTATTAGCAGAAAATTCAATGACTAATCTAGTTTTTCCTTTAATTGGTTTTCCTAATCTAATTTCTTTGATTGGACCATTACCTTCTATAGTTCTTGGATTCTTTAGTTCTCCGGGAAAATCTATCCAAAATCTATCTCCAAAATTATTTCCACCTTTTTGAAAGTAGGCCTTTAATATTGAATTTGATTTAGTCCTTAATTCTAAAACTCCATTAGAATTTAAACTCCATGCAGCTAGTGCGCTAGATGATTTAGCTGGAGAAATACTTGAATTTAGAAGTAAAAGTATAGATAAGTATCGAAAAATTTTATTAAAAAAAAACTTCGACATCATTCTGCGAAAATTTTCGTTTTTCTATGTTTTAAGCTTGGCATCTGCTCTCTGATCTTCTTTACTCTTTCTTTATCCGCAGGAGCTATTGCTGCACCCTGTGTTTTTCCTGCATCGGACAAAACAGTCCCCCAAGGGTCTATAACCATTGCATGTCCATGACTTTGTCTTCTACCGTAGTGAATACCAGTTTGTGCAGGAGCTACTACATAAGAAGTATTTTCTATCGCTCTTGCTTGAAGTAAAATTTGCCAGTGATCTTTACCTGTAAAAGCTGTGAATGCTGCAGGAATCATAATAAGTTCAGCACCATTCGCAGATAGGTTTCTATAAAGTTCTGGGAATCTAACATCGTAACAAATAGAAAGTCCTATTTTGCAAAGACCCGGAACATCTACAACTGGAGGATGCTCCTTGCCAGACAAAATTGTTGATGATTCTTTATATAAATTACCATCAGGCAAATCAACATCAAAAAGGTGAATTTTGTCATATTTTGCTAAAACCTGTCCATCTTTCCCAAAGAGGGCTGATCTATTAAAAGTATGACGATTATCTCCTGCAGGGACAGGATATCCTCCACCTAGTAGAAAAACTTGATATCTCTGAGACATTGTTTTCAAGAAATTAGTACACTTTATTGATAATTCAGAAGCAAGTCTTAGTTTTTCATCATCTTCTCCTAAGAATGCAAAATTTTCAGGTAATCCAATCAACTCAGATCCCCTCCTAGAGGCTAACTCAATCTGCTCTTCAGCTTCAGCAAAATTTGCTTCAACATTTGAAGTACTCGTAATTTGTAAAGCGGCAACTAAAAAATCAGTCAAGATTTGTCTCCAAGATAATAAATTTGCAAATTATGAGGCACGAATTACTCCTCTCTCGACTTGAGTGGGAACAATATCTAAACAATCAAGTTCTGCGCAACACTTAAAATCATCTTCATAATCACCCAGACTTGTCAATCTTTTACCATGAGTTGCTGTCTTTAAACATCCTAAGATATCATTCTTCCAATGACTCCAAAGAGCTATTGAGGCATACAATTCATCATTAGAAATATTTATCTCGTAATTCAAATTTTCTTGCATATATAAAGCTAATGCACCTGCAGCTAAAGAATCTTCTAATGAATAAGAACCCTCCCACCCACTACCAAGTATGATTACATTTTTTTGATTTAAAGACATTATCCTTTCAGCAACTACTTTTCTATTAGGAAGAGCCATTGCAAATAAATATTTTACATTTTGTACCTTTTTTAATGATCTAGTACCATTTGTTGTACTCATAAATAGTCTTTTGCCCTGAACTTTTTCAGTCGTTACAGATAATGGGGAATTCCCTAAATCAAAACCATTAATTTTCTTTCCACCTCTTTCAGCAAGCATTAATCTTTTATCTGCATCCCACCTTTTAGCATTATCCCTTAATAAATCTAAATCAGAAAAAACTTGAATTGAATCTGCTCCGTTTTTTAATGCCCAAGAAATTGTCGTTGTAGCTCTTAAAACATCAATAACAACGGCAATATCGAAATGCTTTTCTGGAACATCATTTGCAACATGGTAGTAGTAAAGGTTAATAATCAAATACCTATCTATAACTATTATAGAAAACAGTTACTTAAGTTTGAATAATTTTTTTTAAAAACAAACTTATTGATAATATATGTCTATAAAAAAATTCATGAAAATTAAACCAAATTATTAATTTGAAAACTTATCATATCCGCACCGTAAGAGGTGGAAGCAGTTTACAAGGAATAATAAAAGTACCTGGGGATAAATCCATCTCGCACAGATCTTTGATAATTGGAAGTATTGCTGAAGGTGAAACAAACATTGAAGGTTTTTTGTATTCAGAAGATCCACTTTCAACTGCTGATTGTCTAAGAAAGTTAGGAGTATGTATTCCTGATATAAAAGAGGGTCAGCCTTTCACCATAAAAGGTTTAGGTCTTGATGGATTTAAAGAACCTAAAGAAATTCTTAATTGTGGCAATTCTGGTACCACAATGAGATTATTAATTGGTCTTTTAGCTGGACAAAAAGGTAAGAACTTTGTTTTAACTGGTGATAACTCTCTTAATGAGCGACCAATGGGAAGAGTTAGCAAGCCATTATCGCAAATGGGTGGTGGGATTTATGGAAGAGAAAATGGTACAAAAGCGCCAATTTCTATTACTGGGAATAAATTAAAGGGTTGTGTAATTGGAACGCCCGTCGCAAGTGCTCAAGTTAAGTCTGCAATCTTGTTAGCTGGCTTGAATGCATCTGGAACTACCTCAGTTATTGAACCTGCATCTTCAAGAGATCATACTGAAAGAATGCTTAAAGCATTCGGGGCTGACATAAAAATAAGAGGAGAATTAGGAAGAAATATAGTTATAAAGTCAGGTACTAATCTAAAAGGCCAAAATATACTTATTCCTGGGGACATCAGCTCAGCGGCTTTTTGGATGATTGCGGCATCTATAGTACCAAAATCTGAAATTGTTGTTGAAAATGTAGGACTAAATCCAACTAGAACAGGGATATTAAATGTAATGGACGAAATGGGATGCGATTATAAAATATTAAAAAAATCCACTATTGCAGGAGAACCATTAGGTACTATAAATATAAAATATGTAAGTAATTTGAAACCATTCAAGATTGAAGGTGACATTCTTCCTAAACTTATAGATGAAATTCCAATACTTACAGTAGCAGCATGTTTTTGTAACGGAATTTCTGAAATTAAAGATGCTAAAGAATTAAGAGTTAAAGAAACTGACAGATTAAAAGTTATGGCAAGACAACTTAAAAAATTTGGTGCAAATATTTTGGAAAACGAAGATGGTTTAATAATTACTGGCGGATCTAAATTTAATTCAGCTGAAGTTGATAGTGAAACAGATCATCGAGTCTCAATGAGTCTTGCAATAGCTGCACTTTTAGCAAAGGGTTCCACAAATATTAAAAGGGCGGAGGCCTCTAAAGTATCCTATCCAACTTTTTGGGATGATCTCGAAAAACTAATTAATTAATCCAAAGATTTCTTGTCAGATTTTAAAGAGGTATTAACTAAGGACGGAAGTATTTCTCTAAGGAGTTTTTCTTATCAAGAGAATTTCCATAGTCTTGAAGGTGCTCTTAAAGAAACTGAAGTTAAATTCATTAATCCTTCTTATTTAAAAAGATTTAAGAAAAAGTCTCTTAATGTTTTAGATATTTGCTTTGGTCTTGGTTATAATTCAGCCTCATTATTTACTCATTTATTAAAACAAAATTCCTTTTTAAATTTATATGCTTTAGAAATCGATAAGAAACCCCTAGAGTATTCTCTTGGAAATAAATCATTCCAAAAACTCTGGGATCCGAATATTTTAAAGATATTAAAGTCTTTATCTCAAAATTGTGAATATAGCGATTTATTTTTTAATTGTAAAATTTTATGGGGTGATGCGAGACAAACAATTAATAATATTCCTGCAAATATAAAATTTGATTTGATTTATTTAGATGGATTTTCTCCTCAAAAATGTCCCCAAATATGGTCGATTGAATTTTTAGAAAAAGTAGCTCAAAGACTTAATACTCATGGATATTTAATTACCTACTCCTCTTCAGCTGCGATAAGAAAAACATTAAGAAATTTTGGTTTACATATTTTTAATATAAAGCCAAATGTAATTTTTAAGAATTTATGGAGTAATGGGACAATTGCAATAAAAATAAATGACGTGGAGAATGTTCAAGATTTTTTATATTTTGAAAAATTGTCTTTGATGGAAGAGGAACATCTTTTGACTAGAGCAAGTATCCCATACCGTGATCCTGATTTAAATTTAAATGCAAATGATATTATTCAAAAAAGAACTCAAGAACAATTATTATCTAATCTAAAGACTTCGAAAGAATGGAGAAAAAAATGGGGAATGACGAAAGAGACCTTTAACAGTAAAATTTAAATAAATTATGAACAAATATGTTAACTGTCGCGATTTTAGCTGCAGGTAAGGGTTCTAGGATGGCGAGCTCAATGCCTAAAGTCCTACATAAACTAGCTGGGAAAACTCTTCTTCAAAGAGTCATTGATTCTTGTAATGAATTAAACCCAGATAAAATATTCATAATAATTGGACACAAATCACAAGAGGTCGAGAATTCGGTAATTAAAAATAATAACATTTGCTTTATTGTTCAAAATCCGCAAAAGGGAACTGGTCATGCTGTTCAAGTACTTACTCAGCAAGTAAAAAAAAATAAAGGCAAGTTAATTGTTCTTAATGGAGATGTGCCACTTATTAAAGCAGAAACCTTAAGAAAGCTTATCGATTATCATGATACAAAAAAAGCCGATGTTTCTTTAATAACTACAAAGAAAAAAAATCCAGTTGGGTATGGAAGAGTATTTGCTAAAGATAATTTAATTCAAATGATTGTCGAGGAAAAAGATTGCGATAAAAGTCAAAGACTAAATTTGTTGATAAATGCAGGAATATACTGCTTTAATTGGGAAAGTTTATCAAAAATAATTAATAATTTAAGAAGTAATAATAAACAAAACGAAATTTACATAACAGACACTATCGCTATGCTTAAAAAGTCTTATAGCTTTGAAGTTGTAGATAATGGAGAACTTCAAGGAATTAATAATAGAGTTCAATTATCAAAATGCGAAGAAACCATTCAAACTTTAATTAAAAAGAAACATATGATTGGAGGAGTCACTTTTATTAATCCAGCTAGTTGCACAATAAGTGAAGATTCCATAATAGGATTAGATGTAACAATAGAAGCTAATACTCATATAAGGGGAAAATCAATAATTTTTAATAATTGTAAAATTGGACCAAATACTTTCATAGAGGATTCGATTGTAGAGGAAAATTCCGAAATTATAAATTCAACCATTTTTAATTCTCATATTATGGAAAATGTAAATATTGGACCTTACAGTCATATAAGGCCTAATTGTGAAATATCTTCTTGCTGCAAAATTGGTAATTTTGTTGAGTTAAAAAACAGCAACCTAGATAAGGAAGTTAAGATTAATCATCTGAGTTATATTGGTGATTCTAATATTGGGGAATATACCAATATAGGTGCAGGAACAATTACAGCAAATTTTGATGGCACAAAGAAACATCCAACTAATATAGGGAAAAATTCTAGTATTGGAGCTAATACAGTTTTAATAGCGCCTATTAATCTTGGCGACTCAGTAACTACGGGGGCAGGCTCAGTAATTACGAAAGATTCTAAAAATAATTCTCTAGCTATTGCAAGAAGTAAACAAGTAAACATTGAAAATTGGAAAAAAAACAAATCCTCAAGTTAATCAATTGATTTAATAATTCTTTCAAGCTTCCAGAAGCGGCTCCCTTTTACTAAAATTGAATCCCCTTTTTTTGTAAATTTATTAATAGTTTGGCCAACATTATTTATTTCATTAAAGAATAAAAATTTAATATTTTTTTTTAAATAATCTTTATAGTATATTTCATCATTTTTATCACAGATAAAAATACATTTTTTAATATCTGATCTATTGATAAAATCAAAAAGATCTTTATGATATTTTTTGCTTCTATCACCTAATTCTTGCATACTGCCAAAAATTAGGAAATGATTATTTGGATTATCTAATAAATTTTCAAGACATGCTTTTACTGACTCAGGAGAAGCATTATAGGTTTCATCATATATTGTAGTTTTTTTTGTTTTAAGAATTTTATTTCTTCCATTTAAACCTACGAAATTAAATTTATTTATATCCCTAAATTCTATTCCAAACTCTTTTGCGACTGCATAAACAAACAAGAAATTAAATGCATTATGAAACCCTTTAAAAGATATTTCAAAATACTTATCTTCTATGATAATTGAGTTCTTAGTTCGATTGTAAAAACCTTGCAAAATATTTTTTTTTATTTTCTTAGCCTTTTGATTTATATCTAAGAGTTCTACTTTAATAATTCTTCCATTCCAATTTTTTTTTAAAGTCTCCTCAAGAAAAAAGTCATTAGCTGGAATAACAACTAGGCCATTTGGATTCAAATACTTAGTTATTTCGCATTTTGCATGTGTAATATTTTCTTTTGAGCCAAGTATCCCAATATGTGAACTTCCAATATTTGTAATAACTGCAATATCAGGTTCAGAAAATTTAGACAAATTTTCTATCTGCCCAAAACCCCTCATTCCCATCTCTAGAATTAAAATTTTATCTTCTAGATCTGAATCTAGAATCGTTAGGCCTACACCAATCTCATTATTGAAATTTAATTTATTTGACTTAATCTTTCCGTATTTCTTTAAGACTATGCTCATCATTTCTTTTGTTGTTGTTTTACCTACAGAACCTGTAATCCCTACAACAGGGATATTTAATTTTTTTCTCTTGAATAATGCTAATTTCTGAAAAGCTACTAAAGTATCTGGAACATTCCAATAAGGGAACTTATCCGGTAATAAATTATGCATCCCATCTTTAATTACAACTGCTTTTACCCCTTTATTTATAACTTCTTTTAAAAAAGTATGTCCATCAAAGTTTATTCCTTTAATAGCTATAAAAATATCCTTATTTAATATAGACCTACTATCTAAGCTTACATTTTTAAAAGTTTGATATTGATTTGTAAGACTCTCCCTATTTTTTATATTACCTAAAATCTTATTTACATCAGATACATTAAAATCCATTAAAATTTAAAATCATATTTTTTTAAGAGAGGGATCAGCAGATTGTCCATAAGAAAACTTTTCAATTTCAGCAATATCTGGTGATGGCTCCTTAATCCCACATACATCTTTATACATCAATTCATATTCTAATGCTGATCTCTGCCAACTAAATTCTTGACTCATGGCTCTGAGCTGTAATAATTTCCAACTATCTTTATGCCTAAATGCTTCCCAGGATCTTACTAATGCAGTATAGAAGTCAATCGGCTCAAATCTATCAAAACAAAAGCCCGTTCCACTGTTATTCTCTGGATTATGAGGTAAAACAGTATCCACTAATCCTCCAACTCTTCTTACTATAGGAATCGATCCATACCTCATAGCAAGCAATTGACTGATTCCACAAGGTTCGAATCTGCTTGGCATTAAAAATGCATCAGATCCTCCATATATCAATCTTGATAAAGAATCATCATAAGTAAGAAATACTGAAAATCTTCCAGGATGTTCTAAAGCCAATTGCCATAATCCAGATTCTAAATATTTATCTCCTGTCCCTAAAATTGCTATCTGAGAATCAGTATATGCAAGTAATCTTCTTGAAACTTGTAAAACCAAATCAACTCCTTTCTGATCGACTAATCTACTTACCATTCCTAAAAGATATTTTTTGCTATTAACTTCAAGTCCCATTTCTTTTTGAAGAATTTTCTTATTTTCAGATCTTTTTTCTAAATTCTTTATATTAAATTGTGAGGGTAAAACTTTATCTTTATCTGGATCCCATTCATTTAAGTCAATCCCGTTAAGTATACCCCTTAATTTCCCCGAAATATAATTCAATAATCCCTCAAGGCTTTCCCCATACTCATAGGTTTTTATTTCATCAGCATATGTAGGCGAAACAGCATTAACCCTATCTGCATATAACATTGCAGCCGCCATTGTATGATCTCCATGCATATACCAAGGGCACCAAGTCATTTTCTCAAGTTTCCATCTCCAAGGGCCTTGATACTTTAAATTATGTATTGTAAAAACAGTACTTACCTCAGGATCTTGATGCATCCAGACTGGGATCATACCAGTATGCCAATCATGACAATGTAGGACTTGGGGCTTCCAGTAATTCCAAGAAAATTCTGCAGTTGCACTTGCAAAAAAGGTGAATCGCCAATCCTCATCTTCTCCTCCGTATATCTGCCCCGAATCAAAAGTTGGATGCCCCACTAAATATAATATGTAATTATGTTTGGGATGTTTTGCTTCAAAGACGGAAAAATCATTCCCCATTGTATTTGCTACAAATACAGGCTCTCTTGATATTTCTAATAGATTCCATAATTTCCCATAACCTGGAATTATCACCCTTACATCATGGCCTAGTTTTATTAATGATGGTGGTAATGAACCAACTACATCTCCCATCCCTCCAACTTTGATCATTGGAGCACATTCAGCAGCAGCAAGAAGAATTCTCATTAATTAATTGGTTATTAAAAAAGTGCTATTTAAAGAGAAATAGGCTATCAAGGAGTCCATCCGTAATCAGAAAAATCAGGAGGGCGTTTTTTAAGGAAGGCATCTCTACCTTCTTTCGCTTCATCCGTCGAATAAAATAACTGAGTTGTATACCCAGATAATTCTTGAATACCTGCAATTCCATCACATTCGGCATTAAATGAAGCCTTAAGTATTCGAATAGCAGTAGGACTATTTCGTAGAATCTCTCTTGCCCACATTACACCCTCAGCTTCTAATTCTTCAATCTTTGTAATCGCATTAACTAATCCCATTTCTAAGGCTTCTTTAGAATTATATTTTCTACACAAAAACCAAATTTCCCTTGCTTTTCTTTGACCAACTAATCTTGCTAAATAACTTGATCCAAATCCTGCATCAAAACTACCAACTCTAGGACCTGTTTGACCAAATATTGCATTTTCAGAAGCAATACTTAAATCACAAATTAGATGTAAAACTTGACCTCCTCCTATTGCAAAACCAGGAACTAAAGCAATAACCACTTTAGGTAAAGTGCGTATCAACCTCTGCAACTCTAATACATTAAGTCTTTGCTTTCCCTCATCATCTTCATATCCATTTTTTCCTCTAACGCTTTGATCCCCTCCAGAGCAAAACGAAAAAATACCTTTTTTATCTGGGCCTGCACCTGTTAAAAGAACAACGCCTATACTTTCATCATTTCTAACAATATTAAAAGCATCTAAAAGCTCGCAAACTGTTTTCGGACGAAATGCATTTCTTTTCTCAGGTCGATTGATTGCGATTCTTGCTATCCCATCCTCACTCTTATGAAAAAAGATATCTTCATAAGATTTGCATTTATTCCAAATAATATTTGTTTCTCCAGGTAAAACTTTCATATATTTAATTAATTTTGGGAATAAATTTTCATGAATTTTTAAGGATCTTGTTGAAGATTAAATTTCTTTCTTTCATTTCATTTTCAACATTAATGTCAACTTTAATTATTACTGATTTTTGCATAGAAATGCTCCATTCAAAAGTTTCTTTTAATTTATTTAAATCTGAAACATCTTTAATCAGAACTTGATAAGCTTTTGAGAGGTTTTCCCAGTTAATAGATTTAGGCATTAAAAAAAGTTTCTTTAATTCTTCTTTATCTAAATTATTTTTATATAAATTATTAAATATATTTCCACCATTATTGTTTATTAATAAAACGATTAAATTTAAATTAATTGCATTTTCAATAAGAATGCCATTGAAATCATGAATCAATGCTAAATCTCCTGTAACCAGAAGTAAAGGTTTTGTAATTCTCGCAATGCCTAAAGCAAGCGACAAAGTCCCATCTATTCCTGAAGCTCCTCTAAAGCTAAAACATTGCCTAGTTAATGTTCCATTTTCAGAGAATGTAAGCCAATCTCTAATTGGACTACTAGCTGAGAGCATAATAGGATAATTTTCCGGCCAAATTTTTGGCACAAAATTTGCAAGTTTATATTCTGCTATTTCATTATTTAAATATAGTTCTTCATTTAAAATTTCCTTTATCTTTTCGCTTTCTTTCTTCAAAACTTGCACCAAGTTGATTAATGGTTTCCTCTTTTTTTGATCATTTGGAAAAGTTCCAAATAGTTGATCAACAAAATTACATATGCCAAATTCGTACTCTAAAGATTTTTTTAGAGGATCTAAATTTCTTTTGTTATTTTCTTTTATTAGAATTTGTAAACCTTCAAAATTTAATAAAAAATTCTCTAAATCATTTGATGATGAGAGAGGGCCAAGCCTCAATATCTGATCACACTGAACAACTTTTTTATTTGTTTTGAGGATTAATTCCCAATTTTTTACTAATCCTCTTAGCTCAGCCGATACTCCTGAGACAGGATCAGCAAAAACTGGCCATCCTGTAAGTAATTGTATTTTCTCTAAAGCTTCATTAAAAGAACCCAAATCTTTTATTGAACCTTGATATGGTCCAACAATAATTATTCCAGGATTAGAAAGATTAAAACTATTAAAAATTTTTTTTGGAAATTGAGTATTTTTAATCTGAATATCATTTTTTAAAAAATTATAGGTTTTTTTTAAATAAAATCTTTCAAAAACTTCGAAACTCTTTTTTTTGTTGTTTACTGATATGTCTAAAGGTTTTTCAAATGGGATATTCAAATGAATTGGGCCTGGCGATTGGAGTACTTGTTTTTGTATGTTTTCGACTATTTTCAAAATATCATGGTCTTTATTTTCATGAATCCCTTTTAAGTTGGTACTCAAATTGCGTCTACAAACTGCATTCAAAAATTCTTCTTGATTAACTGTTTGATTAGAACCACAATCTTTTAACCTTAAAGGTCTATCAGCCGTTATAAAGACAATTGATTTAAGTGACTTATCTGCCTCAATGGCTGCTGGTAATAAATTGCCAACTGCCGTACCTGATGTTGTGACAACCAACGAGATATCTCCAGATGCTGCAGATATCCCAAGAGAATGAAACCCTGCAGATCTCTCATCTATCGAATTAAATACATTTAAAATACCACGTTTATTTAACTCACCTGCAGCGATCGCCAAGGGAGCTGATCTGCTCCCTGGACATAAAATTAAATTTTTAACTCCTATTTTTGTAAAAAAAACTAAAAGTTGTAAACTTCTAAAAAAATTCTGGCATTCTATAGATGATGTCATAATTTATATTAATACTTTAAAAATTCTTCTTAACAAATAAATAATAAGTTTAAAAATGCCAAATCCAACAAAGAAAAGAAATAAATTACTAAATGATTTTAAAAATCTTTTTGTGTGGATATTTATTGCTTTAATTATACGATGGCAAGTAATCGAACCAAGATGGATCCCCTCAGGCTCTATGATGCCTACTCTTCAGATACAAGACAAAATATTGGTTGAAAAATTAACTCCTAAAATAATATCAAAATCAAACCTATCTAAATTAAAAAATAAAATAGTTGTTTTTAATGTCCCAGATCAATTAATTGAAGCTGGGTATGAATCAGATATTGCGCTAATTAAAAGAGTTATTGGAACCCCTGGGGACAAAGTAGAAGTAAAGGATGGTAATTTATATTTAAATGATATTCCTCAAAAAAATTACATCTCTGATAGAAATATTAACTATTCAACTGGGCCTTATATTGTTCCTGAGAAGTCATTATGGGTAATGGGAGATAACAGAAATAATAGTATGGACTCTCACATTTGGGGGTTCCTTCCTTATGAAAAAGTAATAGGAAAAGCTATTTTTAGGTATTGGCCATTAAATAATATTGGTCCTATACGGTTCCCTGATCTTAATAATATAGGTTAAAGGGTTCATAGTGTTGTAGTGTCTTAGTAAGTTGAAGTTGCAAAAATGTTCAATCCTGAATTTCTAGCTACTGAAAATAATGATCCAAATGATGAAAATGACTTAATTCAATACCTCCAAAAGCAATCGCCTGAGGTATTGCAAAGAGTCGCCAAATCAGCTAGTGAAGATATTCATGAAATCATAAGACACAATGTTCAGGGTCTTCTAGGTATGCTGCCTTCTGATCAGTTTGATGTTAAAATAACATCCTCAAAAGATAATATTGCTAATTTACTTTCTTCTGCGATGATGACGGGATATTTCTTAAGGCAAATGGAGCAGAGGAAAGAGCTCGAACAGACGCTTAAGAGTGATGAAGAGATGTCAATTGAAGAGGAATAAGTCTCTAAATATTTAAATATTTGGAATTATTCCTAATTTTAATAACTTTTCATAGAAATTAATAAGAAATTTATTGTTATCCGACAATTTATTCCATTTTTCAGAATTAATTTCGTTTATTAAATTCTGACAATCTTGTTCTGTAAATTTAACAGGAGCAGAATAATGTGCTGATATCAAATATTCCATATTTTTAAAAGTTTTAATTTTTTCCAGCCATCCAATAAGTACTTTTTTCGATCGGGGAAATATTAAATTTTGCAAAACAGGAGCAACTTGAATTTTAGGGATATTTTCACCCATTATTTCAGCTAAAGATGATTCCCAATCTTCATCCCATACAAAGGGATAAATACCAAAATGTGACCTCCAATTACGAAGATCTTTTTTGAATGAATGCTTAAATATTTCTATTAAAGAAGGAATATTTAATTTTCCTGGTTTTAGAAAAGATGAAAATAATACAAGCCTTGCCCAACCTTTTTTTCTTTGGTCAACAGAATCAATCAATGGTTCATCTCCCCTATCTCTAGAATGAAATAGAAGTGGAGTTGGATCAAAATTAAATATCTCAGGAGGAGTTGAGTCTATTCCAACTATTGAATCCGTGACGTGAAGTGTTCTAGTTGCGTGATGAAAAAAACTAACCTCCTGATATCTTCCGAGCCCTAAATCCAAAGGTCCTAATGAAAACCATTCAAAGTAATCTTTATGGGGTGTACCTTCCTCAAAAAGTATTCTTGTTCTTTTTGATGGGATTCCTAAAAAATCCAAAGGTAGATTTATAGGGAAACTCCATTGACCAGGGCATAGCCAAATGTCTGCACCTTGAAAAATTCTTGAAAGGGCTGGAAGTCCAATTTTATGCTCTAGCCCAGATGCAGTTGGTAAAACAATTGTTTTAACTTTACCGTGAATAGCAATTAATTTTTCTAGCTCATTTACTAATTCTTTTGTTGGCGGTAAGGGATTGACGAGCATCAATCCATCATCAACCTTTATTACTGTCATTCTTATAGGAACAGCAACATAATAAAGCCCTTGTATTTGTTCCAAAGACCATATTTGATCAGGTATTAATTCTCTTAAAATTGTTTTTTTATTTCCATAAGGATACAAAGGGAATAATGGCCACCAATACCACTTTTTATTAATGCTTTCTTCAACCATTATTGTTTATATCCAGAAATTAATTTTTTAAACTTGAATAACCCATATCTTGGAGCAAATAAAAATGCAAATAAAAATATAAAAGTTTGTGCTAATACAATAGATCCTCCTGTTTCAAGATCAAACCAAAAACTAATATAGATTCCTATTACGCTTGAAAAGATAGCACTTAATACCGAAATCATAGTCATATTATCAAACTGATCTGTAAGTAAATAGGCTGTAGCACCAGGCGTAATCAGCATTGCAACCACTAATATAATTCCAACTGATTGTAACCCCACAACTGCTGCTAAAGATAAGCATGTAAGGAGTAAATAATGAAGAAATAAAACGTTAATCCCTACTGTTTTTGCATGCCTAGGATCAAAACAATAAAGCATTAAATCTTTCCTAAAAACTAACAATATTAATACCACCAATAGAGAGATAAATACTGTTTGCTTTACATCTGAAAGTGATATACCTAGCGGACTTCCAAAAAGAATAGAGTGAAGATCAATATTACTTTTTATCTTAGAAACCAATACGATTCCAAGAGCAAAAAATCCTGTAAATACTAATCCTATAATTGTGTCTTCCTTGACTCTGGACTTCTGCTTAATAAAACCTATCAATGCAACTGAACCAACTCCAAATATAAATGCTCCCAGTGAAAAAGGTAGCCCCAGGGCATAAGCAACCACGACCCCCGGCATCACTGAATGTGATACAGCATCGCCCATTAAAGCCCAACCTTTAAGAGTCAAATAACTTGATAAAAAGCCACAAACAGCTGCTACTAAAGAACTCATAAAAAGAGCTTTTCTCATAAAGTCATGAGTTAAAGGATCTGTTATAAATGTATTTATATTTAAAAAGCAAAAAAAATCCATAAAATTTGCAATCTATGACTCAGGTCCAAATAAGAAATCAGGCGAGATTCCTCCAAAAGTGCTAGTAATATTCTCGGGTGTAAATACCTCAGAGGTCTCTCCGTAAGCTAAAACAGTCTTATTTATCAAAAGAACCAAATCACAAAATTCTCGGACGTGAATCATATCATGAGTTGACAACAAGATAGTTTTTCCCTCATTTTTAAATTGCAGAAATAATTCTGAAATAAGTTTCTCGGTTCTGATATCAACTCCTGCAAAAGGTTCATCAAGTAATAGAATAGATGCTCTTTGCGCAATAGCTCTAGCTAAAAAAGTTCGTTTTCTCTGGCCTCCAGATAAGTTCCCAATAGGGGTGGATAAATGTTCAGCAAGATCAACTCTTTCAATAGCATTTTTAACTGCATGAATATCTGACTCTCTAGGGCACCTGAGGATATTCATTGAACCATATCTCCCCATCATGACAACATCCCAAACATTTATTGGAAATTGACTATCAATTCCTTCATTTTGAGGGACATAAGCAATTGCCTGATCTTTTTGTGCAGATCTTATAGACTCTCCGTTAATTCTAATTTTACCCTTCGAAATATTTACAAAACCCGTCAGAGCATTAAAAAAGGTTGTTTTACCTGCTCCGTTCATGCCCACTAATCCACAAATCTGACCAGGTTTTAATCTTAAATTTGCATCGTATAAAGCAATCTTGCCATTGTAATCTACACAAATATTCTCTGCCTCTATCCTAAAATTTGAATAATTGGTTGATTCCATAATTAATAAATCCCCTTTTTAATCAAATTCAAATTGTGCTCAAGCATTCTTAAATATGAGCTTGCTGGCCCATTGTCATTAGATAATGAATCAACAAAAAGGTTTCCTCCAAACTCTGCTCCAGTTTCATTTACAACGACCATTTGGGATTCGTTACTTACAGTGCTTTCGCAAAATACAGATGAGATATTTTTATCTTTAACAAGCGAAATTGTTCTTGCCATTCTTTTAGGAGTAATTTGACTCTCAGCATTTACTGGCCATAAATAAACTTCTTCTAATCCATAATCTTTTGTTAGGTAAGAAAAAGCTCCTTCACAACTTACTAGATATCTTTTATCTTTATCTAAGTTATTAACAAAAAGAGAGAATTCTTCATCAATTCTCGCAAGTTTATCCTTATATATTTTCCCATTTTCTTGAAATAATGCCTTTTTGGATGGTCTCAATTCTGATAAAGATTCCACGATAATATCTACATATTGCATTCCTCTTTTTGGAGAAATCCAAGCATGTGGATTTGGTTTGCCTTTATAGAAATCTTCACTAATAAATATGGGATCTAAATCATCAGCTATAGTTATTCTTCTAACTTTTAAATTAGAAACAAATTTTTCTGCCCATAATTCAAATCCAAATCCGTTATCAACAAATACAAAAGCCTTTGAAGCTTTTACTAAATCGCTGGGAGTTGGTTGGTAACCATGAACTTCAACGCCAGGCTTTGTTATTGATCTAACAATAAAATCATCTTTAGCTACATTTCTAATTATGTCCGCTAGAACAGTAAAACTTGCAAGTATGATTCCCTTATTTTGATTTCTATTTGAAGTTCTCTGACAGGAGAAGCTTGTTAAACAAATTAAAAGTACCAAAGTAAGAAAAAGAAAATTCTTTCGCATGATTTAATTTCAGTCTAAGATTATTAAGTATATTTAAATTTAATTAGCGGATTTTTAAGTTCAGAAACAAATCCTTTCCAATTTATTTTTTCTTTTTCAAAAGCTCTTTCAACAATTTTCTCAGAATTTTTCTTTATAAATTCCAAATCAGGTTCTTCTACTCCTTTTGTTATTGCCATAAAATCAGCGAGGGAACTCGAAATTACTCTTGTCAAATAAGCTGCACTGACTGCCTGAAAAGTAGCTGAAAAAAGCCAACTTGGGCCATGTAATTTTGTTATTCCAAAAAGAGTTTGTCCACTCCATTCAAGAACTCCAAGAGCAATTGCTGTCTTTAAAATCTCTTTAGATACTTTATCTAAAATTTCGGGAGACCAATTACATCCCCATATAGATTTAATTTCTTTAATCATTAAAGTATTTAAAACTGTCATTGACATTACATCGATTGATGGAATTGGAGAAAAGAAAACAGTAGTTGCTACTAAAATTTGATTTTTCCTTTGTATTCCTTTTAACTGCATTCTTCTTATTCCCTCAATTTCAGATTGCCAACTAACATGAAGATCTTTTAAAAGCCTTTTCTTAGTATTTTCAATATTTTTAGTAGAACTGAAAAAAAACTTCCTTAATGAAAAAGGTAGATTTGATATTTCATTTTTATTTACATCAACAGTAATTATTTTTTTAATGAATTCACTGGAAATTTGCGACTTCAAATCTTCTATATGATCTTTGCACCCTGGATCTTCAGATAATAAAACAACCAACCAAATTGGCATGTTTTTAGGGAACTTTTCTAGCCATAAAAAATCATTAGCTGATAAAGGTAAATTTATAAAATAAAAAATAGCATCGCTATTTAAAATGTGTTTTGGAATAACTACAGAGGAATTATAAGTAGGAAGTTTTTCATAGAAATTGAAGTCAAACTTATCTACTTTGAAGTGATTCTTAAACAAAGATTGACAATTGTCATAATCTTTTTGTCCAATACAACTAATTATTTCTCTATCATATTTATTAAGAATCAATTCAAGTGTTTTTTGTCTTTTAAAATTTTGTTTTTCAAGATTGTTTGTTGCTTCAAGTTTTTCAAAAAATTCTAAATCTTCATTGCAAATATTTATCCAACCATCTAAATTTTTTGGTTCATTAAATTTGGGCTTGTCATTATTCAAATAAAAATACCCCCCCAAACATAAAACAAAGAATCCTATTGAGCCCCCTGCATAATTAATTAAGTCACTGACAATCCATTCTCCAAAGCCTAGTAAAAGTAAAATAATAAGAATATTTTTTTTGGGAAACTTGATTAAATCTCTCAAAAAGTTCTCTTTACTAATATCAAACACAATACTTTAATTCTCTATTTTTATTTTAATGCAAGTTTTGTATGAGAAAAGCAAAATTACATAACTCTTTAATTAATAGGTGAAATTTTAAGGTTTTTAAAAAGACTTATTGCATAACTAGATGCTAAATTAATAAACTATTTATATAAATAAGGCTTTAAAAAGATGTCTAATTCAAATTACAAAGATATGCCTCGAGAAGACAATTACAGAAATCAGAATAATAGTAATAGAGATAATTTCAGGAATAGAAATGGAGGACGCCGGGATGGAGGTGGATTCCGAATAAGATTAAGTGACAACGAAATGAAAGCCGTTAAATCAATTCAAGAAGCTTTTCAATTAAGATCTACTGTCGCTGTCCTCGGCTTCTCAGTTAGAACACTTAGCGAAATGATTAAAGACGAAAAATTAATAGAATCCATCACGCAGTATGCCAAAAACAACAAAAACTCATCTTCGACTAGAGAATCACAAAATCCTTATGTTAAAGAGCCAAAAATAACTCCTGACCCTTTTGCAAGACCAGTAAAAAGTCAATCAAATGAAGAAAAACAATTTAACGAAGTAGAAAATAATGACAATTAAAAAAAGGATTCTTTCTGGAGTTCAACCAACTGGAGATTTGCATATAGGAAATTGGCTTGGAGCAATTAATAATTGGGTAACTCTTCAACATCAATATGAAACATTTCTCTGTGTGGTTGATTTGCATGCAATAACCGCTTCATATAATCCCAAGGAATTATCTAAAAATACTCTTTCTACCGCAGCTTTATATATTGCTTGTGGTATTGACCCTAAAACATGCTCAATTTTTGTCCAAAGTCAGATTTCTGCTCATGCAGAACTTTGTTGGATATTAAATTGTGTTACTCCTATTAATTGGATGGAAAGAATGATCCAATTCAAAGAAAAATCAATAGATCAAGCTAATAATGTATCTATTGGCTTATTTGATTATCCAATCTTAATGGCTGCAGATATCCTTTTATACGATGCTGATTTCGTCCCGGTTGGAGAAGATCAAAAACAACATCTTGAACTTGCCAGAGATATTGCACAACAAAGAATTAATGCCAAATTTAGTAAAGATAAAAATATATTAAAAATTCCTCAGCCAATAATTATGAAGAGGGGATCAAAAATTATGAGTCTAATTGATGGTACAAAAAAAATGAGTAAAAGTGATCCTAATGATGGAAGTCGTATTAACTTATTAGATGCTCCAGAAATTATCACAAAAAAAATAAAAAGAGCGAAAAGCGACAGCTCTATTGGAATAGAATTTAATAACCCTGAGAGAGCAGAATCTAAAAATCTTTTGATGATTTATTCAATATTATCCGGAAAAGAAATTTCTCAATGCGAAAATGAATTCTCTGAGACTGGATGGGGAACATTTAAAAAATTAATAACTGAAAAACTTATAGAATCACTAGAACCTATTCAAGAAAAATATAAAATATTAATAAATGATCCCTACCAATTAAATAGTATCCTTCAAGAGGGAAAGGGGAAAGCTGAGGTTCTGGCAAATAAAACTCTCAATAGAGTTAAATCAAAATTAGGATTTTTTGAAATAGAGAAATAAATTATGCCAGTAATAACATTGCCCGATGGTTCCCAAAAAATTTTCGAAAGATCCGTAACTATACTTGAAATTGCCCAAAGTATTGGCGCAGGATTAGCGAAGGCCACAATCGCAGGAAAAGTGAATGATGTTCTTATTGATGCAACGCTTCCTATAAAAAATGATTCCAAAGTTGTAATAATTACTTCTAAAGATAAAGAGGGAATTGAGATAATTAGACATTCTTTTGCTCATCTTATTGGTCATGCAGTTAAACAAATTTACCCAAATATAAAGATGGCCATTGGTCCAGTAATTGAAGATGGCTTTTACTATGATATTTTTTCAGAATATAGATTTATTCCTGAGGATTTAATCAAAATTGAAAAGAGAATTAATAACTTAATAAAAACAAATTATGATATTGAAATTTTTCAAGTTACAAAAAAAGAAGCAATTAAAACTTTTCAAGAAAGAAACGAAACTTTTAAGTTAAGAATAATTGAAGAAATTCCAGATCAAGGTCTCATTAATTTATATAAACACGAAGAATATATTGATATGTGTAGAGGGCCCCATGTTCCGAACACAAGACATCTGCGACACTTTAAGTTACTTAAATTAGCCGGCTCATACTGGAGAGGTAATAGTGAAAATGAATCATTACAGAGAATATATGGAACTGCCTGGGCTAAAGAGAAAGAACTCAATGATTATTTAACAAGGATTAAAGAAGCTGAAAAAAGAGATCATAGAAAACTTGGAAAAAAAACATTCACTTTTCCATTTACAAGAAGAATCTCCAGGTATGATTTTTTGGCATCCAAATGGATGGACGATCTACCAAGTACTTGAAAAATATGTAAGAGAAATACTTAAAAAAAATAATTATCTTGAAATTAAAACCCCACAAGCAGTAGACAAAACTCTTTGGGAAAAATCAGGTCATTGGGAAAAGTTTAGAGACGATATGTTTACTACCGCGTCAGAAAATAGGACTTATGCAATTAAACCAATGAATTGCCCATGCCATATCCAGGTATTTAATCAAGGTTTAAAAAGTTATAAAGATTTACCTTTTCGTCTTGCCGAATTTGGTTCTTGTCATAGAAATGAACCCTCTGGTTCATTGCATGGCCTAATGAGAGTTAGAAATTTTACTCAGGATGATGCACACATCTTCTGTACAGAAGAACAAATCCAGGCAGAAGTGTCTACTTTTATCGACCTTGTTTTTGAGGTTTATAAATCCTTTGGATTTGATGAAATTATTATCAAACTTTCAACTCGTCCTAAGAAAAGGGTCGGTAGTGAAGAAATTTGGGATAAATCTGAAGAAGCTCTAACTAAGGCTCTAGATAATAAAAGTCTAAAATGGGAACTACAACCTGGAGAAGGTGCTTTTTATGGTCCAAAAATAGAATTCTCATTAAAGGATTGTCTTAATAGAGTCTGGCAATGTGGAACTATTCAAGTTGATTTCTCAATGCCTATAAGATTGGATGCAACTTTTGTAGACATTAATAATGAGAAAAAAAATCCAGTAATGCTACATAGGGCAATTTTGGGATCTTTTGAAAGATTTATTGGAATATTAATTGAACAATATGAAGCTAAATTTCCAATATGGCTTGCACCTTATCAAATAATTTTATTGAGCATCACGGATAGAAATAATGAAAAATGTCTAAAATTTAATAAATTAATAAATACTCAGGGGTATCGATCGAAAGTTGATATTAGAAATGAAAAAATAGGATACAAGATAAGGGAGGCAACCATAGCAAGAATTCCCTTAATTGCTGTTATTGGCGACAAAGAAGAACAGCAAGATTCGTTAGCTTTAAGAGCCTTAGATGGTAATAATTTAGGGATTTTTAAAGTCGATGAACTCTTCAAATTAATGGATAATTTAATTGAAAAGAAAGGAAGAATAAACTAATTTTGAATAAATGAATTTTCTTGCTTGTGATCTAGGAGGTACAAAAGTTCTATTAGGGATTTTTAAAAAGGATTTAAATGCTGACTCTCCGAAATTAATCTTAAAAAAAAAATATATCTCTTCAGACTGGGTTTCATTTGATTTTATTTTAGAGGATTTTCTAAATAATGAATGCAAAAATATTAAATATCCCTTTTCTGCTTGTTTCGCAGTTGCAGGTCCGATATCTAACAACAATGCAAAAATAATTAATTTGTCATGGAATATTTCTTGCGATGGGTTAAAAAAGAAATTTAGATTTAAAAGATGCGAGCTTATTAATGATTTTGCAGTGCAAATTTATGGAATACCTTTTTTACAAAAAAGTCAATATTCAATAATTCAAAATGGAGACTCTTCAGCAGGTACTAATAATGATTTGCATGCCATTGTTGGAGCTGGAACTGGTCTAGGTATTGCAAGAGGCCTTATATCAGGAATGAATGTAAAGATTTTAGCCAGTGAAGGTGGTCATGTTGAATATTCACCAAAGTCAGAATTAGAGTGGGAATTAAAAAATTGGCTCAAAAAATCTTTAAAAGTTAAAAGAATTTCTTGTGAAAGAATTATTAGTGGCAATGGGTTATCAAGAATAGCCGAATGGAGACTTAGCAAACCTGATGCAAAAAATCACCCTTTACAAAAATATTTTAAAGAATTGAATATTTCTGATACTTTGAGAAAAGAACTTCCTGAAAAAATATGTAATCTCTCTAATAAGCGGGATACCCTAATGAGTGAAGTGCAGAAAATATGGTTGGATGCTTACAGTTCTTTATTGGGAGACGTTGCTCTTCAAGAATTGTGCTTTGGAGGATTATGGATTTCTGGAGGAACTGCTCCAAAACATTTCAGAAACTTTAAATCAGAATTATTTATGAAACAATTTTTAGATAAAGGGAGATTAAAAGATATTCTTAAAAATATACCTGTGAATATAATCTTAGATGAAGAGTTTGGATTATTTAGCGCAGCGTGCAGAGCAAAAATGCTTTTACTAGTAGATTAATTTTTTTATGTCTTATCCAGAAGTAGGAAAAAAGATAATAGTAACAGTGCCTTCTACAACTGCTAATTTAGGTCCTGGATTTGACTGTCTTGGAGCAGCATTAGATTTACATAACGAATTTATTTTTACCCGAATAGATGGCAGTGGAGATCGTTTTGATTTAATAATGGAGAGTACCGATGGCAATCATTTAAGAGGAGGTCCAGAAAATTTAGTTTTTAGGGCTGCGCAGAAAGTATGGGAAAGTGCCAATATAAACCCTTTCGCTCTTGAAGCTAGAGTAAAATTAGCAGTTCCCCCTGCTCGCGGACTAGGCAGTAGTGCAACAGCAATAGTCGCAGGACTAATTGGAGCAAATGCAATTATGAACTCCCCTTTGCCCAAAGAAAAACTTTTAGAACTAGCAATTGATATTGAAGGTCATCCTGATAATGTTGTTCCTTCTCTTTTAGGAGGCCTTTGTTTAACAGCTAGATCATCTTCTCAAAGATGGAGAATTGTTAGATGTGAATGGCACGATTCAATTAAGGCTGTCGTAGCAATACCTGCTATTCGCCTCAGCACAAGTGAAGCGAGAAGAGTAATGCCTAAGAATGTACCTATTTCTGATGCTGTAACAAATATGGGGGCACTTACTCTATTACTAAATGGCTTAAAAACAGGCAATGATGAATTAATAAGGGAGGGAATGTTTGACAAATTACACGAGCCATACAGATGGAAGCTTATTAAAGGTGGGTTAGAAGTAAAAGATGCCGCACTTAAAGCAGGAGCTTTAGGTTGTGCTATTAGTGGAGCAGGACCTAGTATATTAGCTTTGTGTAAAAAAGATAATGGTAAAGAAGTCAGTCAGGCCATGGTAAAAGCTTGGGAAAAGTTAAACGTAGCAAGTAGAGCGCCGTATTTAAATGTCCAAACGAAAGGGAGTCAATTTAGGGAAATTTCTAATAAGTAGTTTTACTTAGGCATTTTTAATGTTATAGTCTCAAGCTAGAACAACTTCAACTAGAATAAAAAAATTATTCATTAATATTGATGAATTTAGAATCTTTTCCTTGGCTATCCTCTATTGTTTTATTACCCTTAATAGGGGCATTGATAATGCCTTTCTTAAATTCTAAGGAAGAAGAAGATAATACACTCCCAAGAAATATTTCGTTGAGTTTTTTATTTATAGATCTTTTACTAATAGTTGGAGTACTTTACCAAAAATTTGATACTGCTAATAGCTCCCTACAACTTGTTGAAAGAACAACTTGGCTGCCTTCAATAGGTTTAGAATGGTCGCTAGGTGTAGATGGATTATCTGCACCATTAGTAGCTTTGAGTGGATTAATTACATTTTTATCAGCTGCGGCGAGTTGGAATATCAAGAAGAAATCTAACCTATACTTTGCTCTTTTATTAATTCAAGCATCAGCCCAGGCACTGGTTTTCCTCTCTCAAGATTTCTTGCTTTTTTTCCTGGCTTGGGAGTTAGAATTGGTTCCCGTTTATCTTCTAATTGCTATTTGGGGAGGGAAGAAAAAACTATATGCTGCTACAAAATTTATTCTATATACAGCTCTGGCTTCCCTACTCATACTTATAAGTGGACTTGCACTTGCCTTAAGTGGCGATACATTTACCCTAAACCTTACCGACATAACAAATAAACATGTAACAGGTAGTCTCGCATTATTATCTTATCTAGGATTTTTAATAGGATTTGGAGTTAAACTTCCTATCTTCCCATTACATACTTGGTTGCCTGATGCTCATGGCGAAGCTAATGCTCCAGTATCAATGTTACTAGCAGGAATTCTTTTAAAGATGGGGGGATATGCCCTCTTAAGATTTAATGTTCAATTATTACCTGAAGTACATCTAAAACTTGCGCCTGCTTTAATTATTCTTGGCATCATAAACATTATTTACGGAGCCTTAAATGCATTTGCACAAGATAATGTAAAAAGAAGAATTGCATGTAGTTCAGTTAGTCATATGGGCTTCGTTCTTTTAGGTATTGGAGCAGTTGACGCTTTAGGTATAAGCGGGGCAATGCTACAAATGATAAGTCATGGACTTATAGCAGCCGCTATGTTCTTCGTTACTGGCTCCTTCTACGAAAGAACAAATACTCTGTCAATTCCAAATATGGGTGGCTTAGCAAAAGTCTTACCAATAACATTTGCTTTTTTTCTCGCGAGCTCATTAGCTTCTTTGGCCTTGCCTGGAATGAGCGGATTTATAAGCGAAATCACTGTATTCCTTGGGATTACAAGTCAAGATGGTTTTAGTTCTCTGTTCAGATCGCTTACTATTCTAATTGCAGCAATCGGTCTTGTACTGACCCCTATATACCTTCTTTCTATGTGTAGAAGAGTGTTTTTTGGCCCAAGAATTCCTGCACTAGCTACAGTAAAAGAAATGAATGGTAGAGAATTGACAATTGGTTTCAGTTTATTAATGCCAACTTTGGTAATCGGCTTTTGGCCAAAAATTGCTATTAATTTATATGAATCTTCAACTAACGCTCTCAGTCAACAACTAACTTTAGCTAGATTAATTGGGTTCATTTCAAATATTAGTCAATTTTAATCTTAGAAATAATGGAAACCTCAATTTTTAAATATGGAGAATTACCAGAATTTAAAAAATTTACTCCAGAAAACATTAATAAACAATTTCCATTAGTACTTGAAAAGATAACCGAAGATTTTAAAAATATAGAGAAAAATTTATCTAATTATTTGATTAAAAATGATTTAAGTTGGGATAAAGTAATAAATCCATTAAATGAAGTCAACGAAATTCTTAGATGGAGTTGGGGAGTAATTAGCCACCTAAATGCAGTTAATAATTCTGAAAGTCTTAGAGATATTTATTCAAAATTTCTTCCAGAAGTTATTAGTTTGAGTAACAAATTCGGACAAAGTAAAATAATTTACAATTCTTTAGTAAAGCTTAAAGAAATAAAAAACTTTGATCAAATCAAAAACAGAATTTTAGATAAAGAAATTCTTGAGATGCAACATAAAGGCATTTCACTACAAAAAAATGATCAAGAAGATTTCAATAACATTTCCGAAAAGCTTGGAAAGCTATCTACAGAATTTAGCAACAATGTACTTGATGCCACTAACAACTGGTTTTTAATAATAAATAAAAAATCTGAAGTCGATGGTCTCCCTCAACGAGTACTTGAATTAATGGCAATTTCTGCTCACAATCACTTAAAAAAAGATGGCGAAGTTGATATGCAAAATGGTCCTTGGAAATTAAGTCTAGATATTCCAACTTATACGTCCTTTATGACATATGCCAGCGACCGTAACCTTAGAGAAAGACTATATAAGGCATTTGTTGGCAGGGCGTCTCAAGGAGAAAAAAATAATTCTCAAATCATTGAAGAGATATTATCTCTAAGAACTAAACAGGCTAATCTTCTCGGTTATAAAAGTTGGGCAGAACTAAGTTTGTCAACAAAAATGGCTAAAGAAATTAAAAATGTTGAAAACCTTTTAGAGGAATTGAGAGAACCAGCATTAAAAACAGCAAAAATTGAATTAAAAACGCTTGATAAGTTTTCTAAAGCTAATGGGTTTCCAAAATCGCAGAATATTGAGCCATGGGATATAAGTTATTGGTCTGAACTCCTTAGAAAGGAAGAGCTGAATTTAGATCAAGAGTCTTTGAGACCTTGGTTCCCACTTAATGATGTTTTGAGAGGTTTATTTAAATTAAGTGAAAAGCTTTTTCAAATTAAAGTTGTTGAGGCAACTGATGAAGCACCTCTTTGGAATAATGACGTTTTATTTTTTAATATCCTTAATAAAGAAAACAACAAAATAGCATCTTTTTACCTCGATCCATATTCTCGACCGGAATCAAAGAGAGGAGGGGCTTGGATGGATGAATGCTTAAATAAGAATAATATTGGCAAAAAAACACTACCAGTAGCTTATCTTGTTTGTAACCAGACTCCACCTTCAAACGACAAACCTAGTTTGATGAGTTTTGAAGAAGTTCAGACACTTTTCCATGAGTTTGGTCATGGTCTTCAACACATGCTTACAACTGTAAATCTTCCACAAGCAGCTGGCATTAATAATGTTGAATGGGATGCAGTCGAACTTCCAAGTCAATTTATGGAAAACTGGTGTTTCCATAAAAATACACTCTTGAATATCGCGAAACATTATAAAACAGGAGAAAAATTATCCGATGAAAATTTTGAAAAACTCCTAAAGAATAGAACTTTTAATTGTGGTATGGCTACCCTTAGGCAACTGCATTTTGCGATTACAGACCTTAGATTGCACAGTAGTATTGATAAAAATGAAGGCAAAACTGCGGATGAAATAAGAAGAGAAATTGCAAAACAAACTACTGTTATTGCTCCAATTCAAGAAGATCAATTTCTTTGTTGTTTTAGTCATATATTTGCAGGCGGATATTCTGCAGGATATTACTCTTATAAATGGGCTGAGGTTCTAAGTGCTGATGCCTTTTCTATGTTCGAAGAAGCTGATCTAGAAAATTCTGAAGATTTAAAGTTAATAGGAAAGAAATTTAAAGATACAATACTTAGTCTTGGAGGAAGCTTACCTCCATTGGACATATTCAAACTATTTAGGGGTAGAGAGCCACAAACAGATTCTTTAATAAGACACTTGGGTCTATCTGGAGCTACATAGTAATTTCACCGATTATTTTATCAACCACAAATTTATTTCTCACAAGATTCCTATGTTTATATACTTTTACTGATATTTTTTTTCCTAAATTTAAATTAGTCCACCAGCCAGGAAAAACCATTAGATCCCAATAAGTAAAGAAATTTATACACTCGATATCATCAAGAAAAAAATCATTATTTGCCAGTTCTCTCAAAAACTTACTATTTATTTTCATTTCTGATATTCCTTTAAAAGGGTATTTAGGTACTAATTGAGCTATTAATGTTCCTTTGTGAGGGGTACCTATCGATAAAAATCTTCTTATTCTTTTATAACCATTAAATTTTTGAATCCAATACCTACCAATTATCCCTCCCATGGAGAATCCTAAAATATCTAATTCTTTTTCTAAACCATATTTCTCTAAAATTAATTCATTTAATATATTAGTCAAATCAACAATTGAAGTCATTCCATATGAATGCTTAAGAGTTGGGGCAAAATATTCAATCCCAATATCATCAAGTTTTGAGGTAATAGAGGAAAAAATACTTGAAGTATTCCAAAGACCATGAATCAATATAATGGGATTTCTTTTTTCCAAAGCTTTTAATTATTTTCAAGAACTCTTATTATTGATACCTTCCCATTAAAACCTGTAATTGGAGGATTACATTTTGTCAAAATAATTTTAATTTTAGAAAGCTTAAATTCCATATTAATGATTTCTAAAATTTCCTTTGAATATTTTTCGATTGTGAAACAACGTATTTTCTTTGATTGATCTTTCAAAATTTCAACTAATTCTGAATAGTCGATTGTTTTTTTAATATCATCATTTGCAGTACACTTATCAAAATCAGTCCACAAAAATATATCCAAGCTAAATAATTGTCCTAATTGCCTTTCTTCATCAAGAACACCTACTCTAGCCCAAAGTTTAATATCCTCAATTTTTAAAAACGTTTCCATCTTCAATTGTTTTAAAGATCTTTATGTGTATAGATAGCCTTACCAGACGAAAAATCATCAACTATATTTCCATCACCTTTTAAGAAATATTTATAAGTTACCAAACCTTCTAGACCTACAGGCCCCCTTGGTGGAAGAGTTTGAGTAGATATCCCAACTTCAGCTCCAAATCCAAATCTAAACCCATCGGCAAACCTTGTAGAGCAATTATGAAAAACACCTGCACTATCAACTGTATTCATAAATTTATTGGCAGTAATTGAATTTTCAGTAATTATTCCATCTGTGTGTTTTGAACCAAACTTTTGAATATGAGTGATCGCCTCATCAAGGTCTTCAACAATTTTTATAGATAAGATTAAATCCAAATATTCAGTTTGCCAGTCTTCTAAACTAGCCTCATATTTTATCCCTAATTCAACTGATCTTTTATCTCCAATTAACTTAACTTCATAAGAATTAAACAAAGGTATGGCCTTCTCTAGAAAGACTTTTGCAATATCTTTATGCACTAATAAAGTTTCTATAGCATTACATGCTGCAGGATATTGAATTTTACTGTCTAGAGCGACTGATAAAGCTTTTTCAAGATTTGCCTCATTATCTATAAACAAGTGACAAATTCCATCAGCATGCCCTAAAACAGGAATTCTTGTATGCTCTTGAATAAATTTAACTAATTCATTACTGCCCCTTGGAATAATTAAATTGATATAGTTATCGAGATTTAACATCGACATACTATCTTTTCTGCTTGTAAGTAAACAAATTGCATTTTTATCAAGAACTGATTCAGATAATCCCTGCTGTAAGGCATTGACTATTGCAGTGTTTGTAAAATTAGCTTCACTACCGCCCTTAAGCATTACTCCATTACCTGATCTAATTGCTAAAGAACTAATCTGCATTACAGCATCCGGTCTAGATTCAAAAATAACCCCTAAAACTCCTATAGGAACTGTTTTTCTTTCAAGGATCAGGCCCTTGGAGAGCTCTCTCTTTATATGTACTTGATTTACAGGATCTGCCAATTCTCCAACTTTCCTTACTCCTTCAATTCCTGAATTTAATTTTTCTTTAGATAACTTTAATCTAGAGAGTAAAGCCTTTGAAATCCCTTGTTTTTCTGCTCTTGTATAGTCCTCATTATTAGCCTCTAAAATCTCTTTAGTGTTTTTTTCTAGATAATCAGCCATAAAATTTAAGGCTTTGATTCTTTTTTGATTTTCAGTCTGACTAATTTTTATTGATGCCAAACGAACTTGATTAGCTTTTTCTAAAAGATCATTACTGGGTTGAGGAACTTCAAAGATATTAACCATATATATAATTTTTAATTATTTTAATAATAATTCAAAGTAAGTATTCTTTAAACTAACTTACTTTGTGACTTAATATCTAAAAAATAATTGAACTTGACTTTTCCAATTCCCATCAGAATCATAAGAACCTAATAATTCTAAATTTGGATTGGCTTGAAAAGTCAAAATTCCTGTAGGTGGAACGTCATCTCTTCCTGGAACAGTTTGAAAGGCAAAATTTATTGCATCAGTAATGTCTAGTCCTATTTCAGCTACCCAAGCTTGCGAAGAAAATTCCTTATTAGAAGATGATTGCCCATCATTTTCTATATCTAAATTTTCATTAGAAAAAATATTATTTAAAGAATCATTATTTTCGATTAACGCTGGATATAAAGACAGCTGAAATCTATCACTAAAAGCATCCGCATTATTAAGTTGTGAAATGAATGCTCTATTTATTAAATTTGCAGAGTTACCTCCAATCAAACCAATTATTTGCGATCTGTTATAACTTGGTGTGCTTCTTAATTGGATTCTTTTATTTTCATCTTCAAAAGATAATTGATCTAAAAATCCCTCGTAAGAAGCTTCAATTTTGATAAGCCTTGAATTGCCAATTCCAAATGATCCAATACCACTCGAAGTTTCATCAGAATCACGAACACCTGTGATGTTTGAATTCTGATTATTTTCACGAATAGGTATTATAGAATCTGGAACTTTACTAACCAGAGAAAAATTAATAAATGGAACTACACCACTTCTTGATGCAAATAAAATATAATTATCTTTATTTTTATCCAATTTAAACGGAGTAGTATATAGATTAGCACTCCCTTTCTTAAGATAAATTAGCCCTCTAGCATTTAAATCTTTTCCTACTTTGCCATTTACATTTAGGTCTAATTTTGTATCTAAATACGCTTTAACTATTTCTGAATATTGAAGTTTAAAATCCGGTCCAAGTTTTAATTTAAGATTATTAAAACTCAAATCATTGAAATAATTTGGCAAAGTTTTGCCCAAAAGAACAGAATTCAAAATTGTTTCATTTGAGATTATTTCAATATTTTTATTCTTTTTCCAATAGAGTTCTGGCCAATCTTTTTTATCCTCTTTTCTTAAAAGATTATTTTCTTTTTTATTTTTTTGATTGGTGTTATTAAAGTTAATAAATCCATTATTCAGAGATAAATTACCTCCTAAAACAGGATTTTCAAATGATCCACTTAAATCTAAATTTGAATCTATTAAAAAATTGAAATTATCTGATTTTATAGTGAATTTATTAGTTATCAAATTAATTTCTGCTTTCTCGGAATCATTCTGACTATAAAAAGGCAAAGACCCTTTTATGAAAATATTTCCTGAGTCTTCCGAATTTGCTTTTAGACTTTTGATTTCTAAGGAATCAAAATCAAAAATTATCAAACTATTAAGGTCTTTTATTATATTATTGAAAAAATCAATTTCCGAATCTTTTATTACAATAAATCCATTTAATATTGGTTTGTTAATAGTACCTTTAATTATCATTCTAAGATTTGCTTCCCCTTCATTAAAGGTAAAGTATTTATCAGCAAAGATATCAATCAACTCAATA
>QCRE01000008.1 GCA_003212005.1 Prochlorococcus sp. AG-459-M13 | reverse complement strand
ACCTAAACTTTATAAATATTTTATTTAATATCTCAATTTAATAAAGGCTTATTATTAACTATGGAGATTATCTTATCTTTATGAAGATAAATTTAATTTTATTCTTAATATTTGGGACTGTTTTTTATTGGTTCTATAAGAACATAAAGAAGCGAGGGTTGCTTTGGATAACTAAGGGGTTATTACAAATAGGGATACTAATATTATTTATAGGAAGTTTTTTTAAATTATTTGCTACATTACCTTCAAACATTTATATAAGATTAATATTCTGCATTACTTATTTATGGTGTACTATAGGGATAAATGTTAATTTTATGATTCCATTACTTGATTTGATAGATAAAAAGATCGAAAAATATAGGTGAATTAATTGTCATAAATTTAACCACTTAGTAAAAAATTTTATGTTTTGCAAAATTATAAGAATTAATTAGTGAAGTATATAAAAAAATTTTTTAAATTAATTTTTTTTGCGATGCCATCTTATTTGAAGATTAGTTGAATCAGACAGATTTCGAATGACAGGACAGTCCTTAGCGGCTTTTTGTATAAATTCAATCTTTTCTTCTGATAGGCTTTCAGGAATATGTATATCAATTTTTAACCGCTCAATCTTCCTCTCTTTATTTTTAGTCATTATTTTTTCAATATCTAAATAAATATTTTCTAGTTCCCAACCATTTGATCTCGCTTTTATAGCCATTATGGTAAGAAGACAAGAGCCTAGTGAAGTCGCCAATAAGTCAGTTGGGGAGAAACTTTCCCCTTTTCCACAATGATCTAAAGGAGCATCTGTTTTAATTAAAGTTCCTGATTGATAATGTTTAGCTTCACACTTTAAGTCCCCTAAATAAGAACATTTAACCTTACTCATTATAAAAAAATTAATAAACCCAAGTCTTGTTTTTTAACTTCAGGATATGAAGTTATTATCGCATCACCTATAACCTTAAATGTATCATTTACATAATTTTTTGGGAAAATTGTGTTTTTTAATTCAAAAAGCACATCTTTTGGAGAGCTCTTTATAAGCAAGAAGAAGATTTTCATCTATTTGAAGATTTTTTTTATTTTCAACTATTAAAAGTTTTACTTAGCATATATATTTTTTCAATACTATATCTTGCATTTAAAAAGATATTAAAAATGAACTCATTCTAATTTAATTATTATTTTTATACCCATACTCTTTTAAACAATATTCAATTAACTTTAGTGAATCATTTATAGTTCGTTGACTTTTATTTTTAAGATCAAAACACTCATTCAAAATTTCAGCTGCTTGTTTGATTTCATTTTTTTCTTCTTTTTTCAAATCTCTAGAAATATTAAAATTACGAAATATTTTTACTCCTAGTGTTAAAACAATAAATGATAAAATTAAAGTAAAAGCTATTCTGAAAATTTTCATAAATTTTGAAACTTATTATTTTTAATTTTTAATATTTTTATTGAAGCACTCTATTAATAATAAAGGTATAGTTCTGTAAATTATTAAATAATTATGCTTTTTGTGGCTGCAATTACCAAAACAGTAATAGATACAAAAATGAACGGAATTGCTTTTATTGGAATATAAATATTTTTTTTCATCATTTTAAATTTTTAAAAAATAATTACATCTTTCAAAAAATGTATAAGTCTTCAAATATACAAAAATTCATTTATCTATTTAAATTTTCATCAAATAAAGAATCTCTAGATCCTGCCTAGAGTCTGATATTTTTCTTTTCAAAAAAATCAAATCTTCTTGACACATTTTTGATTCTTTGATCATTAATTCTGCTTGATCTATCGCATGCTCAATATTTTTTATCTTAAGATCTCTTATTTCTGGATTTTCCTTACAATTTTTTATTGTATTTGAGTCAAGCATAATTTTTAATTATAAAAATTGAATCAAATTTACTCTTAGCCTAGTGGATATTAAATCACAAAACAAATCTTTTATCATTAGAATCTTTATAAGAACTTTAATCTTAACTAAACCTTCTCTTCATTAGATCGAGTGGGTTTTTTTTATAGTGTAAAATACTTCTAGAATAAAAATTAAATTTGGAAGAATCAAACTTAATGCCCGAGGATAAAAATTCTATTGAATCTACTTCCGATATAAATAAAGATACTAAAAGAGAGGATAATATTGAGCAATTTACCGAATTTCTCGAACAAGCAAATAAAAAAGAGAAAGAGGAAGACAGAGCAAATTCTGATTTAAAAAGTGAAGTAATAGAAAATCATGATAATTCACTTTTTAAAAGAATTCTCAATGATGGATTTGATGGAATCACATCAAACCCAAACTATAAAATGTTGGCATTACTAATAATTCTGCTGCTAAATCTTTCTCTATTTTTTGTAATTGGTAATATAGGTAAGGCGTTCTTGAGAAAGACAGGAATAATGTAAGTTATTACTATATATTTTTTTGAAATATGAACTTTACATAGTTAGGTTTTACAAAAAATCTATGATAACTTGATTCCTAAATTTAGTTTCATAAATTTTGAATAACAAGGAACCAGAAAATCCTGTAGTTTATCTTTCTAATTTAATTAAAAAGTTAGATATTAAAAATAGAAATGGATTAGTGGCTCTAGCAATCGTTAATTTATTAGTTATTCTTTTATTTAAGTTTTATTTAAAAGGTTCAGGGTTGTTATCTTGAAATTATTAAAAAATGATTATTAAGCTTTTTAAAAACTATCTAATTAATCTAAAAGCAATTTCCATTATTAAAGAATCGGAACATGCGTTACCAATTAAAGTAATAAATTTAAACGTTTTGGAAAAATAAAATGGATTAATTTTTTTACTGCATGTCGATATTAATATTCTGCACGACTAATTTAAAGAAATTCATATTATTTAAGCAAATATTGGTATTAGCAAACCTTTTTTATATCATTCATAAATTCTATAAAAACCAAACCCAAACCCTACTATTAAAAAAATACTATATTTAGATATTAAAATTTTTTAAAATAAAGCATTATTTTATTTTTCTGTTAATTCTGAAAAAATGCACTTCTAATAATCATCCTAAATTTTTTAATTAATAATTAAGTAATAAAGATGTAGATGTAGGTCTTATATAAATAAATATAGATCCATATATATCTTTCATTATTCGTATATCCCTATCTAGGTAGACAACTGATATTTCACATGAAGGGATTTCTTTATTCCAGGGTAATTTTCCCCATATTTCTTTAACTGGGTACCATCTATCCATTAACAATTTACTAAATAATGGAATCTTGTTTAATCCTTCAACTTTGGAGACTTTAGTTTTCTGCAAATTCATTTTTAACACATTATCTTCTAAAATTAATTCATCAGATAGTGTTATCACTCTGCCTCCAAAAGTAGGAAAAAGTTTAAACCAACCTAAGATAGGGATTGTCGTGAGTCCAAATATCGTAGTATCGAATGTAGATATAAACTCTTTTTTGTTAAAATCGATATTCTGTGTAATTCTTCCAATAGTTGATAAACCAAATGATCCAACTTGCAATTGATGTAATTTGAAAAAAAGATTACTTTTGAATTCATTGTTTAGAGCTTTTTCTATAGCTAAAAAAAACGGCGAACTTCTAAATAATTCAACATTCGAATATATTAATTCCCATTCTCCAGATAATGATTCTTCAGAAACTTCAGTTTTAAAATTTTCAAGACTGCTTATGAGTATATCCATCTCATTTAATTTTTCTTGATACATAGGTGCAATTAATTTATTTAGTCTTTGACCTCTATCTGTTACAGCGGCTATTTGATAAATCTTTTTTTTTAACTCATGAATGTTTGGCATGATCTAAAACTTAAATAAATTACAATAGTAAATCTAAAAAAAATAATTTTGTAGCATTGGTTATTCCAATATTCATCATAATAAAATTTTATTTTATTATTAACCCCCATCTTTAGCTAATTTCATAACCCTATTTTGAAGCCAAGCTAATTAATTCTTCGTGACTTATGCAATCTGATAATTCTTTCTTTTTAGAAGGATTATTATTTATTAATTCCTATAACTCATTTAATAGTTTTATTTTTTTTAGAATTTATTAAATCTTTATCATCCATCCTATAGTGGTAAGAAGTATATTTTTAGTCATAAGTGAATATATAATAAATAACCCAAGCAACCCCACCAATTAGAATAACAATCATTATGTTTACAGACCATACTATTTCTAACATGTTAATTTCTTAGTAAAATAAATATTAACTAAAATTTTTTATAACTTTAGTTAAAGTAGCTAATTTTTGTATTTGAGCATATATTTAGACTATATTTGTTAAAAGATAAATATCTATAAAAAATGGGAGAAGCCAAACGAAGAGAAGAATTAGGTTTGCCTCCAAGGAAAAAGAAAATAGTAAAAAGTCAAACCAAAAAAAATTTGAATCAATTATTAAATAAATATCCATATTTTCCTTATATTTTAGGAATTTCTCTTTTAGTAATTTTAATAATCGATTTAGTTAATTACTATAAATAGGATTTTAAAAATTTCTTAATTTTTTATTTAGGTGTCTGTAATCTTTTGTTCCGCATTTATGAATATAATTTTCCATAATTAAATAAGTAATTTAATTAATTTAAAAGGCAAAGTATCACAAATGTTTGATAACCTGGGAACCGCATTAGTGCAAGCAGTAGGATTTTTTGGAGTTTTTGCTTTTTTTGTATATCAGCTACTGTTTGATGTTAAAAAGCCAATTCAGACTAAAATAAAGGGATCTAAGAAGAAAATGAATGAATTAAAAGAAAAAAATAATATACCCCAAAAAAAGGGTTTGTTCAGAAAGAAAATTGAGCCCATAAAAGAGGTACAGAAGCCCAAGAAAAAAGGATTATTTGGCCGAAAAATGGAACCTAAAGAAAATTTAGTAAAACCCAAGAAAAAAGGTTGGTTTTAATATCGTTTAAAAAGTATATAAATATTTTTTAGATACTTTTTATACAAAAATTATTATCGAAATCCTTATAATTAGTATAAATTTAAAAATTAATGAAACATAGAGAGATCACCAAAAAATATTTTGATTTAATCAACAAAGCTGAATGTGCCAATGGAAGAAAAGAAGTTGTTGGGTTACTTAAGAAAGCAGCTAAATTAAAATCCAAAATTGAAATTAGTAATTAATAATTAAATATAAATTTTCTAATTGTAAAATTTATATAGACTAAGATTTTTTCATGCGATAATATTACGAAAAAATTTGTCATGAATAAAAAAGGTTATACAACAGAAAGTGGAGGCAGACAAAATGGGTTTGCAATTGAACCAGAAATAAATCCAATAACTGAGGTGGAGTCTAAGAGATCTTTTTTCTTATTCATAGCAATATTATTACCTTTCTTAATAGGAGGGTTTTATTATTTAAGAAATTTACTATAAATCATTTTTGGAAATGTATTCTTGAGAACTAATAATATCCTGCATTATGCCTTGTGAAGATGAATTAAATCCATTTTTTTCAAGGTATGTTTTAACTTGTTTAAACTTTCTTTGAATTTTTTTTGTATATGGAGTTGTCATCAAATAATCTTCTTGTTCAGTTGAATAATTCATTTAATAAGATTCATAGTATATAAACTAAATATTGCTAAATACTTCATAAACAAAGGAGTTATTATTATTACAAAAAATGATCAATAGTAATAAATACTTAAAAAATGCTAAATAATTTTGAAGTTAAGATTTTTTGAAAAAATTTTTTTTAGTTCATAAATTTTCAAAAAGTGCTAATTGTCACAAGTTCCATTAGGTCTCTAGATTTAAGATAATTTTGAAATACTTCTGAATAAAATGCTTTTTTGGCTGCAATTTTTGATTCGAATTCTATAACTATGCCTAATTGACCTCCATCCCACTTGCTTGAATTTGAATCCTGAATTATGTCTTTTTTTACTACCACCCCTCCAACTGACTTAATCCATGGCAAAACAGTTCTAATATATTCAAGAAACAAATCCGCATTTGGTATGGATATTTTTTTTAACCAATAACTTTTTGTCATGAATCCCAAACATTCTCAGTAGAATATAACACACAATTATAAGTATTTTTGCTTAAGTAATTTTTTATTTTTTGTTATTAGATCTATGCAATTAGAAAAAAAATTATTGGATTTGCTTGTTCAAAGCCCTAATACAGACAAGATTGGAATAATTGCTAAGGAATTAGAAAAGGAATCTAATTTTGTTCTCAGTAATGATTTCCAAAAATTAAAAGGTATTTGGGCACTAAGATGGAGCACTTCAAGAGCTCCGTTTTTGAATTATTCTCCCCTAGTAGATAATTTTCAAATTCTTGATCCAATTAATCTAAATGCTTTGAATTTACTCAAACCAAAAGGAATTAAATCAATTCTCGGTACAGGTATAGTAGCAAAATTGAAAGCATTAAATGAAAAACAAATTGGAGTTAGATTTACTTATGCCGGACTAATTGGTCCAAATATTGGGCAAAAAAAGATAAAGGCATTAACAAAGATAAAAACAGAACAAAAAGGTTGGTTAGAAATAACTTTTTTAAATGAAGATCTTAGGATTTGTAGGGGCGACAAAGGAACTTTATTTATTCTAAAAAAAATTAAAGACGAAATTTTATATAATAAGTTTCAGGATTTTATAGAAACTATCTAAATTTAATCTATTTTTTAATCCAAATGTATTTCAAAAAGAAAAATATAGGCACGTATTTAAAAAATTCTTTGGGTATTTCATAAGATAAAAATTTAAACAACTCCTCTAACCAATAACCTATATCAAGTCCAAAAAGATAATTCTTTAAAATAAACCAAAATTCTTTATCAAAAATTTCTCTGATATTAAGATAAATATATTCCCAATGAAAAGTATTCCAATATTTTTGAAGAAAAGAAGAGAGGATTAGCCAAAAAGATATAAATAATAAACTTTTTAAAAATTTAAATATCTTTTTCATTATTTTTTCCGATTTATTTAATAAAAACTAAAAATATTTTTAATAATTTTATTATTAAATTCTAATGTTTCCATAATATATAATCAAAAAAAAATATAATTATTTTCCTTTTTTGATTATATTTTGTGCTTTTATGTTTTTATTTCTTAAATTAAATCCGAAAAATAAAAAAGATAGATAGATAATAATGCTACCAATTATTATCATTATTATTTTTGAAGAGTCCATTAATATTTTTTTTATTCACCAATACTATGATTATATTTTAGTCTTTTTAAACCAAACTAAAAAATATTCCCGCGATAATAAAAAGTAATTACTAAGCTGAATTAGATTTTAAAGATATATGCAAACTGTTTTTGCTTGGAGCCTTTGCCTTTCTGTAATAGTGGTCTTATTATCTATAGTTCCTCTTACGTTAGGAAGAATCAAGGCTGGTTATTCAATTGAAAACATGTCTGCACCAAGGGCATTATTTAATGAACTTCCAGACTTTGGTAAAAGAGCTGTTTGGTGTCACCAGAATTGCTGGGAAAGTATTTCTATTCATGCACCAGCTTGCTTACTTTGTTTAATTACATTACCTGATTCAAATATTTCATTAATAGCTGCATGGATTCATCCTCTTTTACGATTATTATATATTGTTGCTTATGTTTTTAATATTCCCATCGCCAGAGGTTTATTATGGGCTTCTGGAGTTTTTACGACAATAATTTTATATAAGGAAGGAATAGTTCAGCTAAATTAAATTATTTAAATTAAAAGCTTTTCTAGATCTTTTAACTCAGAGTCACTTATTAATTTTACTTTATTAGCTCTAGCTAGTTTTTGTGCAGATTTACTAAAGCCAGATTTAGAAACTAATACAGCATGAGTTCCATTCCAATACAATTTGCCTGCTGAAACTTCTTGAACAGCATTGTTTCCTATAGCTTTTTTATGATTCTTACATTGTATACATATTCTTAAATTGTCTATGGAAGCAATTAAATCTACCCCCTGGTCTCCAGTATTAGGGGTTTCTTTAACTTTCCAGCCTTTTTGTTTAAGAATTTCCATACAATGGTTTTCAAAAATAATTCCTTTTTTATAATTTTGATTTCTTTTTTTTAATGAATTATTTCCTATCGTTTTTAAACAGGATTTTTCTATTTGACTTGCTATAAATATAAACCAGTCCTCGAACTCTAAAATTCTATTACAACCTATTATTTCATCATTAATAATGGGATTAATATTGCGATAGGAGTTCCATTTCTCAAAAAAAGATTCTTGACCAGAAAATTTTTTTAAAATTACTTTTTCCCAAAAATAAGGAATACCCTCTTTAAATCTTTTTGAACCACTTTTAAGACTTTTTGCAATTAAAATTTCATCTAGAGGAGGATTACCTATCCATTTTTTTAAGTCCTCATTTCCATATGCATCGATTACTTTCAATCTGAGCCTTTCCTCTAATAAATTGTATTTATTTTCCTCAATCAGCTGATTTATTGTTTCTAAAAAATAATTTGCGTTTAAAGCATTATTTAATTTATATTTTCTTTTTTTTAATATAAAACATCTAAAAATAGTGATTAAAAATGAAATTATTAAAAAGGATAAGATAAAAAAATTTTTATTCATTATTTTTAAATTGTAAATCTTTAAAATCAAAAAAATTTTGTTTTTCTAATTACAAAATCATTTTTTGTGATTAATGTAGAATTCTTTACATCAAAACCACTTATAGCAGATATCTCTCCTTTAATGCCCTCTAATGATAGCTGTTCAATAATTCCTTTAATAACTTCGTCTTCAACTAATTTTCTATCAATTCTTTCAGGTGTTATATCTGTAAGCCATTTAGATGTCTTATTTTTTACAACTTCTGTCGGATTGGTTATCTTTAAGTAAATGGCCATTTAACAAAATATATTTATTATTATTATAAACTAAGTCTTTTTTAATCATTATTTTTTATCTTTACTTTCCCATTCAAGATATTGAAAAATAATAATTGCAAAGATAGAAAAGAAAACAATGAAAAGACCCAACCATCCAATAAATTTGTCTTCAGTAAAAAGATTGGTGAGAGATGATTTTTCTTGATATCTTGATTCCATTTGAAATTGATAAGAATCTAGGACTGAAAATATATATTGCATTTGCGAAAATAAATTATTTTATTTATTTAATAAATTAACTTATATTAATATTATTATTCAACTTTAAAAAAGCCTTTGATATAAAATTAGGCCTTTTTCTAATAATCGAAAAATTATTTTTATCTACAAGAACCAAATTTACCTCCGCAATAGTATGAACTATTTTGCTTTCATTAATAAATTTTGAATTAACTTTTATTTTTGGACTTTTACCTATATTAAATGTACTTTCAACTGTAATTTTTTCTCCAAGATAAAGAGGTAAAATGTATTTTATTGAGGCATTTATTAATGGTAGTTCAAATCCTTTTTTGCATAAATTAAAATAACTTATGCCTGCTTCGGAAAGAGCATTAATTCTTCCTTCTTCAAGCCAATTAAAATATCTGCCGTGCCACATTACTCCAGCATGATCTGAATCTTGAGGTAATACTATTTTATTAATTTTCCAAATTTTTTTTTCATTCATTTTTAAATAATAAAAAAATATATTTTATATTTATAATCAAATAATCAATAAATTGTTATTTAATTTCCCCTATCTTAATTAAGATAAAAATAACATTCAAAAATAATATTTTTAAAATTATGTTTAATAGAAATCATAAGGAAAGAAAAATGAAGAAAATTTTTCAGTGGAAGGAATATTTGAATTGGAAGAAAATGACTTCAACTCAAAAAATTAATTTTAAAAGGGCATGTTTATTTCCTTTTTTGGTTTATATAGTTTATTTCTTTCTATACAAATATACAATTTCTATTCTTATTATTATTGGAATCTATTATGTAGTGAGATTTATTAATAGAAATAAGTTAAATAAATAATTTAGATTTTTTTATTTAGAATTGTTTGTATATTTTAAAAAAAATTTTTTAAGCATCATTTAAGTAAGATAATAGTATTTATTTAGTTTCTTTATATGAGAAAAATCATTTTATTTGCTTGTGTTTTCATTCTCTCATTATTTTTTAGTATTAATAATTGCTTAGCAGAAGAAGTTAGGAGTCAATTAGACAATAATAATTTTTCCGAGGAGCCAAAACTTAGTATCATAGAAAATAATAATAATAAAAAAACTGATATTCCAAATGCTTCTAATGAAGATATATTTGGAGACGAACAAGCTTTCCCATTTATAGCTGGCTTGGGTAAAAATGCAGCACATTAATTCAAGATATTACTCTCCCACCCACTAATTTTTTATGTACAAATATTGAAAGGTCTTAGGGTTTTAGAGCTCGCAGAAGCACTTAATATAGACTCCTCCGATTTGTTGGCAGTTTGTGCAATCTTAAACTTTAAAGCAAGTTCAAGATTAAGTATATTAACGTTTGAGGAATGTAAATTAATTACGGATTATTATGAAAAAAATATGTAGAAATTATTTGAGATAAGTTTAAATTTAATTAATCTATTCAATCTCTCTTATCATTGAAACAAGTGTCGAATGAATTTCTTCCTCGGATATTTCATTTTTAAATTTTATAATCTTAGAATTGCCATCATAGTTTATTATCATGAATTGACTTGATATTTCTTCCATATAAGCTTCTTTGAAGTTTGATATATTTCCATAATGTATGAGATATTTATGCACAGAGTCAATATGATCTTTATTCATATGACTACAAACTCTTTTACTTGTTTTTGAACTAATTTTTTTTTTCATTTTAATAATTAAATTGTTTTTAAGCTAATAATTTTTTGATCTTTTTTAAGAGTCTTAATTTTATTATTTATTAATTCTTTAATTTCCTCAGCATCTATTGATCTAACTAAATTATTACGGAGTTTGGTAGCTCCAGGGAAATTTTTACAAGTCCATGAAATATGTTTTCTAGCTATTAATAAACCATGATTACCTTTTTCTTTAATAAGTTCATCTAAATGTTCATTAATTAATAATAGCTTTTCTTCAATATTTGGTTTTTTAAACCCTTTAAGTTTTTTAATTGCATGATCTATTTCACCTAATATCCATGGAGAGCCAAGTATGCCTCTACCAATCATCAGACCGTCAGCATTTGTTTTTTTTAAGCACTGGTGTGCATCCTCAGGATTTTTAATATCTCCATTCGCAATTATTGGTATGTCTAAAAGCTCTTTAATTCTGCCAATCATTTCCCAATCGGCAACTCCTGTAAATCCCTCTTTTCTTGTCCTTCCATGTATTGTTATCATTGCCGCTCCAGAATCTTGAAGATTTAATAGAAACTCTTCAATGTTCTCATCTTTATTTTCCCAACCAAGTCTTGTTTTCACTGTAACAGGTACTTTTACTGCCTTTGAAACTCTTTTTAATATTTCTATAGCTAATAAACGATCTTTAATTAAAGCACTCCCGCCTCCTTTATTAGCGATTTTTTTAACTGGGCATCCCATATTTATATCAATAAGAAATGCTCCTGAATCCTCTGCTATTTTTGCTGACTCAGAAACAGCAAATGGTCTATTATCAAATATTTGAACACCTATTGGACCTTCTTCTAATTCAAGTTTTTTAATCTTTTGGATTCCATATCCTTTTTTTAAACTTGAAGCATTTATCATTTCTGTAAAAAGTAGTGAATCTGGAGCCCATTTTCTTACTAATTTTCTAAATATTTTATCTGTAACGCCTGCAAGCGGAGATAACATTACTTTACTTTTTATTATCCTAGTGAAACCTTTTCCTTTTACCTCTATAACTGAAGACATTAAAAAATAAATAATTTACATATTCATTTTAATTTGATGTATAGCAATTTATATAATTCTGTATTTTATTCTTAAAATTTTAATTTGTTTTTTTGGCCTTAATTGGTTTCTATATTTGCTAAGTTGTAAAAGATAAAATTTTTTTGGTTTTTTATTTTTGTTTAATTTAATATCAATTTTACTTCCAATTATTCTTTTTATTGCTCCTTCTAATGTTTTTGCAATTCAAGATAGTATTGATTTGTCAAGTGCACAAACTGTAGTAGGGAAAAGATTTTCAAAGGTTTTTTGTGATGCTATAAAAGAGGGATTAGATTCTGAATTTGCAAGTGAATATGCTTTAAATAATACTTATCTTAAATTTGTAGCTTTTCCAGATGATGATCAATATTTAGATGATCTTTGGGAATTTACATCAAACAACATTCTTGATAATTGTGGAGATAATATTAACTTTAAAGATTTAACTGAGTTAGAAATATTCTTTAAAGAAGAAGGAATTATTGCATCAAATAGAGAGCTTTATTTACCCAAGTTTGAAAATAATTAGCCTAAGTTTTTATGATGTACTAAAGTAAATTTAGAATATTTAGATTTATGAAATTTTTGGGTTTAAATTCTCCAGGCATATTTTTAATTTCAGTTATTGTTCTTATAATCTTAGGTCCAAAAAGAATAGAAAAAGGTTGGTTTTTATTTCAACGCTTATTGAAGTTTCTTTTAAGTAAACAAGAAGAAGTTGTAGAGTCAAAGTCAGAGGAACCAGAAGTAATTAAAGAAACTGGAGAGGTTGTAGAGTCAAAGTCAGAGGAAGCAGAAGTAATTAAAGAAACTGGAGAGGTTGTAGAGTCAAAGTCAGAGGAAGCAAAACCTAAACCTAAAAGGATTAAAAAAGTAAAGTAAACTAATAATATATTTATATGAATCTTTATTCTTAATTAAAAAAGAAATATATTATCGATTCTAGTTTATAAATTTTTTAAATTTTAGTAATCAAATATATTTATCATTTAAAAAATTATTATTAATTTTTTTTATTAAGAGTCCAATGCAACCTCTATCGCAGCAATTAAATTATCATCAAATGGCTTAATACCAGGTTTAAATCTTGCAATTACCTTACTATCTTTACCAATAAGAAATTTTTCAAAATTCCACTCCACATCACCCTTTGGCTCTACTTGATTTAATGTTGTATATGGTTCTGTTGTTTTTCCTCTCGCATGTACTTTTTCCATGATTTCAAACTTTACACCAAAATTTGTCAAGCAAAAATTTTTAATTTCTGAGAGAGAATCTGGCTCTTGGTTACCAAAATCATTGCAAGGGAAAGCAAGAATCCTAAATCCTTGATTTGAATATTTATCATATAATTTTTGAAGATCATCATATTGGGCAGTATTTCCACAATAGCTGGCTACATTTACTATCAATATTACTTTATTTGAATAATCTCCGAGCTTTTTAGCTTTTCCATCAGATGTAATGAATGTTGTATCGTGAACGTCTACTAACATATTTTTAGAAATTGATTTATTGAAGATAGCAATGAATTATTGCTTTTGTGTTTTTTAAGATATTATTTTTATTTGTGATTATAACTTTATAGTTTTTTTCTTGGACTATATAATTAAATGGTAAAATTTATAAAAATTTGGACCATTTAGACCCTATCTCTGAAATTATTAGTTCAGGACAAGCTTTTTCTTCTTCAATAGCATTAGAAAGAATAGTATGGGTTATGATGGCAATCTTCTTTCTTTGTGCAATTTCAACATCAATTACAAAAGGTATGAAGCAAAACAATTGGTTTGGTAATAACTCATTTCTCTCTAGTTTGAATACTTTTAAAGATGAAGATAAGTTTTCTAATAATCTATCTGATGAAGAGAAATAAATTAAATTTAAGTATTTATGGATAGTTCTAACTTAATACCGAAGAAATTATTATTACTTGGCAGCGGAGAACTTGGGAAAGAGTTGGTTATAGAGGCCAAAAGATTAGGCTTAGAAGTAATCGCTATTGATAAATATCAAAGAGCACCTGCAATGCAAGTAGCTGATCATTCTTATGTAATAGACATGAGTAATAAAGAAATTCTTTCTAAAACAATAAAAGAAATCAATCCAGATTTTGTTGTACCAGAAATAGAGGCTCTTTCGATTGAATCTTTAAAGGAAATTGAGAAAGAAGGTATAAAAATCGTACCAAATGCTAGAACCGTTGAAATTACAATGAATAGAGACAAAATTAGAGATTTAGCATCAAATGAACTAAAGTTAAAAACTGCAAAATTTAATTATGTTTTTGATTCTGAAGATCTTGAAAAAAAATCATCTTCGCTAGGCTTTCCACTTTTATTAAAGCCTCTTATGAGTTCGTCTGGTAAAGGACAAAGTTTAGTTAAATGTAAAGAAAATCTTTTAGATGCATGGAATCAAGCTTTAACAAATTCAAGAGGAAAGATAGTTGGAGTAATACTAGAGGAATTTATAAAATTTGATTATGAATTTACCCTATTAACAGTAAGAAAAGAGAATGGAGAAAATATTTTTTGTGAGCCCATAGGCCATGAACAATATAAGGGAGATTATCAATGTAGTTGGCAACCTATGAAGTTAAACCAATTCTTGATTGAAGAAGCTAAAAATATGACAAATCAAATATTAAATAACTTAAATGGTTCTGGTATATATGGGGTTGAATTTTTTGTAAAGGATAATGAAGTTATATTTTCAGAATTATCTCCTAGACCGCATGATACGGGAATGGTTACTTTAGTTAGTCAAAATATAAATGAATTTGAATTACACTTAAGGGCATTTTTAAATTTACCAATACCTAAAATATCATTATTAAAGCCTTCGGCATCCAGAGTAATACTCTCAAATGATGAATTTACCAATCCTTCATACACTGGATTAAATGAAGCATTACAAGTAGAGAATACCAAAGTTTTAATATTTGGGAAACCAACTTCAAAAAAAGGAAGGAGAATGGGGGTTGTTCTCTCATCAAATGATGACCTAAACATTGCTCGCCAAAATGCTGATAAGGCAGCACTTAATATTAATATTATTTCCTGATTTTTAAAATATTAAATAAATATTATAAAAAAATTACTTATTTCCTTTGTTTTTATTATCTAACTTTCTATGTAAGCTTTAGTGTAATTAAGGTTTTTTCTATGATAGAAAATTATAAAGGTTGGGTTATAACTCTTACTTGGGATGATAATCATTCTTTTTTGAATAAATCTGTTAGTAATATTTCTTATAACCAGAAAGAAAAGTGGAAAGGGGTTAATTTGAATGGTAAAAGTATTTATGGTGCATCTCTAAAGGAAATAAGGCATATTATTGATTATCCACTTTTACATAAATAATTATTCATGAATAAAATTAATTATTCAACAATAAAAATTAATTCATCTCTTCTTGATCCTTATCATCAATAAGTTCATTTGCAAGTTCTCTGAGATCACCTTTAATTGAAACCCATGTAAATGCGAGAATAAAAATTGTAGCCGATATTATTATAGTAATTGACTCTAATGGATTCAGTCCTAATGCAATTGCAAACATTTAAAATAAGATTAATAATTTATTATATTCGATATTGTTACTTAGATATTACAGAATATTCTTTTGAAACTTAATTTAATTATTTATATAATTTTTTTATAACCAGCTTTATTATTATTTTTTTAAGGTACTTTTTAAAAAATAAACTTTTTAGAATAAATTTAGAATAATAGATACTCAAATCAAATAATTATGAATCAGAAAAAATGTCCTCAATGTAAAAATTTAATCTTATTAACAGCACCAACTTGCTTATATTGTGGAAGGCCTAATAAATTTGTAACGGCCAATTACGTTAAGAGAAAGTGGGATAATAAATATAATAAAAATAAAACATATATTCATAAATTTCTCAACAGTAAGAAATTCTTACTTATTTTTATTATTTTTTTAATAATCCTTTTTGTAACTTTAAATAAATAAAATAATTATTAATTTAAAATTGAATCAATAACCTCTCTTGTATTTGGCGAAAGGTTATTTTCATTGATGTAATTTAATACTTTTAATATATTACTTCTATAGGGATTTCTATAATTTTTAAAATTACTAAATATTTTTAGAAAGCGTGAAATTACTATTGGATTTGATTTGTCAAATTCTATAATTTTATTTGCTATATATTTATAACCTGATCCATCAATAGAGTGAAATTTTGCATTTCTTGTTACGAAAGCATTTAATACAGATCTTAAAGTGTTGGGTGATTTGAAATCAAAATATTTGTGTTTAAAAAGTTCTTCAATACTTTTATGGTTGTTATCAACCTCAATCGATGCTTTAAAAAAGAACCAATTATCCAAAACTACTGAGTTATCTTTCCATTTATTAAAAAACTGAGTAGATATAAATTCTCTTTCTGGACATTTAATCCTAGTGAAAACATTTAATGCAGCTTTAGCAAGTGTCATGGAATTGCTTTTTACATAATTGATTATGGTTTTTTTTATTTCTTCGTCTTTACTATGTAAAAGTAATTTCCATATTGTTTCAATTAGTTTTCTTTCGTCCTTACCGTCTGGCCATATTTCATTAATATTTTTATCAATCTCTTTTAGTTTATAAGTAAGTTCTTCCTTTAATTCAGTACCAAATAAATAATTTAATTCATCAATAATTTTGTATATTTTTAAAGGTTCAATATTTTTGATTTCTGATTCTATTTCAGAGAATGTTGGGATACTAAGTATTTCGGATAAGAGCGATAAATTTATAGTTTTATTATTTTTAATTATTGATCTTAATGTTGATATTAATTTATTTTCAATTTTTAAATCAGGCTTTTCATATAATCTTTTACAAATTATTTCTTCGTATAAACCTTTTATGGTGTCATATATAGTAAAGAAATCTGTTTCATGTTCAAGTATAAATAATTTTTCATCAAATGTAGTATCTGTTTCCCACTTAATAGGAGCAGAGAAATTACGGAAATATGTAATTATTGGATTATTTAAATTCGTCTTTAAATTTTCTATGTTGAACTCCTCTTCATTCTCTTTTAAAATAAATAGTTTATTTACTTTTACATGACTACTTAAAAATATTTGAATATCAATGGGAATTATTAAAGGTAAATCATTATAAAGTGTTTTTTTATTTGGATTTATTTGAGAGACATGTATTTTAAGTATTTGTTTTTCTTTATTCCATTTTCTTTTAAACTTAACTTGCGGTGTTCCATTTTGTTTATACCAAGTTTTAAATTTTTCAATATTTATTTCTTTGTTATTTTCTAAAATCTTTTCGACAAATTGGTCTATAGTAGCTGCCTTTCCGTCATACGTGGAAATAAAATTCCTGAAACCTACATTAAATTTTTCTTCCTCTACTAATATTTTAAGCATTCTTATTATTTCGGCTCCCTTTTCATAGATGGTAGTTGTATAAAAATTGTCTATCTCTAAATATTTTTCTGGCCTTACAGGGTGTGATGTTGGACCAGAGTCCTCTCTAAATTGTGTTTTTCTAAGAAATTTTGCATCTTCAAGTCTTTTTATTGAACGATTATGAAGATCTGCAGTAAATTCTTGATCTCTAAAAACTGTTAAACCTTCTTTTAATGATAATTGAAACCAATCTCTACAAGTAATTCTATTCCCCGTCCAATTGTGAAAATACTCATGAGCTATTACCCCCTCTATGCGCTCTAACTCTATGTCAGTAGAAGTTTCTGAGTTTGCTAGTATTAATTTTGAATTGAATATATTTAGACCTTTATTTTCCATCGCACCCATATTAAAGTGCCTTATTGCAACAATATTAAATAATGATAAATCGTATTCGAGATTATATTTTTCTTCGTCCCATTTCATTGACTTTTTCAATGAACTAATTGAATGCTGTACATATTTCTCATCACCTTTTTCTACATATATATTTATCTCAACTTTTTTATTGGATTTAGTAATGAAGTAATCTCTGATGCAATTCAGTTTTCCTGCAACTAAAGCAAACAAATATGATGGCTTGGGATATGGATCTTCCCATATCACTTCGTGCCTTTTTCCATTAATGTCATTAGCTTTGATTAAATTTCCATTTGAAAGTAATACTGGATAATCTTCCTTATTTGCCTCGATCCTTACTTTATATTTACTCAAGATATCAGGTCTATCAGAATGGTAACTTATTCTTCTGAAGCCCTCTGCTTCACATTGGGTAGTAATAATTCCATTACTTTCATACATTCCTAAAAGAGAAATATTCTCCTTCGGTTTAATTGTTCCCTCTATCTTTATAGTGAAAGTTTCTTTAAGAATCGATTTAATTAATAAACTGTTTTTTTGTATTGAATAATATTTTTCTCTTAAAGGATAATTATCTAAATATATTTTCCCAACAATTATGTCTATCCCATCAAGAATAAGTGTAGTAGTACTCTTATTTTTTTTAATTAATTTAAGTTCAGTCTTAACTATTACTTTTTTGTCTTCAATTATAAAATCTAAAAAAATATTAGGTATCTCATAATCAGAAGATTTATAATCTTCAAGTTTTTTGTAATCTTTTTTATTTTTATTATCTGATATTTTAAGCATTTCAATTTATTTTATATGGAAAAAATTAATTGTTAATTTAAGACTAGCAATCTTAATAACAAATAGAAATTGATTAGCTTTCAGCTATTTCACAATTATGTTTATTAATTACACCGGATGGCTTTAATTCGTACAAAGTCGGATTTTTTTCTTTTACTAAACCATCTTGATTAATTTGGTATCTCCAATCCCATTTTTTGTCAGTAAAAGATAAATAATCCTTTCTAAGAGAATATGGAAGCATAAGCTTTTCCCCATTCCAATCGATATTAATAAATGCACCTGGTTTTATTTCTGAGATAGTTTTAACTATTGAGAAATCTCCATTAATATTATTTCTAATTACTAATTCGAGCTTCATGTTTTCACAAAAATAGCTTGTATTTAAAACTAATAAATAAATTGTAGAAAAAAAGATTGAAATAATTTTAGTGACTCCTTTTTAATTAAATTTGTTTATTTAGTTGAACGTGATATTTAGAGAATATTTTTTTATATAAAAAATATTTTAAATTTTAACAGAATCCATACTTTTTAAGTTAAGTAAGTTGCATTCTAATTCCTCAGAATATTCCTTAATTGATATAAATTTGTTCAAAATTCCTGTATACTTTGCATCTCCTCCAGCTGTACTTGAAAGTATGTATTTTGGACTAAAAGTTTTTATTAATTTTGGAAGTACTTCAGCACCTTTTACAAAAGATCCAACAAATGGCAAATCAAGATTAATTGTTGGAGTTATTACAGCATCTATTTCTTGAGAGTTTAAGTTTTCATCAAGATATCCATGCGGCTCTATGTAGAAACCTTTACCATTATGATCTTTTACTATGTATCCGTTTTCTATTTGGGGAACAGGAGCACCTGCAGTTGCTTCTATTCCTAATCCCTTACTAGTAATTTTCTCCGATGGTTTAAGAACATTGATCGAAGTAAAGCCTGATTTCTCAAGAATCCTTTTAGCACTATATGGACAAATAATATCAATATTTTTTTTAAATTTTTCTAATGAGGGAATATGGCAATGATCAGCTAAACCTTGTGTTAGAAGAATTAAATTGATTTCCTCCTCAATTAAAATTTCTTTATTTAATGATCCTTTGAAAAACCATTCGCCAGGAGGAAATATCAAATCTCCAGTAAGCCATGGGTCTATTAATAAGTTAGTTTTTTCAAATTTGATTAACCAACCATTTGAACCAAGATATGTAGCCTCAAAAGTCATTTAAAAAGTTTATATAAATCAACTATAAATTAAATTTACAAACTTCGAGACATTAAATTTCTAAGAGGTTTGTAATTATTACTGAAAATATGAATATTCTATTTTTTTTTTTTTTGAATTTTTATTTTTAAAAAAATAATTTAAGAAATTATTTAATTTTTTTAAGCTTCATTTAAAACTTGAAATGATTTCTTTTTAAGATTAAATATAAGAACTTGATTCTCATTAAAATTATTTTTTATATGTTCCTCTTTTAATGATTTAATTGGAATTAAGGCTAAACCTCCAGTCCCAGAAAATATAATTGGTACAGTCAAATTTTTATTGCCATTCATTTTTTGTAAATCTATAGCTTGCGAAACAATCTTTTTAGCTCTTTCAAATCCATAAAGTTCTATTAATTCAGACCATAAGAAATTCACTGACTCATATTTTGAAATTTCAAGTTTTAAGCTTTTCATTATAGTTTTAAGGAAACTAAATTTTAAAAAAAAATTTTTTAATTTTTATTCTTAAATCCATCCATTACTAATTGCAACATATCAATAACGTCTCCGTCACTTAAATTAAGATCTTTCTTTAAATCATTGCATGTTAAATTCATTTCTAGTGCTGCTTCGGCCATATGATTTATTTTCTCATTGTTGCCACCTAAAGAAATAAATGGATTGAAATTTTCTATCATTATTATTAGATATTTATTCTGTTCTAGCTAAGAAATACAAAATTATCTTTTATTCATCAATAAGCTTATAAATATGTCATTTATTGATAAACATAATATTTTCTATTAAACCAATGATGTAGGCACTCCCTTAGAAATTAAGGCAAATCTTCGTGCTCTCACCAAAAAAGGAAATAGAAAATTTGTTCTTTTTTTTGATTCGAAGACTTTTGATAATAGTTTCAGCAAATTTCCAGACGGGTTTGAAATTTTTTTACATACAGTATTAATTGCTTCAGCACCATGATATATATTATCTCCATTCAGAAGAATCGCCCCTTTATCGATATCATAACCTTTATCTAAAAGAGAATTAATAAGCTCCTTGTTTTTTCTACCGTCGAGTATGTTAATGTTTTTTATTTTACCCTTGAGTTCTAAAAGTTCTGCAAAATGATTACAGAAAGGACATTTTCCATCGTATATAAATGTTAAATCTGTATTCATAGCTGTTTGATATATTTGTAAATATTAAGCGAAAAAAAGGTAATTTGTAGTCTTTAAATACTAAGAGTGAGTCATTTTTTCAACGCAAATATTGATTGAGTTATGGTACTTTTATACTTGAGATTTAGTTTCAATTACAAAGAAATGTCTCAATTTGGTTATACCAGTTAATAATTCTGTATGCTAACTCGAAGATAAATGTATTTAAAAATCATGAATTTATTAGCTTCATTCGCCATTGGTGGTTTTAATCCTTGGGCGGCAGGTGTTGGAATCGGTTCTTTAGTTCTATTTGGACTTGTAGGTTTAGTCGCTGGGCCAAATCTAAGTAAATTTGATACTGAGGAATAATCAAATAATAAACATTATAATAGTCAAGTTTTAGAGACTCAAAGTGGGTCTCTTTTTTTTATCCATTTTAGCGGTTTCATTAATTATTTTTTAAGATATTTGGTAATGAAATCAAATTAAATGTTATTAAATCCTTTTGGGCCATTAGCTTTTTTAAAAATTACTTCCCTTAAAGCTACTACATTCTTCCTATTAATTCTCCTTATTAAGTCCAATTTACTCAGATTAAAGGGAGGGTTAATAGGTGGTTTATTTGCTCTGATACTTATTTCAGGGATGTTAGCTTCAACATCTATTGCTCTGGGATCATTAATATATGCTTATAAAATTAAAAATAAAAATAAAGAATCTGAATCTATTCAAGATCTTGAAACGGTTAATATATAATTTCTAAAAATTTTTAATATTCAATTTTCGTATCAAAAAGGAGTTCCTGGTACAAAATGTAAAACTAAAAACCCTAATCCCGCCGCAAATAATATTGAAATTGCAATTATCAATAGACCTGAGGCCATGCCACCTTCTTTGAAAGCCATTTATTTTAGTTATTTTTATTAATATAAATCATTTCGGAAATTTAGGTAATTGTATTAATTACTCAAATCAACCGAACTTATTATTTATCGTAAAAAGAAGTAAAAATATAGATGATAATGAAATTATGAAACCAGATATTATCAATAGTTTTGATTTCTTGGGGACTTGTTTAGCAGAAATTTTAATAGATGAAGATGAATTTATATCTTTATCTTTATTAAGAAGATTTGAAAAAAATTTGCTCACATTAAAAAATAAATTTTGTTAACAATTAAGTCATTGATTTAAACAAGTCTTTGTGATAATCAACAATATTTTGACAACTGATTACTGGCGTAAATTCCATATGTATCCCAAATTTTGCTCTCCATGGTGCAAAATGTTCAAAAATCTCTTTGTCACTATAGGCTTTACATAAACAAACAACTCTTCCTTCTCCAGGAGCATGAACTCTAAAAAGCATTTCAAATTTGTCTGTTTTATCTGCTTTAGCCATTTCGCCATTTTCCCATGCTTCAATAAATAGTTCGTAAGCTTTTACTTGATTATCAATGTCAGGGAATTGACAGTCCGCAAGAAATAATTGCATATGATTTTTATAATTAAATATATTATCTGTTAAAAACTTATATATTCATAGCACTGTTTTAATTTGAACATCATACAAAAACTCTCAATTATTACTAGATGAAATGTGAGGATAAGATTTCTAGAAATTTTCCAATATCTTTTTTATACAAACTATCAGTTATTTTAAGCGAGAATAATTCGTTTTCATTAATTTCCTCTTCTTGATTATCAAAATCTATATTCCTCTTAAAAGTAATATCTTTCATAAAAGTAATTATCACTAATTAAAATTTAGGCAATTTATCTAAATTGGCAATTATCTTTACATAATGTTTTGTAATATAAGTAATATTATCTATTTTTTACTCTAAAGAAAATTTACAAAATTAAAGTCTAAATAAATTTATTGGTTATGTATAAAAATAAATTTAATATACAAACTATAACTGTAAGGAAAGAAGCTAAAACAGGTAATAAATTAAACCATAATTGAGATGTTGTCATGGAGGAATCTATTGGTAATAAGTTTTCTTTTCTTTTTATTCTAATTTGCAACCAAAAAATTGATAATGGATAAATTACCTTTGCAAAAGTAATGCAGGAAGAAAACAAATACCCCTTTTTTGAGTAAAGTATAAATCCAGCAAATAAATATAAAATCCAAACAAATAATCTTTGGAATAATAATATTTCTTTATTTTTACTAATCATTATATTTATTATTAACTAAAGATTTTTAATCATTTTATATCTTTCAAATATTATATTCTTAATAATTATTTTTTCTTTACGTATTATTTCCCAGTTATTTCTAAGAAATAATTTATAACTTATTAAGCTTGCCTCAGTTGATAATAAATGAAGACCTTCCTTTTTTGCTTCTTTTTCTAACTTATTAAGTAGCTTAGTACCATAACCTTTTCTTTGTGAATCTCCTTTGCAATATAAAAGGGCGATTTTGTTATTAGGATACCTTAGAGCAAATGCAATAATGTTATTTTCCTTCTCAATCAACCATCCTTGTCCTTTATTAATAGTTAAATTAAAAATTTCATTATCCCAAGCTTGGCTTGCCCAAGTTCTTTTTTGCTCTTTACTATAAATTCTTTCGTCTATTGACATTATTGAATCAAAATATATCTTTTTTAAATCAAGTTGATTTTTTGAAGTGATTTGTTTTAAATTCATAACGTTGATTATTAGTAAAAATGGTAAATAAAAATATTGTTGCAATAGGGGGTGGTGGTTTTGGACGCTCTTTAGGTCATCTTAAGATAGAAAAATATATTAAATCATTGGTAAAAAAAGATAGACCCAAAATTTGCTTTATACCAACTGCATCAGGAGATAATGACTTATATAAATTAAATTTTTACAGAGCCTTTTCAGAATTAAATTGTATTACTAGTCATTTGGATTTCTTTTCTCGTACCGAAAATTTGCAAAAAAAAGTTTTATCTCAAGATATTATTTATGTTGGGGGAGGAAATACAAAAAGTATGCTGGCTGTTTGGAAAGAGTGGAATCTAGATAAAATTTTGAAAATTGCTTATGAAAAAGGGATTGCAATGACTGGGGTGAGTGCAGGGGCTATATGTTGGTTTGATAAAGGTATAACTGATTCTTTTTCAAATAAATTAGAGATAATTGATTGCCTAGGTATCGTTAAAGGGATTGCTTGCCCTCACTTTGATGAAGAGAAAGAAAGAGAACCTTTCGTTATTGATATAATCTCTAGTCAAAGAATTAATTCTTGCATTTGTATCGAAGGTGATTGTGCTTTACACATCAAAAATGATAATGCTTTTGAAGCTATTAATTTTGGTTATAAAAAGAAATGCGTAAAAATTTTTAAGGAAAATGAAAAACTTATACGAGAAACATTTTAAATATTAACGTATTAAAAAAGTTAGATATCCTCGTTTTTTGCAATGGATACTAATTCAACACCTTTATATTTTACAAAAGATGCTGTCCAAATTTCTTTAGAAAGATTTCCTAAATATTTTAAAAATTGGTTAGTGTCCCCGTCTCTTATCCATTCAGATTTTATGAATGGAAGTTCTTTTTGCATTCTTTTGGGATGCATATGAACTAAAAGTAGGCCTTTATCTTCTGAAACTCTTTTTAATGCTCCTTCATCACTCCTTTGAAAAACTCGCAGGAGAAGATTCAGAATTACTTCTTCGCCAAGTTTTTTCAGATTACCTTCCTCTTCAAGTTTTTCTTTAATCTCTTTACCACCTAAAGGCATAGCTCTGATGTCATTTTGCTCTATTAATGCAATTGCAATAAGATAATCTTGACTTGCCATATTCTTTTGTAGACTTGTTTGGATTATTCTAACCCCTAGACCTCAATATAAAATTGATTTCATAAGTACTCCTTTTGTTGAATGAAATGAATTTTATATTATCTTCATTATGGTTTTTATTTCTATAAAAAATCTTTTTTTCATAAGTTAGCGTTTTTACCTGGTTTATTGGCTCATTTAATGAAATAGATGTTACACATAATCACAAGTACTTTAAAAAATAAATTAAAAAATTCAACCAAAAATTGTATTTCTTTGATAACTATCTAATCTAGGGATCTTTTTTACCATACATCAATTAAAGTTAAAAATATTCATCTTTAAAATTAAAGAATGATAGCCATTCATTGTTCATTAATTCTAGTTAAGCGAAAAACTCATATAATTTGACTATGATTAATAATTTAAGGTTTGAATTATCTTTTAAAGATATTTTGCAATTAGAGAAAAAACTTGATTTTTGCAAATCCAATAAAATCAACAGAATTAATATTCCATGTAAAGGATCTATAAAAAAAGATTTTTTAATTGAAGCTGTTGAATATATTGGTGAGTATTTTAAAGAATTAGATGTTGTTTATCATTACAGTCTATATCATCAATACTCTAAAAATGTAGAAAAATCTTATTTAGATTTTCTTGATTTTATTAAAAAATGCAATTTTTATGAAAACAAAGAAATTCTTCTTGTCTCGGGGTCAAAAAAGAAAAAGAACTTTGAAGTATTAGATGTAATTAGTAATTTGCAAAATGAAAAAAACTTAAAAATTAATTTTGGGATTGCTTATAATCCATATTTAGAAAATTATTATGGCCTATGTGGAGAGAAAGTAAGGTTCGAAAAAAAATTATCTTCAGGATTAATAGGTTCAATCTGGCTTCAATTTGGAACTGATATAAAATTGCTAGAATCTGAAATAAAATTTTTAAAATCTAATATAGATTATTTATCTAAAAGTCATGAAAAAAAAATAAATCTCTATGGGAGCTTATTAGTACCTTCTAAGCAATTTATTTCAAGATTTAAATATCGTCCATGGAAAGGAGTTTATATTTCTGATGAGTATTTAAATTCTCTTGATAATTTTTATAATTTCACAAAAGATTTAATTCAAATTTATATTTCTAATAATATTTGCCCGATAATTGAAACTGAATTTTCTTCCTTAGAAAAAATAGATAATATTTATAATTTATTTACTTGAATAAATAGATTTTATGGTGAATGATGAAATTTATGATTTATTAATAATTGGTGGTGGTATATCTTCATGTGTATTTGTATCTGCGCATATTAAAAATGGTTTTGATGGGAAAATTGCAATAATAGAAAATGGTCGAAATCTCGGAGGTAGATCAAGTACAAGAATTAGTTTTACTAATAATGGGTGGAAACTTAATCATGGTGCCCCTAGCTTTAATATTTGTAATAACAGTAAAAATAAGTTAATAAAAACTTTTATTAATGATCTATTAGATTCAAATTTAATACAAACTGATCCTTCAGATATAATTGAACTGAATAAAGGCTCTACATTTGATTCTGAAATAAATTCTGAATTTTACAGCGGTACCAATTATATTTCTAGGACCTCTATGTCTAAATTATCTCAAAATATAATTTTTTATAATAATTGTAAAAATCAAATAGACTATTTTTTTAAAACTTTGATAGTCAGATTAGATTATACAAAAAATCAATGGATTTTAACCTCAAAAAATGGACATAAATTTAAAACTAAATTTCTTATTTGTTCAAGTAATTTACTTTTACATAAAAGGTCTTTAGATATTTTGAATGTTAATCAAATTCCTTTGAGGAAGGCTATTCCAATTAATAAAGATAAAAAAATTGATACATTAATAAATCTTCTTTATAAACAAGAATATATTCAGAGATTAACTTTTTTAATTTATACAAAATCTAATTATTCTTACAAAGATAACTATAAAAATAAATATAGATATTTTATTTTAAATAAGCTATTAGAAGAAAGATATAAATTTGAAAGAATCATCTTTCAAAAGCAAGAAAATAATAATTTAGGTATTGTAGTACATATAAAAAATAAACAATTTATTAATAAGTATCTTAAATCTAGAAATAGAGATAGATTTAAAGAAATAATTTTAGATAGCTTTAATGATTTATTTGATAATGATAAAAATATAAAAAAATTAAAGGAATATCAAGATATTCAAATTATGGTATGGAGGGCATCTCAACCTTCAGGCTTTGCAATTCCTGAGAATTTACAAGTCAATGAAGACCATAATATTGCTTTTTGCGGTGATTGGTTTGATTGTGAGGGTTTTGGAAGGATTGAAGGAGCAATTTTGAGTGCTTTGAAGTTATCTTGCAAAATTAATTCACTATATTAGTTAATTTTTTAAGCAAGGAGTTTATGTCAGTATTATTCTGTACAATAATTTTTTCTAGGTAATTTCTTGAATTGTTTTTCTTTATATTTTTATAAAATATATGCCACGCTTTTATAAAATCTTTTTTGGCATGTTGTTTATTTTTACCTCTTTCTTCATAATCTCTTTTGATAACACTTTTCATACATGATTCTTTACTTTTTTTTAAATTTATTAAAATGCATTTATTTTTTAAGATAGATTTTTTTATTTCTTGTCCAAAAATTCCTTCTACAATTACGAATTTTATATTTTTTGTTTTTTTTATTATTTTTTTTATAGACCTTCTTTTGAAATTATACTCATAAGAAAAGTTAGAGAATCTATTTTTTATAATAAATTCTAGATCTTTATTGAATAATCTATAGTTGAAACTTATTTTCCTGTCAAAATAAGAAAACAATGTTTTTGATAATATTTTACTTATTATTCCAGTTTTGTAATAATTATCTGTATTTAAAATAATGCCGTACTTTAATTTTTTTAATATTATTTTTGCAAGTGTCGTTTTCCCGCTACCAGAAGGGCCACTAATTATTAGTACTAGCATATTCAAAAATTAGTTTAATAATATTGATAACGTTGATCTTGTAATAGTAAATATAATAATTATGAAAAAGTCAATATATAATTGAGTTTAACCAACCCTAAATTCATAATAATTTTTAAACTTTTCACTCTATCAGAATAGAGCTAGGATTTTTTATCGATTATTAAGGCTAGAATTACAAGATTTTTTTAAAAAAGATTTGGTATATCTATACTTTCAATTTTAAAAAAAAGTTAATTTCAAATTGAATCTGCATACATAAATTTATTTTCAATGACTAAAGAAGAATAAATCATTTTTATGCTTGTATTAGATCAATAAGTCAAAAAGTTATTTTAAAATAATTTTTATAGTTGCTCATTGAATTTTTCTACTTGCATCATAAATAAATATATGTCTTTATATATATGTAAATAAAAATTATTTTCTATTAATTCTTTTTTTTAATATGATTATTAAATATTTCAAAAATTTTAATGATTTATTATAGGGATTTAGAATTTAATACATTAACTAATTTTTTGAATAAATGATTACTAAATTTTTAAGTAAACTTAAATCAATTCTTTTTAAGAGCGAATCAACCTCTGTAGTCCCTGAGGTTAAAAAAACAATAAAGAAAACTAAAAAGAAGTCTGTTAAAACCTCTAAGGCTTCTAAAACTAAAACTAAAACAAAAAAAGAGGATTCTAAAAAATTAATTGAAGCTTTAAAAGCTATTCCTGGAGTTGGGGCCAAAAGTGCAGAAGCTTTCTATAAGGCTGGTTTTAAAACTCCTAAATCAATTAAATCTGCAAAAGATGAAGATCTTCTTGCTGTTCCAGGAGTAGGCATTAATCTTGTAAAAAAATTAAAGAATCTTTAATAAGATTTTTTTAAAAAAAAATTTATTATTAGTTCTTGTTAGATTCTATTAATTAATATGCATCAAATAACTAAAAGGTTTTAGGGTATATTAAGTTATCTTCTTCTTGCTTTTCTTCTTTGTTGCAATTTTCTTTTATATTTTTCAATAGGAGTTTCGTGATGTCTTAGTCTTTTTAAATCAGCAAATATCCCTGATTTAGAGACTTGTCTTTTAAATCTTCTAAGGGCAGATTCAATTCCCTCATTCTCACCTACAGTAACTTGAGTCAAAATTTGTCAAATAAATACTATTATATCATTTCAACTGTTCATTCTTGACTCTTTTAACTTGATTCTTGAAAATAAATTAAATTTTTTCCTATTTACTTTTGACCCAATTAACAAAATTTTTTTTAGGGCTCTTTATATCTTCTAAGTTTTCAAAATAATTTTTCGACCAATTTTCCTTAGGTAAACCTATAAATAGCATTAAATTGAGAGGATATTGGTCACTATCTGAGCAAGTTCTAAAATCATCTCTAAATAAAAATATTTTTTTTTTAAGCGCAATTGCAATTCCTAGTTCTATCATTACTCCTTCATCAGGTGGGTTACCATTAACAATCGCAAAAATACAATCACTTGATCTTAAATCTTTTAAATTTTGTTTTGCGAGTTCATAAGCCCAGTAATTTGTATTATTAATTAAATGTTTCGTTCTCTCAAAAGGCTCATAAACTTCTACATTTAGATCCTGGAAAATTTTAATAAATTCAGGCAATAAAATTTTTGTCTGTCTTGAAAAACCATATGAATTAGCTAAATATAATTTTTTTTTCATTTTAACCCTCTTTTATTATGGTATTCTTTTTTATCTTTAATCTCATTTTTTTTGTTTTCCCATGGAAAGACAATCCATTCTCTTTTATAAGATATCTTTACTGTATTCCACCAAATAGGTTTCTTTTTACTCACTAGCACAAAGAAATTTGCACCTTCAATATGCTTAAAATTACTAAGAGTGATACCAGTTTCAAAAATATCGTCAACGATTAACGAATTTTTAGAAGGTTTTTCAATGAGTTGAGTGTCTAATTTATGACTTAAAGCTACCGCAAGACATAAGCCTCCTCTTGGAACCCCATAAATCCCTGAAAATTTTTGAAATTTGCATTGATTAGCAATATAATCAACGCTTTTATCAAAATCGCACCATGTGAAGTAATTGGTCATTCTAGTTTTTCTTTCTTTTCAACTAAGGGGCAAAGTTTGAAGCTATTACGCTTAAAAGTGCTAAAACTTGTTCGTTAGGACAATTGGTTTCATCTTTTAATTTTTCACACTCTTTTATTATATTCGTATAAATTTCTTCTACAATTCCATTCATCTGATCTTGATTAAATGAATATGGCTCAATCATATTTTTAATAATTATATTTTTATATTTACTTAAATTTTAAAAAAGTAAATATGTTTTTAGTTTTAAATCATTCATTATCTCCACATTGGCTTGTTTTTGATATCTTTGTTTATTTTATTTGGCTTGTAAGTGTGTAGGTTTTCTATTTCCAATGCCCATTTTTTTGTGTCCCCTTTAATGCTATTGCTATCAATTAAATTTGTTAATGGTATTCTTCTCCTTATTTTTAGAAGACCTAAACAGGCTTCCCATGCAACCTTATCTTTATATTTGTCTAACCAGTAATCAAATATATTTTCTATTATAATTAAGGGTATACTAAAGGAAATACCTTTGGGGGGTTTATCTAAGGGGAGATTTTTGTTTTTTAAATCATTTATTAAATTATCTATATTTAAATTTATTGCATCCATAATATCTTTAGCTGATTCTAAACCTATTAGTTCTTTTCTATGACATTCTAGAAGGTTTTTATCATCAAGGATCTTTACTTCGCTATTTTTGACTCCAATTAACCAAAAACCCTTATCGTTTATTACACCACTAGCCAGAAACAAAAATAAATAATTATTTTTCAAAGACTTAATCTATTTCTTAAGTTTTAACATTATTGTAAGGAAATTAACAACTTAAATATTGAATTAAATTATTTTGATCTTCACGTATTAAAAAAAAACTATTGATAGGATAATACCTTTGAAATTTTTGATTGGAAAGAGTTAACCTAATGTTCTTTGATCCACTTGATTTACTAATAATAAATTTAAAAATATAACTAAATAAAGATAAAAGATTAAATTTATTTTTTCTTAGGAAATAACTTGCCAATTTTCTCTTGTTGAATTAATTCTCTTTCAGTTCTTATTTTTTTATCCTCTATTGATTCTTTGTTTGTACTTACAGCATAAATGATATAAAAAATCATTCCACTAAAGATTAATCCTATGAATAGAATGATTATACCTATTGGCTCTGAAGGACTAAAAATATTTAAATCTAATCCAGAATTTAGAAAAAATATCATTAAAATGTTACCTAAATATTTAATAGGTTTAATGCCTAATTAATTTCCTCATAACCATAGTATGTTGTGGCATCTGAATTTTTATATCCACCTGCTGCCTCTTGCGGGTTTTGTGCATCGATGCTTCTCGCTTTTGCATGGATCATATTAAATGGGAAAATTATAGCTCCAACAAAGAAATGAAGTATTAAAAAGTCAGAGGGTAATCCATTTGTCCAATCAGGAAAGAAAAGTAGTGTCATTAAAAAATGGCCCATATAATAAAAAAAAATTTACATTTAAGATACTATTACTAAGTACTATCTATAGTTGTTTATATTTAATAAATTGAAATTTAAAGTGCCTTCCCTAATATGTTTTACTATTTCGGTTAAGTTTGGATTAAACCAAGTATTTGTAATTCCGTTTAGAATCGTATAAATTCCTTGGATAATTAG
>QCRE01000007.1 GCA_003212005.1 Prochlorococcus sp. AG-459-M13 | reverse complement strand
ATTTAGCTTGCCCTGCCTCTCCTATTCATTATCAATTCAATCCGATTAAAACAACTAAAACTAGTTTTTTAGGAACATATAACATGTTGGGATTAGCAAAAAGAGTTGGAGCAAAGTTTTTGCTAGCGAGTACAAGTGAGGTTTATGGAGATCCTGAAGAACATCCTCAAAAGGAGTCTTACAAGGGGTCCGTGAATACAACAGGGATAAGAAGTTGTTATGACGAAGGAAAAAGAATTGCAGAAACTCTTTGCTCAGATTATCAAAGAGTAAATGGAGTTGATACTAAAATTATGAGAATATTCAATACCTATGGTCCAAATATGAGATTTGACGATGGGAGAGTAGTAAGCAACTTTATAGTTCAAGCTTTAAAAAATGAAAAAATAACACTCTATGGAAAAGGGGAACAAACAAGATCATTTTGTTATGTTGATGATTTAATTGAGGGCATGATTCTTCTTATGGAAAGTAATTATCAAAAACCAATAAATATTGGTAATCCAAAAGAATTTTCAATACAAGAACTAGCCTATCTAGTTAGAGATTTAATAAATCCAAATTTGGAATTTGAATATAAAGACTTACCTCAAGATGATCCCAAACAGAGAAAACCCTCTATTATTTTGGCTAAAGAAGTTTTGAATTGGGAACCAAAAATTGAATTAAAAGAAGGTCTTATAAAAACAATCAAATGGTTTAAAAATAATTTATGAAAAATTTGGTAAAGAATTAAAAAAATCTAAATTTTTCTCCAAACTGCTAAAAGTTTTCCTTGAAAAACTACATTATCTAAATTCAACTCAATAGTTTTATAAGCTGGATTAGCTGCCTCAAGAAATACTTTTCCACCTCTTTTAAAGAAATATTTTAAAGTTGTTCCTAATCCTGGAACCATCGCACTAACAATTGTTCCATTTCTTAATGAATGTGAATCAGTTATGGGCTCCATCAAAACCATATCGCCATCTGCAATACAAGCATCTATCATTGAATCTCCATTAACTGTAAGTGCAAAAATATTTTTCTTTTTTAAAACATCAGAAATATCTAAATTTTCACTTAAATCTGAATATGTTTCAATTAAACCTCCTGCTGCTACTGATCCCATAACTGGAATACCTTCAACAACTTCATCAATTAATTGAAGAGTTCTAGCTTTACCTTCTTGCCATGAAATATAACCTTTTTCTTGCAAATGTTTTAACCGACTTTGTATTGGTGCAGGAGATTTTAATCCCATAGCTTGCATCATCTGTCTAATTGATGGGCTATGTTGAAAATCTTTCATATACTCTTTAATCCATCCATAAAGCTCATTCTGAGCTTCTGTAAGATTTTCAGGAGAATTAGTCACAATACAAATGTTCGCTAATACATTTGTACCCTTTTTAAATAAGTATTGCAAGTATCCTTTAGGAAAGCAAACATGCCAATAGAGCTTGTTGAGCATGCATTCTATTTTCTGCTTGATCAAAAATTCTACTTTTATCACTATCAATTACCTCATCAGTTATCTCCTTGGACCTATAAGCAGGAAGACAATGAAGAATAATCGCATCTTTATTAGCTTTTTTTACTAAATTACTATCAATTGTAAATCCATTAAAGTCTTTATCTTTATTTTCCTTAAGAGCTTCCTCTCCCATAGAGGACCATACATCTGTATATAAAACATTTGCCCCTATAACTGCGCTATGTGGATCATTTAAAATTTTCAATAAATTTTTATTTTTATATATTTCAAGTGCCTTTTTTATTACAGATGAATTAGGTTCATATCCTTTAGGGCAGGCAATTCTAACTTCAACTCCTAATAATGCTCCACATAGAATAAGGGAATTAGCTACGTTGTTACCATCACCTATAAAAGTCAAAACTACATTATTAAAATCAAGAAATTCCTCCTTTATTGTTAAAAAATCAGCCAATGCCTGACATGGATGTTCTAAATCTGTAAGAGCATTAATTACTGGTTTTGCAGACCACTTTGAATATTCTTCCAAATCAGAATGGTTGAAAGTTCTAATTGCTATTACATCACAATATCTGCTTAGAACTCTTGCAGTATCTTTAATTGGTTCCCCTCTACCTATTTGAGAGGTCATTGGATTTAAATCAATGGTTGTCCCGCTAAGTCTTGACATAGCCACTTGAAAACTTACTCTTGTACGAGTAGAAGACTTATTAAAAATTAAACCTAAAACTTTGTCTTTTAGTTGAATATTAAAATCTTTATTTTTTAATTTTTTTGCAAGTTCTAGAATATGAAAAACTTCTTCAGTTGATAAGTCCAAGCTTGATAAGAAGTTATTACAACCAAGCTTGTTAGATTTAAGCATAAAATTTCTGATAAAGATTTAGATTCTACTATGCAGGCATTTTACTTTCTGCCAGTAAATTTTTTAGATCCTCTCCCTCAATAACTTCTTCTTTTAGAATTTTTTGAGAAATGGATTCAAGCAACGGCAAGTTATTCCTCAAAATATTTAATGCTGTTTCATGGGCATCATCTACCAAATCTCTTACTTCTTTATCTATGGCTTGAGCTGTTGCATCACTTACAGATCTTCTCGGATTATTACCGTTGCCTAAAAATTGTCCTCCTCCTTGTTTATCATAAGCAAGAGGACCAAGAATATCGCTCATACCGAATGTCCCTACCATTTGTTCAGCTATATCAGTAGCTCTCTGTAAGTCGTTGGAAGCACCTGTAGTAATTTTGCCAAAAACTACCTCTTCTGCTGAACGTCCTCCTAACAATGTTGCAATTTGACCTTTCAATTCATCTTTAGAGTTAAGAAATCTTTCTTCAGTAGGAAGCTGGAGAGTATAACCTAATGCACTCATCCCTCTTGGCACTATTGAAATCTTTGCAACTTTTGAACCTCCTGGCATGAGATGTCCAACAATGGCGTGGCCTACTTCATGGTAAGCAACAACTTTTTTTTCATCATCTTGAAGAACTCTACTTTTTTTCTCTAGGCCTGCTACTACTCTTTCAATGGCCTCACTTAAATCCTGTTGTTCAACACTTTTTCTTTTCGCTCTTGCGGCCAACAAAGCTGCCTCATTAACCATATTTGCCAAGTCTGCTCCTGCAAATCCACTAGTGGCTTGGGCTATAGAATCCAAATCAATTGATTCTGCTAATTTCACTTTTTTAGTATAAATTTCTAGAATTGTTTTTCTACCAGATAAATCCGGTCTATCAACTAAAACTTGTCTATCAAATCTACCTGGCCTCAACAAAGCCGCATCAAGAACCTCTGGTTGGTTAGTAGCTGCAAGAACGATAACAGGCTTATCAGCAGAAGCAAAACCATCCATTTCTGTAAGTAATTGATTTAGTGTTTGCTCTCTCTCATCATTACCACCAACAACACCCATAGATCCAGAACGACTTTTACCTATAGCATCTAATTCATCTATGAAGATTATGCATGGTGCTTTTTTCTTGGCTTGCTCAAATAAATCTCTTACTCTAGCTGCACCAGCTCCTACAAAAAGTTCAACAAATTCTGAACCTGAAATTATAAAGAAAGGGACCTCAGCTTCTCCAGCAACTGCTTTTGAAAGTAAAGTCTTACCTGTACCTGGTGGTCCTACCAAAAGAACACCTTTGGGAATTCTTGCTCCAATATCGGTATACCTTTCTGGTTTCTTTAAAAAGTCAACTATTTCAGTTAATTCATCTTTAGCTTCATCAACTCCAGCAACATCATCGAAAGTTATTTTTGATTCGTCATCAGGAACATAAACTTTAGCTTTACTTTTCGTGAAACTCAATGCTCCTTGAGCACCACCGCCACCCATACTTCTTCTGGCAAAGAATTGCAATACTAAAATAAAAATTAATGGTGGTACAACCCAACTTAAAATAGTTGAGAAGAAATTTGGTTTTTTGGGCGGAGCAGCCGCGAACTCTACTCCTTTACTTTCAAGTCTTTGAGGCAAATCCATATCAAAAATTGGAGTGGTTGCTAAAACTGAAGGAGCACCTTCTTCTGCTCCATTTAATTCATATCTAATTTGTTCTTGTGTAATATAAGCTCTCTTAACTTCTCCATCATTAACTTGATCAATAAATAAAGAGTAAGGAACTCTAGGTATTTGCATACTTTGATTAGGAAATAAACTACTAAATAAAAGTAAGGCTCCAACCCCAATTAAAATAATATTTACTAATCCAAATCTTCTATTAGGTTGATTATCGTCTTGTCTTATTGGCATGATTATAAGCAGTTGTTGATATATTATAAACTAAACGAAAGAATTCTGTATCTGTATAAATACATTTGGGTAAGAACCGTACGGTATTTAATCAAAACCATTTAATTTAAAGCACTTTTAATAAAAAGATCATTGCCAATAAAATTTATTTCAGCAGGATTTAAATTAAAAACCTCGTTCATATTTTTAAATTCAAAATCTTCAAAAGGATTCATACTATTTTCGCCACCTAATATTTTCGGAGCAATAAAAGTCATTAATTCTTGAATACATCCTGCTTTTACAGCAGCAGTTGCCAATTTAGGTCCACATTCCCAAAAAACACTATTACACCCTTTTTGGGCTAGTAATTTAGAGAGTAAAATAGGGTTATCAGAGGGTAATTCTTCAATCTCGACAAATTTTGGGATTCTTTTAAGATAATTTTTATTTGCGGAAGAAGAGTCATAAACAACTAGTGTCCTAGCTGAATCACAGTCCCACAAATTAGATTTTTCTGGAAGGTCTAAAGTTTTTGTGAATACTACTCTTAGTGGTTCTGGATGTCTTAAACCTCGTGTGGTAAGAAATGGATCATCTTTTCTTAATGTATTACCGCCAATAACAATTGCATCAAAACCTCCCCTAAAATCGTGGACTAAAGATCTTGAATATTTGTTTGTAATCCATTTGCTTTTACCATTTTTAAGCCCAACCCTGCCATCAATACTCATTGCCCATTTTAGAACCCCAAAAGAATTATTGGTATTATTTCTGTGAATGAAAGATTTATTTAGCTCTGCAGATTCTCTCTTACATAATCCTTTATGAACTTGAATTCCAGCATTTTTTAGTAATTTAATTCCTTTGCCTGAAACTCTTTTATCAGGATCTTCAATAGAAATAAAAGCTTTCTTTATCCCAAAGGAAATTATTTTATCAACACATGGAGGAGTTTTACCCTGATGACAACAAGGTTCTAGATTTACATATATAGTCCCACCTTTTGCATCCTTTTTTAAGTTTCTGAAAGCCATTGCCTCAGCATGTGGCATTCCTGATTTATAGTGAAATCCTTCTGAAATAAGATTTCCATTTCTATCCAAAATCACTGCTCCAACCATAGGATTAGGGCTTGTTGTACCCTTACCCAATGAAGCTAAAAAAATAGCTCTTTTCATCCATTTTATATCAGTGATATTAATATCAATCATTTCTCAAAAAATTCATCATATTAATGATCGCCATTCTTTAACTACGAAAGGAGGAACTGGTAATTCTGAAAAAACACCAGATAAAGATAATCTTAGTGGTCTATTTTTATCAATATTAATAATGAGTTCATTTAAATCAAATTCTGCAGCAGCTTGTCTTCCATCGTTGACTAATTCAGCATTTAATAAAGTTTTATCACTTAATATCCACTGTTTTCTTCCAGAGTAGACTTGTAAATTTGTTGGGTGATCAATCCTAAGATTTCCAGGATATCCAATAACCCTTAAGATTAATTTTTCTTCAAAGAGTGGGGATTTGTAAGCAACAAGCTGCCATGTTTCAAAATCTAAATCTCTTAAAAACTCGCTACTTGCATTCAATAAATCTCCATTAATTTCTGTTTCTGCTATTTCAGCATTAACTTTGAATGGTTTGAATACCAGGGTAATAATTATTAAAAAAGAAAATAAGCTTTTGAAAAAAATATTTTTATTTAATTTTGTAATTTTCTTCATTTTCAGAATCCATAAGGGCGTCAAGAGTAACAGCTGTTCTAACAAGAGCTTGATATCTTCTTATGATTTTACGATTTTTTTCTATAACTCGGGATAAATTAATAGTATCTTTTTCAGAGTAATTGGATTTTAAATTGCAAGAATCATCTTCTATTAACTCAAAATTACTTTCTTTGTTAATTAGAGTTAACAATATTTCGTGTAATCTCTTTCTCCTTTCAGACAAGTAATTTATTATTACTACTCTAGTAATAATAGGATAATTTAAGAGAACTTACAAATAAATTATTAAATTCCTTTTTTTTAAAATTAATGACTCATATAAAAAGAAAAATACATGTAATAGGAATTAATTCTTTTGAATTTGAAGAATTACCTTTGAGGTTGCAAAATTTATTTATTGAGACAGTTTGTATAGCTATTCCAGAAACATATTTTAAAGATATTCAGTTATGGGCGGAGAAAAATACAAAAAAGAAAAAATCACTATTTGCTAGTAAAAGTGACAAAAAACTTATTAGTTGGCTTGAATCTCAAAAAACTGACGTCATATTGATTTCTAGAGGTGATCCACTATGGTTTGGAATTGGAAGAACCTTGATTCAGAATTTCTCAAAAAATGAATTAAATTTTTACCCATCAAATACTTGTGCTCAATTAGCATTTAGTAAATTAAAAGTGCCTTGGCAAGAAGCCTGTTTTATAAGTATTCACGGTAGAGATTCAACTAAGCTTATTAAGGCACTTAAATCTCATCCATTATGTTTAGCAATTATTACTGATTCAAAAAACGAAGGTTTAGAAATAGTTAAACGTAACTTAATAGAACTAAATCTTGATAATTTTTATGATTTTTGGCTTTGCGAGGAATTAGGTTTCAAAAATGAAAGGTTAAGAAAATTAAAAGTAAAAGAAAAATTGCCTTCAAACGTTTCAAAGATAAACATTGTTGTCCTTCTAAAAAAAGAATTGGATAATGTAAAAGTTGATATACCTCTATTTGGATTAACAGATGATACTTTTAAAACTTTTGAGGATAGACCAAATTTATTAACAAAAAGGGAAATTAGAATTCAAATTTTAGCTGATTTAGAATTACCGGAGAAAGGCATAATTTTGGATATTGGAGCAGGTTGCGGTTCAATTGGTTTGGAAGCATTAAAGCTGAGGCCTAATTTAAAGTTATTTAGTATTGATAAAAGAATTGGATCTAAAGAATTAATAACAGAAAATGCAAGGAGAATGGGAGTTTCCCCTCTAGAAATCTTTGAAGAAGATATAAATAATTTCTTTATTTCTAATAATAAAAAAGATTTTTTAATTAATGCCAATAGAGTCATTATTGGTGGCTGTGATAAAAATACTAAGCTTCGAATTATTAATGAATTATCTAAAAATATGAATTTCGGAGATATTGTAACTATTCCTTTAATTGATATTCAAACCATCAAGGTTCTAAGAGAGTCCTTAAAAAATAATAATTTCGAAGTAAATTTAAATTTAATTCAGACCTATAAAAGCTTAAGTATCTCAGAGGGAATAAGATTAGAACCAAATAATCCAGTATTTTTGCTAAGAGGAAGAAAACTAAATTAATTTAATATTACTTATTTGGTTTCCCCACATGAGGTAACCCCCACCCCAATTTATTTCTTAAAACCTGGAAAAACTCATGATCTTCAAGCCTAATAAACTTAACGGAATGTTTACTTTTTCTAATTAGCACTCTGTCTTCAGGCCAAACATAACAACCAGCATTTCCATCAACTACCATGACTAACCTTTCAGGCGTTGCAGGAAAAACTGTAACTGGTTCTGAATCATTAAAAACTAAAGCCCTTGAAGCTAATGAATGAGGAGCAATTGGGGTTAATTGAACTACTGGGCAATCAGGAGTAATAACTGGTCCACCAGCACTTAAAGAATAAGCTGTTGAACCAGTTGGAGTAGAAAGGATGACTCCATCAGCAGATATATCTACTGGAGCATGTCTACCTATAGAAATCTCAAAATGACACATACTCGTCAAAGGTTCTCTATGAAGAGCCATTTCATTCAAACAAAGAGATTCCCATCTTCTTTGTTCATCTCTCATTACGCTAATAATTAAACTTTTTCTTTCTTCTATATCCCAATTACCAGTAATAAGTTTTTCAATTGCCTCCTCTAGATTAGAAAGATAGGCTTCTGCGAGAAAACCCAAATGACCAGTATTTATCGTAAGGATTGGAATTTTAGCAGGGGCAGTTTGTCGTGCAGCAGAAAGGACTGTTCCATCTCCTCCTAAAACAATGGCAAACTCTATAGAAGAATCGAACCCTTCTGGCACACAATTCGAATACCCCAAAGGCCGAACGTGTTGATCAGGATTCGCAAAGCCAACCATACCTCCAGAACTACTCACTCTTACAACTTCATAATTGGATTTTTCCAATTTTTTTTGTACAGAAATTGCGGTTTGAACAGCTAGTTCTTTCCCATCATTGACGATTAGTCCAGCTTTTCGTACCAATCGATAAATTAAAATCTATGATTATTTTAAACTAAATTGACAAAGAAACCTAATTAAAAATATTAATCATATTAAAACTGCTCTAAGAATCTTAGATCATTAGTATAAAATCTTCTTATATCATCAATCTGATGTCTCACCATACAAAATCTCTCTACACCTAATCCAGCTGCAAATCCAGTCCATCTTTCCGAATCAATTCCTAAATTTTCTAAAACCTTTGGATCTACCATTCCACAACCCATCACTTCTAACCATTTACCTTTCCATTGAACATCAACTTCTGCAGAGGGTTCAGTAAAAGGAAAATAACTTGCTCTAAATCTTACAGGAATATCTCCAAAAAAAGTCTTTAAAAAAGTTAGTACAGTGCCTCTTAAATGACTAAAATTAATATCTTGATCAATACATAAAACCTCTACCTGATTAAAAACAGGCGAGTGAGTAGCATCTACAGCATCTCTTCTATAAACTCTTCCCGGTGCAATAATTCTCACTGGAGGGGCATTGTTTTCAAGATATCTAATCTGAACAGGTGATGTATGGGTTCTAAGCAAACGTTTTTCATCTAAATAAAAAGTATCCTGCATATCTCGTGCAGGATGATTTTTAGGTATGTTTAGAGATTCAAAATTATAAAAGTCAGACTCTATTTCGGGGCCATTTTCAACTGAGTATCCTAGTCCACAAAAAATATCTATTATCTCATCTTGGGTTGAAATTAGTGGGTGTTTATTACCTGATTGCGTTCCTGTAGAAGGAATAGTTACATCTATTTTTTCATCTTCAATCTGTTGATCTATTGATTCACTAATAATTTGTTCTTTTCTTGCAGTTATTAAATTTTGCAAGTTTATCTTTATCAAGTTTGCCTTCTGCCCAACAGTAGGTCTATCAACCGAGGATAATTTACTCATGTTTTTTAATATTATTGATAATTCCCCTTTTTTTCCAAGTAAAGAAACTCTTAATTGGTCCAATTCAGCGTTATTCTTAGCATTTTGGATATTTTCATTCGCTTGGAGAGAAAGGTTATTTAATTTTTCCTCTATTTGGCTTAATGATTCAATTTGACTCACTGATATAGTAAAAATAAGTATAGTTTCATCTTACTTAAATATCGTCCATAATTAATTACCTGTAAATGGAATCATTAAATATTTTGATAAGTAATGATGATGGAGTTTTTGCTGATGGAATAAGAGCATTAGCCAAAACCGCTTTAAAAAAAGGACATAAAGTTACTGTAGTATGTCCAGATCAAGAGAGGTCGGCTACCGGTCATGGTCTAACTTTACAATCACCTTTAAGAGTTGAGAGAGCAGATGCATTATTTGAACCAGGCATTAAAGCTTGGGGATGTTCAGGAACTCCTGCTGATTGTGTAAAATTGGCCTTATCAGAATTATTAGATAAAAAACCTGATTTGGTTCTTTCTGGTGTAAATCATGGGCCAAATTTAGGAACAGATATATTTTGTTCAGGAACAGTTGCTGCAGCAATGGAAGGTACTTTAGAGAATGTTCCTTCTATGGCAATAAGTATTGCTAGTTTTAAATGGAAAAACTTTGAATTCGCTAGTGAAATCGCAATTAATATTGCAGAACAAGCAATCAAGGATAATTGGCCAACAGCACTTCTTTTAAACTTGAATATTCCACCATGTGAAAAGAATAAAATAAAGAAATTATCATGGACAAGATTATCAATAAGAAAATATAAAAACCAATTTTCTAAAAGAGAAGACCCAAGAGGAGATGATTATTATTGGTTAGCGGGTGAAGTTGTACTAGATCTGAAATCAAAAGGTTATGGTCCCAAGAATTGGCCTAGCGACGTTTCTCAAATACAAGAAAATAATATTTCTCTAACGCCTGTTGAACCAGATTTGTTTTGGAGAGGAAATTTAGACTTATTACCAAAAATTAATACTTCATTTATAAATGCTTCTTAACAACCATAAAGAAAAGCACAGTCCAAAGAAATGTGCCGCAATAACTTGTGTATTACTTAGTACTGATAAAATTTCAAGCCCTGTAATAGGAATATCAGATGTAGCAGTAATAAGTTGACCAGTCGTTTGAGATGATGCCTGTATAAAAAGTGCACCCATAAGTGCTTGATATCCAATTAAACCAAATAAAATTCCTAACAAATCATTTACTAATCCTCTTTTTATTAATTTGCTTGTTTGCCCTCTTGAGGGTCTAGCATTACTTGTAAGTGCCCTCCCAGTCCGGACTATCAACCAACCTTGCCACAGGCTAAACAATAGTAGAATTAAAGATATTGTTGTTAATGATAGTCCTGGGGTCAAACTTAACTGTCCCTCACTTTTGTTTACAACATTTGAAAAAAGCAAAACAGCTGCTACTACAACACCTAAAATGGATTGAACCCAAAAGCGTATCCATCCGACGCGCCGCATTCCAAATGAAAGCGACTGAAAATCAATTTTATCAGACATTCATTTGATTGAATAAACTATAATCTATTCAAATTTGCCATCTAAATCATAAAATTGCACGTTATCTTGTGATCTCTTTAATATCACCATCTGAAGTTAAGAATCCTACTTCAATAGGTATTGGTAGTTTTGATGGTTTACATGCAGGTCACAGAAAATTAATTGAAAGTGTTGTTAAAGAAAATAACTATACTCCCACAATCGCAAGTTTTTGGCCACATCCAAGAGAAATACTATATAAAGAAACCCGACTAAGGCTTGATCTCCCAGAAGAAAAACTTCCTATCCTTGAAGAACTTGGTATTGAACAATTAGTATTAATTCCCTTTGATCACAAACTCTCTAAATTAAGTGCCAAGAACTTTATAAAAGAAATTTTAGTAAATCAATTACAAGCAAAAAGTATTTCTGTTGGCGCTAATTTTCGATTTGGTTACAAGAGAAGTGGTGATGTTAATACAATAAAACTTATTACAAAAGACATGAATATAAAACTAAAAATCATTTCAATTTTGGAGGATAATGAAGGAAGAATTAGTAGCAGCAGAGTCAGAGATTTATTACAAAAGAGTGATTTAAAAAATGCTTTTAGAATACTTAATAGGCCATATAGTTTTACAGGTAAAGTTGTTAAAGGAAAAGGAATTGGGAAAAGCCTAGGATTTCCTACTGCGAATCTTGAAATAGATGGAAGAAAATTTTTACCCGGTGAAGGAGTTTATGCGGCTTGGACTACAATAAATAGTTCTCCGAATAAAATCCCTTCTGTTATGAACCTTGGTTCTCAACCAACAATTGATCCACTATTACCATCAGCAGTTGAAGTTCATTTGATTGATAAGGATATCGATCTATATGGCATGAATTTGTCAGTAGTACCTTTTAGGAAGCTACGATCTCAAATCAAGTTTCAGAATATTAACCAATTATCTAATCAAATTAAAGAAGATAGAGAAAAGGCCTTAAAAATTCTTAAAGACCTCAACAAATAATTTTCAACATGGGAAATTCAAACATAACTCAATCTGAAGATAACCGAATATTTCAAATTATTGACGCAAATCTTGATAGAGCGAGAGAAGGGCTAAGAGTACTAGAAGATTGGGCTAGATTTGGTCTTGGTAAAAAAGATTTGGTTATTAGAATAAAAAACTTCAGACAGATATTAGGTAAAAATCATTTAGAAATTTATAAAAAATCAAGGAATCACATCAATGATCAATGCAAAGGATTATCTCATGATGAGCAAAAGGACAGAAAAAAGCCACATAAGATAATTAGTTCTAATTCTGCAAGGGTTCAAGAAGCTCTTAGAGTTATTGAAGAATTTTCAAGAGATCATAATATTAAGCTTTCCAAAATAGCTTCTGACATTAGATATGAAATTTATACTTTAGAAATTGAATTATTAAATTTCAATAATCGCAAGGAAGCTAAATTAATAATTAGTGAAAACAACTTGTATTCGATAACACATCAAAGAAAAAACTTATTAGAAATAATCGAAGAAATATTACTAGGAGGAGTAAAAATTATTCAGCATAGATTTAAAGAAGGTAGTGATAAAGAAAATTTGGAAGAGGCAATTAAAATACAGCGCTTATGTAAAAAATATAATTCTTTGTTCATCGTTAATGACAGAATCGATATAGCATTAGCATCAAATGCAGATGGTGTTCATATTGGGCAAGATGATATCGATCTAAAGATGGCAAGAAAATTATTAGGGAGCTCAAAAATCATTGGAGTATCAGCTAATAATTCAACTCAAATAACTACCGCAATACAAAATGGATGCGATTACATTGGAATTGGGCCAGTCTTTCAAACTCCCACAAAGAAGAACAAAAAGCCTCTTGGGATAGAAAAGATTAAGAAATTAACAAAGGATATAAATATACCTTGGTTTGCTATTGGAGGTATTAATAAAGCAAATATTCCCTATCTTAAAAATAATGGAATTAATAAGGTCGCATTAGTTTCTGGGCTTCTAAATTCTGAATATCCAAAAGAAGAGGCTATTATTATCTTAAAAGAGTTATCCAATGAAAATCGAAGTTAATGGCGAGGAAAAATATATAGAAATAAAGAGAGAAAAAGCTTATTTATCAAGTGCATTAAAATATCTAGGGTATAGTACTAATACTGTAGTTGTTGAACTAAATGACTTAGTTATCAACTCTAAGAAATGGGCTAATCTAACTTTAAAAGAAGGAGACAGATTAGAAATTGTTTCAATTGTTGGAGGCGGTTGATTAATTAAAAGAGATAGATCTAAAAAATCTTCATATTTTTTTAACTTTAGGCTTGAAACAATATCCCAATTTTGATTTTTTTCATTTTATATTCTTAATACTTCAAATCAAAAATGAAAGAAAATTCAAACCATAATTCAAGGTCTTTGAAATGGGAGTCAAATGGTGAATTGGCTCAAAATGATTTATCCGAGTTAATTGAAAGATTAAGGAATGTTGAAAGTGAGGACACTTCATCAGAATTATCTAGATTAGGTACCAAATCGAACACAATAAATTAATTTTGTTACTTAGTGCTTGTTTTTCAAAAATTTTATATCAAATTATAAATACAGATAAATAAAAATAAATGCCTAGAAGATTTCCAGAATGGGTTAATACTGAAGTTGTTGTAAAAGCTATAAAAATGAGAGAAGAAGGTATCCTTTCCAAACAACTAAATTTATGGATAGAAGATCTATTAGAAATTGAAAAAAAATAAATTTTTTTAGGAAATGCTTTTAATTATTCTGAGCGCAGCCATTGCAGCTCCATAACCATTATCTATATTCATAACTGCAATCCCCGGCGAACAACTTGACAACATACTATTTAAAGCAGTTTCTCCATCCTTGCTAACGCCGTAGCCAACTGAAACAGGTACTGCAATTATCGGTTGTGCCAACAGTCCGCCCACAACTGTTGCTAAAGCTCCTTCCATTCCAGCGCAAACTATTAAGACATCATATTTATTAATTTCATCTAACTGACTCATTAATCGATGAAGTCCTGCTACTCCCACGTCTATAAAAGTCTTACAACTAATTCCATAAATTTCAAGCGATAATTTTGCTTCAAGTGTTATCGGCAAGTCACTTGAGCCTCCTGAAATAATAGCAACTTTTTTATTTGTAATTATTTTATTCAGATTTTGCCCAATTGTTAGGCAATTTGCTTCTTCATAGAATCGTGCATCATCATGCAAATCTAAAAGATAATTAGCCTTTTCACTATTAATCCTAGTAATAAAAACAACCTCATTTTTACTTAATACACTTTCAGATAATCTCTTTAATTGGTCGATACTCTTGTCTTGTCCCCAAATAGCCTCGATGAGTCCAAGCCTCTCTTTTCTTTGAAAATCAAACTTGATATCAAAATTCATCATTGCTTATCTAACTCCCCCTCATAAATTAATTCAAAAGGATTTTCTTCTACATTTAGAGCAGCTTTAACATTATCCTCAAATTTTTGTTGAACCACAATTACTTCTGACATTGGTATGCTTTTCCATAATTTCTTACTTTTCCAATTTACCAATATTAAAGCTTCTTCTTTTTCTTTATCCCAAAATAATTGTCTCCCCAAAAAACCATCTTTAGAAGATAACCATGGCTCCCATATTTCTTTTTCAGCATTCAACCATTCTGCTTTTAAGTCGGCGGGAACTTTAAGCCTTAATTCCTCTATGACAATTTTACCTTGATAATTATCCATAGTAAGTGCTTTTAAATTTGGAATATCAGATTGAAAAATTAAAACTACTAAGCAAATAAATACTAAACAAAATCTTTGAATTTTTTTTTTCAAATTAAAATCTAATTTCATTTTTTCTCAAGTAGCACTATTGAATGGCAACTTATACCCTCCTCTCTCCCTTCTGGACCCAATTTTTCATTCGTTGTTGCTTTAATTCCAATTAAATTTTCATCAATATTTAAGATTTCAGAAATGTTTTTTTTCATTAATTTTATATATGGCATGATTTTTGGCCTTTCAGCGACAAGAACACTATCAATATTATTTATTTCCCAACCATCTTTTCTTATCAAATCAATTACTTTTGATAACAAAAACAAGCTATCAGCATTTTTCCATTTTTCATCAGATGGGGGGAAATACCTTCCTATGTCACCCAGCGAAAGTGCTCCCAGTAATGCATCCATTATTGAGTGGCTTAAAACATCAGCATCACTATGACCATCCAATCCTAAATTTTCAGGATGATGCAATTTTACACCTCCAATAATTAATTCTCTATCCTTTACTAGTCTGTGAATATCGTATCCATTACCTATTCTAAATTTCATTAATTGATTATATTCTTTTATTATTCTCTTACTTTGTGGGGATTTTTTGTAGTTTTCGTTTGAAATCAAATCACTTCTTCTCTCCAATGTTCTTTCAATACTTTTTTGTCTTCTCCACGATTTAATCTCTTCATGATTACCGCTCAATAAAATATCTGGCACTTTCATATTTTTAAAAACTAACGGCCTCGTGTATTGAGGATATTCTAATAAATAAGAATTATGACTTTCATCCACTAAAGAGTCTGGATCGCCAAGAGTTCCTGGTAATAATCTAGTCAAACCATTAATTATTGATATAGCGGGTATTTCACCTCCAGAAAGTACATAATCGCCTATTGATATTTCTTCATCAGCTAAACATCTAATCCTTTCATCAAAACCTTCATATTGACCACAAATAATTATTATTTGATTCAAAGTTGACCATCTCTCAAGATCCTTTTGCTTTAAAACTTTGCCCTGTGGGGTCATCAATAAAGTTTTACTTTTAGGTGATTTTCTAATAGATGCATGTGCCTTATAAATAGGTTCAGGTTTTAATACCATACCCGATCCTCCTCCATAAGGCTTATCGTCTACTTGTCTGTAAGAACCTTCTCCATATTCTCTTAAATCATGTAAATTTACATCGATCAAATTCTTATCTAGAGCTCTCGTTATAACCCCTAAATTATTTATCAATTCAAAAGCTTTAGGGAACAATGTAATAACATCAAAATCGAATCTACTCATCTAGAAATCTTCCTCATAACCAAACTCTATTAATCTTGATTCTTTTTTTCTCCAATTTGGAACAACTTTTACAAACAACTCCAGGTGAACTGGACCATCAATTAATTTTGACATATTTGATCTTGCTGACTGACCAATAATTTTTAACATTGAACCTTTCTTTCCAATAAGAATGCCTTTTTGAGTTGATCTTTCAACAATTATGGTAGCTAAAATAGCTTTAAAACTTTTGCCATTTTTTCTTTTCATTTCCTCTATCTTTTCTATCTTTACTGCAACACTATGAGGCACTTCTTCTCTTGTATTTATTAATACCTGCTCTCTAACTAAATCAGATAATAAATTATCTAATGGTTGGTCGCATATCATCTCTTCGTCATAAAGTTTTGGTCCCTCTGGAAGAAAATTAAGTGCCATATCGACTAGTTCAGAACATCCTTCTCCTTGCGAAGCACTTACAATTTGAAAATTTCTATTATTTCCAAAAAATCTTCTATATTGTTCTAATCGTAAATTCCTAAATTCTTTATTAACCAAATCCCACTTATTTAATGCAACAATAAACTCAGTTTTATTTTCAATTAAAAAATTCAATATATATTCATCACCTTTCCCAGGTTCTTCACTTGAATCAATTACAAAAATTACCATATCAACTCCATTAATGGCGGATTTTGCGTTTTTAACTAATATCTCTCCAAGGCGATGATGAGGTTTATGAACACCTGGTGTATCGACAAAAATTATTTGCCCATCGTTTGTACTAAGAATTCCTTTTAATTTATTTCTAGTAGTTTGCGCTATAGGAGAAGTAATTGTTATTTTTTCTCCAATCAATTTATTTATTAAAGTAGATTTACCCACATTTGGCCTTCCTAGTAAAGTTACAAACCCAGATCTATAATTGGTCAAAGACTTTTAATGCATCAATAATAAGATTCTGATCAAAAATGAAAAAAAAAACCATAAATTTAAAAGAAGCTTCTTTTACTCAAGCAATAAATATATCCGCAAAATGGTGTAAAGAGTGGGGTGAAGATTTACTCAGTGAAGAGGTTTTAGCAGATAGAATTGCAGAGCTAATTAAAACAAAAAATGGAATCAGAGGATTTTTTGCATATGCATTATCAGATAAAGATTGTTTTTTATTAGATAAACTTCCTTTTGCACTAATTTACAAATTGAACGAAGGTGGTGATCCTGTAGTAGAAATTGTAGTAAAAAATTTAATAATGAGTAGCGCTCAAATTATTATTCATCGAAGAGATAATAATCTTGAATATGAAATAACATCAGAAAACATTTCAGATAGATGTAAAGGTATTTTGAGACTGCTTGAAACAAATTCAGTTACAAAATCTGTCAAACAAGTCCTTAGAGACCTTGATAATATGGGAAATAGTTTTGATAATTCAATAAAATATGACTCAGAGCAAAAGGAATTTATAAAAAAACAAATTCTTGATATTGCGCAATAAAAAAAGCGTAGTAACTAATAAACTACGCTTATGATTAATATTTAAATGATTTGTTAGTCTCTTCTTCCCCCGCCTTGAAGAGCGATCATTAATCTTAAAATAAAAACGAAAAGATTAATATAAGTAAGGTACATACCTAAAGCCCCTGCTAGGTATTGATCATCATTATATCTTCTTGGCATAGTATAAAAATCAACAAAAGACATTGCAACGAACAATACAGTTCCAAATCCTGCAATTATCAATTCAAGTCCTGAACCTCCAAAAACTCCTGGAGCAAAAAATCCTCCAATTAGTTGAACGAACATCGCGATAATAAGTCCTATTAATCCAAGGCCAACAACCCCGCTTAATGCTTGACCTACGCTGTCGCTCATCCTTTGGCCAGTGTATGAGGCAATAACAAATGTTATACCAGTGGCTAATGCAGCTGTTCCAACTGAACCAATACCAATTGTTCCTATTGCTAAAGCAACAATTCCGCTTAAGGTGAATCCAGTTAATAAGCTAAATCCTGTTAGTAAAGGTAAGGCTTTTGCATTATTTGCATTATTTGCAGCGCTTGTGGCTATAAAAAACAAAACTAATTCTGCAATTAAAGCAACTATTGAGAGAGGCTGGAAAAGCCCAGGATTTGTTGCTATGAGTGAGACTCCTGCTAATACGCCTAAAGAAGTTAGGACCATACCACCACCGACGTAGGGTAAAGCTTTTTGAACAACATTAGGTCCAATAATTGAACTAGTTTGTGCTTCACGAATAGCTTGATTGAAATTACTACTTGCTGGCATTTTTTTTATTAAATATGATCATATTCTACTTGATTTTTAAAATTTCAGGGTACGGATCTCCAGAGTTAAAAAGTTATTTATAAGCCTCAATAATTTTCTGTACTAAAGGATGCCGCACAACATCCTCAACAGTTAAATAACAAAATTTTATACCTTCAGTTTCAGAGAAAATTCTTGTTGCTTCGATGAGGCCGCTTTCCTGATCTTTTTTTAAATCAATTTGTGTAATGTCTCCATTAATAACCATTTTTGATCTCTCACCTAACCTAGTTAAAAACATTCTCATTTGAGAGCAAGTTGTATTTTGCGCTTCATCCAAAATTACCAAAGAGTTATCCAAGGTTCTGCCTCTCATAAATGCTAAAGGAGCAACTTCAATAATACCTTTATCAATTAAAGAATTTGTTCTATCAATTCCGAAAATACTATGTAAAGAATCAAATAGGGGTCTTAAATATGGATCAACTTTTTGCTGCAAATCTCCAGGTAAAAATCCTAAATTTTCACCGGCTTCCACTGCTGGTCTAGTTAAAACAATTTTTTCAATTTTTTTTTCATTCAATAATCTAGCGGCACAAACAGTTGCTAAGAATGTTTTACCAGTCCCTGCCGGACCAATAGCAAAAGTTAAATCAAAGTTTTCGATAGATTCTACATACTCTTTTTGTCGTATAGTTCTAGGCCTTAAATACCTGCCCTGCTTTGAACGGGCGAGTATCTTTTTACCTAGTTCAGCGTGAGAAGAAGATACTCCCATATCTAGTGAGCTTAGAGCAGCCTTAAGATCCACTTCTGGAACCTCTAAACCTTGTTCCCATATATGTCTTGTCAACTCCACTAAAGCTGATGCTTTTTCAAGTTTAGGTATTACTCCGCTCATTTCAAGTTGAAGACCTCTAATAGTTGAGGAAACACCTGTAAGGGATTCAATTTTTTTTAAAAAAGAATTACCAGGGCCAGATAATGCAGTAGCAGAATCGGTATTTGGCAAATCTATAATGAAGTGACCAGTTTTGGAAACTTCTTTCATCTGGTTAATGCAGGTAAAAATAAATTAAACAAATAATTAGCTTTCAGCTTCTTTATTCTCACTTTCTACTTCTTTATTCTCACTTACTTCTTCCTTATTCTTAGACTTTGCTATCTTTTCTTTTTCTAGTTTAGCCTTACCAATGATGACTGAGGTTCTTACTTTCTTTTCTAACAGGCCACCCTTTTCCAAAAGTGTTCTAACTACATCTGTAGGTTGTGCACCCTGTGTAAGTCTGATTCTTAAGGCTTCTGTATCTAGCCTTGTTTCTTTTGTTCTTGGGTTGTAAAAACCTAATTCTTGAAGAGGCCTTCCATCTCTCCTGGAAGTACTATTACATGCAACGATCCTGAAACTTGCTTCTTTTTTCTTTCCAAAGCGCTTAAGGCGCAATTTAATCATCTTAAATTAGTTCAATTTATTTTTATAATATCATTAGAAGGTAGCTAGTAGCTATTAGAAAAACTATAAATCTCCAAATCCTTTTTTCTTTTTATTAGATTTTTGTTTTTTAAAGGATTTATTTATATTCCCTCCTCCCATACCAGGCATTCCGCCCATTCCTGGCATTCCGCCCATTCCGGGCATTCCGCCCATTCCGGGCATTCCGCCCATTCCGGGCATTCCGCCATTTGACATTTGTTTCATAAAACCTCTCATTCTTTGAAAATCAGCAAGTACCTTGTCAACATCTTTTGCTTGATATCCACTTCCTTGAGCAATTCTTTGTCTTCTGGATGGTTGAGCAGCAAGAACCTCTGGCTTTTGCTTCTCTTCTAAAGTCATAGAGGAAATCATTGATTCAATTTTTTTTAATTGCTCTTCCCCATTTTTTATCATGCCATCATCAATTTTATTCATCCCTGGTATTAATTTAATTAAGCCTCCTAGAGATCCCATTCTCTTCATTAACCTCATTTGCTTAACGAAATCATTAAAGTCAAAAGTTGCTTCTTGAAGTTTCTTTTGCATTGCTTCTGCATCAGCGAGCTCTACTTCTTTTTGTGCCTTTTCAACAAGTGTTAATACATCTCCCATTCCAAGAATTCTGCTTGCCATTCTTTCTGGATGAAATGGCTGCAAGGCTTCTATTTTTTCACCTGTACCTATGAATTTTATTGGTTTTCCACTTATTTTTCTGATTGACAATGCAGCTCCACCTCTTGAATCACCATCTAATTTGGTTAAAATAGCTCCTGATATTCCCACTTTTTCATGAAAAGATTTTGTTAAATCAGCTGCTTCTTGTCCAATCATAGAATCTACAACCAGTAAAACCTCATCAGGCTTTGTAACTTTTTTTATTCGAACCATTTCACTCATCATTGATTCATCTATTTGCAATCTTCCTGCAGTATCAACAATTAATGTGTCTACATTATTTTCATTAGCATAAATCAAAGCATTCTTTGCTATTTCTTCAGGTCTACAATCTTTTTCTTTTGCTGAAAAAACTTCTAAATCATACTGATTACCAATTGTTTTAAGCTGTTCAACAGCTGCAGGTCTATAAATATCGGCTGCCACTAGTAAAACTTTTTTTTCTTTTTCCTTCAAATAAAGGCCCAATTTACCTGTAGCTGTTGTCTTCCCGGCACCCTGCAAACCTGCCATCAAAATAACATTAGGTTTTGCTTCACTTTCAATTAGTGGGGAATTTTCATTACCCATAATATTTATAAGCTCTTTGTTTACTATTTCTACAAATTTCTGTCCTGGATTAATACCTCTTACTACATCTTCACCTATAGCTTTATCTTTAACATCTGAAACAAAATCTTTAACTACCGATAAACTAACATCTGCATCTAATAATGCTTTCTTTACTTCTTTTAAAGCATCGTTAATATTATTTTCACTAATTTTTGCTTCACCTCTTAGACCCTTTACAGCGTCTTCAAATCGTGATGAGAGTTCATCAAACATTATTTATATTTATTTTTTTCTATTATAAATGATATTGAAAGGTAATTTAAACACCGCTTATAAAATCAACTAATTTCCAAGAATTTTCAGAAAAACCTAAAATATATTTTACTTTTAAAAAAGGAGTAAATTTTATTTCATCTAACAATTCTCCATCTTTTTTTAATATTTTTTCTGTGTATTTTAAATTAACTGATACTGAAATCCTTGATGCTGTTTGAGTTAAAAGCACAATTTTTTCAATGTTAGTATTGATATCTTTATAGATACCTTTTTGGATATCAAGTTCTCTTTCCTTCATTAATCTATTTATTAAATCACTTTGAACTATTGTGGATAATTTAAGTTCACTTTTTCCTGCTAAAAAATTACTTTTTTTATCAAGCCATGTATTAATTAAATACTTAATTTGATCTAATGAAGGCGCAGCATTTGTTAGCTCTTCAACTGAGAAAGATTTTTTATTTATTTTTTCCGAGAGAATAATTTCTGATGTATTGAAAGCATTTTTTTTATCTTCTTGATTTAAAACTTCATTAAAAATTCTCTTATTTTTATCTATTGTTAAGGAGTTATCAATTATTTCTTTTTCCTGAGAAGTTTTTTTAATATTATTTCTAAAAAATCCTACCCCCAAACCAAAAGCAAATAAAATTAAAAAAGCATAAAAATATGTTAAGAAAGGGGATTTATTAAATATTCTATTTTTCTCTAAAGCTTCTCCAAAATTAAATTTTAATTCGGCAATTTTTTCTATTGCGTATTTGTAAAATTCAATTGCTTTATTCTTAATAGTTTCATCTGTCTGAATATTTTCATCTATTAATTGTGATTGTTCTTCATCCTTTTTTAATCCCCCAGGGAAAGGTAATCTTCCTTCTTCAAAATTATTTGATTCAATATCAGGATTCGAACTTATATCTTTTTTAGATAATTGTGTTTTAAGATTTGATTGATTTTGTAGTTTTGATTTTAATAAAGTTTTATTTGAATTCTTCTCTAATTGTTCAATAAATTCTTGTATTTCTCTATCTTGAAACCAAGAATCTAAATCTATTTCTTGTAAATCAATATCTCTGTAACCCACTAATACATCATTTTCTAACCAATTTTTACAAAAAATACAAATAGCTTCTAGTTTCTCGCCAGGATAATTATCTAACCATTCTCTTAATTTATCATCAGAACTACTTAAAAATCTTGCTGTGGATTGATCGATATCTGCCAAAAGTAAATCTAAACACCCTATTAAAGGCATTGAATCGAGTCCCGATAAATTAAGTTTTTTTAATATTTTTCTTGCTTCAAATAATTTTTCAGGTTTTCTTCGCGCAAAACCAATTGCTGTTAAAGATAGAAAAGCTAAAAATCCTGCTTCACTTGAACCTCTTTTTTGTAATTCTAAAAATAAATCTATCTGCTCTTGAACAGTCAAGAATGGTTTTATTTGTTGAAAAAAAGATTCAAATTCTCGCTGATTTAGGTAGTTATTATATTCAGATTTATTTTTTCCTTCCAAGCCGCCTCTTTTTACTATTAAATTTTCGAGCATACCTAGCCCTTTTTTGTGAGACTGACTGTCACTTAAATCTCTACTTAACAAGTCAAGAATTCTATAAGGTAGAAGTGAAACTAAATCCTCCTCAAGATTTTTTCTTAATTCCACAAGCTTTCCCATTCTTTGTAAAAGCTGTATACCCTCTTTTAAAAAATCTGCTGCATTTGAATATGATCTTTGTTCTTGTTCTTGTATTGCAGCATCTCGAGATGACAATGCTGCTAACAAGGTAAGGTCAGCTTCTCTGCTACTGCCTAATGCAGGGGTTTGAGGCGGTTGTAATGCTTTTCTTGTTATTGTAAAAGTCTCTTTTGGAGAACCTGATTCCCAAAGGAGGATTAATCCTGCCACCTCTCTGTTTGAAGATAAATCTAAACCTGCCGCGCCTTTTAATAATAAATTTTCATATTCTCTTCTACTGTCAGGATCTGTTAGCAAATCTGCAGTCAGGCGAAGTAATTCAGATCTTTGAGCTAAAACCTCGTAAGTAAATCCTTCATCAGGGGTTTTATCTAAACGTAATTGAAAAGCCCTTAATATTTCCTCAGATGTTGCTGAGGGGCTTACGCCTATTAAGCGAAAGTGGTCTAATGGAAGTTCCAAACAATTATCCTATTGAAAATCCTTTAGATAAATATTATCAATTTATATTTTTTTTTCATAAGGTCTTGGAGAGTTTTTAAAAAAAAAGGTAAAAATTGTCCATTGCACCTTAGAATGTCAACAAATCAAAACTTCATTAAGGTATTTTCTTGGAAACACACGTAGAGAGAATTTCAAATCTTCAGGACTTAAAAAAAGCGACGTTAGATCGTGAAACTGGATTATTTCTCTATGAAGACATGACGCTGGGCAGAAGATTTGAAGATAAATGTGCAGAAATGTACTACAGAGGCAAGATGTTTGGATTCGTACATCTTTACAACGGTCAAGAAGCAATTAGCACCGGAGTCATAGGTGCAATGAAAAAGAAGCATGACTGGTTTTGTAGTACATACCGAGATCATGTTCATGCACTTAGTGCAGGAGTTCCATCTTTTGAAGTAATGAGCGAATTATTCGGCAAAGCGACAGGCTGCAGTAAAGGTAGAGGTGGTTCTATGCATTTATTCTCAAAAGAACATCATCTTCTAGGAGGTTATGCATTTATTGGAGAGGGAATCCCAGTTGCTTTAGGTTCAGCTTTTTCAAGTAAATATAAAAAAGAGGTTGCTGGTGACAACCAAAGCGACTCTGTAACAGCTGCCTTCTTTGGAGATGGGACTTGTAATAATGGACAATTTTTTGAAAGTTTAAATATGGCCCAGTTATGGAAATTGCCAATAATTTTTGTAGTTGAAAATAATAAATGGGCTATAGGCATGGCTCATGACAGAGCCACAAGCAATCCAGAAATATGGAGAAAAGCGTCAGCTTTCGGGATGCATGGTGAAGAAGTTGATGGAATGGATGTATTAGCAGTTAGAGGGGCAGCGCAAAGAGCTATTGAAAGAGCAAGAGCAGGAGAAGGGCCAACTTTACTCGAATGCTTAACTTACAGATTTAGGGGGCATTCTTTGGCAGATCCAGATGAATTAAGAGCTGAAGAAGAGAAAGAATTCTGGGCTAAAAGAGATCCAATTAAAAAATTAGCTAAAGATTTAATAGATGGAGGTTTTGCTAAAGAAGATGAATTAAAAAAAATAGAAAAGAAAATAGACTTAGAAATCTCTGAATCTGTTAATAAGGCTTTGGATGCACCAGAACCTCCACCAGAAGAATTAACAAAATATATTTGGGCTGAAGATTAAATCAAACTCCACTAGGTAGTTTTCTGGTTAGATTTCTTAATTTTCTAAGAGCTTTCAGTTCAACCTGTCTTACCCTTTCTCTAGAGACTTCTAATAACCTCCCAATTTCCGCTAAAGTGTGCCTCTCATTTCCATCTAATCCGAATCTTAACTTCAAGACATGTTGTTCTTGTTCACTTAAATGAGTTAACCACTTCCCTAACTGCTCTTGATGCATTTTTTGCTCAACTTGGTCCAGAGGCTCCTCGTTATTGCTATCTGCAATAAGGTCACCTAAAAAGCTCCTACCATCATCTCCGTTTACAGGGGCATCCAAACTACTTGTAGATAAAGCTTGTCTCAAAACAGAATCAAGTTCCTCTACATCTATATCCATCGCTTCAGCAATTTCAATTCTACTTGGCATTGCTCCAAGTTTATGAGCTAATTCTCTACTTACTTTTCTAATAGTGGCAAGTCTCTCACTTAAATGAACTGGTAAACGAATAGTTCTTGATTGACAGGCAATAGCTCTTGTCATACTTTGGCGTATCCACCAAAAAGCATATGTAGAAAATTTATATCCTCTTGTGGGATCAAATTTTTCAACAGCTCTTTCTAAACCTAAAGAGCCTTCCTGAACTAAATCTAAAAGTTCTAAGCCTTTACCTTGATATTTTTTTGCTACGCTCACGACAAGCCTTAAATTAGCTTTCATCATTCTTTCTTTTGCTCTTTTACCAATTTTTATGGTTCTTTTTTGTTGAGGATTAAAATCTTTTGTTTTTTCATTTAGTTGACCATCTTCAGTAATAATCATCATTTTTTGAACTTGGTTACCCAATTCAATTTCCTCTGCAGGTGTTAATAAAGGTACACGGCCAATATTAGAGAGGTACCAACTAATTGGATCGTTACCTCTTCTTTTTTGCGGTTCAGTTGATGATGATACTGATGAAGCCATTCTTTTACCTAATAATGAGGTATTTAAACTCTCCTACACTTTTTACAAAAAACACGATTACTTAATACCTGCTTCAGATTTCAGGTATAAATTGTGTAGTTATGTGTTTAAAACTAAAAAAAACTGCCAATAATTGTTTCTTTCATGACAATTGCCTCGCTTTTGTTTTTCGCATTAATTTAGATAATGCAACCCCAATTAATGATGCAGTAGATCCTTTATTACACTCTGACGAAGCAAAAGAGTGCAAAAATGCAAATTTTGCTAAAGATTCAGTCTGAATATTATTTCCAGAATAAGACAAATCTATTGATGAACATCCCCCAATAAATCCAGATAAAAGGTCTCCTAAACCTGCTCTCGCAGACTCAGCATCGGTTCCAAAAAGTTGCCATGCTCTATCTTTATTAGCAATGATACTATTAGCCCCTTTTAATAAAATACTAATATTAAAGTCTTTAGCTACTTTCATAGCTAATTCAACTCTGTTACTACAGTCAATATTAGGGAACAACCTCATAAATTCTTCATTATGAGGAGTAATCCAAGTTTCATACTTTCTTTCTAAAAAAAATTTAGATCCTAAATTCGATTTAGAAATTCTGTTTAGTGCATCCGCATCAAGAATTAATAAACCTTCAAAACTTAATAAAGTATGTGTCGATTTTTCCCAATCTTCATTATTTAATCCGATTCCTGGACCAATAACTATTGAATCATAATAAGCAAAATTAATATTCATTAAGGCATCGAATAAAATTGAATTTCCATTAGTGTCACTTATAAGTCTTCCCTTGACTACTACTTCTGGTTCAACCTGCCAAATAGATTTTGCTACTAAATCAGGGATAATTGCTGAAACAAATCCTGCCCCACTTGAAAGAGCGCCTTTTATTGCTAAATGTGCCGCCCCTGGATATTTTTCACTCCCAACAATTAATAATGTTCTACCTCTTTTATATTTACTAGTATTTGTTGGTAATACTGGAAGATTAATTGTTTTAAAATCTTGATAAGTAATTTTTAAAATCTTGCTTTTTAATTTGCATAATTGATCTCTAGATATGCCTATATCAATAAGGTGTAATGCTCCAACATAGGGTAATGCAGTATCTTGTAATAATCCAATTTTATTAAGCCCAACAACAAGAGTATAGTTAGCCTTTACAGCATTTTTTGAAAATGGTTCCCCAGAATTAGGACATAGACCTGTTGGGACATCTATACTTACTACCTCACCTAAATTATTATCAAATTTACTAATGAATAATTCAATTAGTTGATGATCAACTTTTCTTTTTTGACTATTCCCAAAAACAGCATCAATCCATAGATCTTTTCCCTCAGCATTAGGAGGATCTACTAATTTTTCTACTCCTAAAGAGGTAAGATATTTTACATAGTTAATTGTAATTGTTTTTTTTAAAGGAAATGGGCACCAAAATTTAACTTGATATCCATTTAAAAAAAGCTCTTTAGCAATTACAGCTCCATCTCCGCCGTTATGACCAGGACCTATAAAAACCACTATTCCTTCTTTTAAAAGAGATTTTCTTTTTAAAAGCCATTTAGAAATTTGAATTCCAACCTTTTCAATCAATGCCTCTTGAGACATTCCATTAGAAAACATTTCATGCTCTAACTCCAACATTTGCTTTGAATTAACAACTAGATGTTTAGAGTCAGTTGTTGGCCATCCAATTTCTTTCATAATTAGTTCAAAGCTGTAAAAAAATGTTTAAAATTTTAAAACTCCATGATAAATAATTTAAAGGATAAAAAATCAGAGAACTTTTCCTCTATTAATATTAAATCTAAAAACCAAAAAAAAATTGTAGTTGGTCTTTCTGGTGGAGTAGATAGTTCTCTTTCAGCAGCTCTTCTCATCGAAGATGGCTGGGAAGTTGAAGGACTTACTCTTTGGCTTATGAAAGGAGAAGGCTCTTGTTGCTCCGAGGGACTAGTTGACGCAGCAGGTCTTTGTGAAGATTTAGGAATAAACCATAACATATTAGATTCAAGAATAATTTTTGAAAGGGAAGTAGTTAAAAAGACTACAGAGGGATATGAATCGGGCTTTACTCCTCTTCCATGCTCGATGTGTAATAAAAATGTAAAATTTGAAGAGATGCTCAATTTTGTTATTAAACAAAAAGAGTTTACTTATATTGCAACTGGTCACTACGCAAGAGTACAAAAAAGTACTTACAAGAAAATTAAAAACACAGGAAATTTTCAATTTAAGGATTATTTACTTCTTAGGGGTGCTGATAAGAATAAAGATCAGAGTTATTTTCTTTATAGTCTTTCCCAAGAGGTATTAAGAAGACTAATTCTTCCACTTGGTGATCTTAAAAAAGAAGACACAAGAAAAGAGGCCTTAAGATTAGGCCTTAGAACAGCAAAAAAACCAGAAAGTCAAGATCTATGTTTAGTTGAACATTATGGATCCATGCAAAAGTTTATTGATAATCATATTGAATCTAAAGAAGGAAAAATTATACATATAAATGGGGAGATTATTGGCACTCATAAAGGTATTCAACATTTCACAATTGGTCAAAGGAGAGGTTTGGGAATTGCCTGGCCAGAGCCTTTATATGTAGAAAGTTTAGATAGAGAAAAAAACATAGTCTATGTAGCAAATAAAAAAGACCTTTTAAAAAAAGAAGCCATAATAAAAGAAGTTAACTGGGTTTCAATTGAAGAGCCTAAAAATAAAATAGAAGTCAAGGCACAAATAAGATACAGGAGTAATCCAGTAAATGGAATTTTAGTTCCTGTGAAAAGTAAAGAAAATATCACTAAAACATTTAAATTAATTTTCGAGGAAAACCAAGGCTCTGTTACGCCTGGTCAAGCAGCAGTTTTTTATAATGATGAAATTTTATTAGGAGGTGGAATAATTACTTAGTTTTAAAAAAAAGTAAATTTAATACTCCCAAAGAAAGAAATAAAAATAATAAAGGTCCTTCCCCATACTTTGTGTAGAATGTTTTTTCAGTAGAAAAGTTAGGATTTACAATATCATTTTGCTCTTTATTAGGTTCAAATAGTTTAATTATTTTTCCTTTCTCACTTATTAACCCAGAGGGACCTGTGTTAGAGACGATCACATTATCTTTTTTATTTTCTATACTTCTTAATCTGGCCAATGAAAGGAATTGATTATGAAGTTTAGTTGGATATGGATCCAAGTTTGCTGCTGAAATTATTAGTCCTGCGCCTTTGTTAATAGCTTTTCTTATTTTAAAACCATCACTAATTTCATAGCAAATTGCTATTGCAATTGGTGGAGTGACCTTCCATTCAAAAAAACGCGAATTTGAACCTGGTTGAATACCTCCAACTACTGAAAGTCCTCTTGAGAAGATATTTAAGAATTTTGGAACTTTCTCGCCTAATGGCACAAGCCTATTTTTATCAATAAAGGTCGAATAAGTTTTATCCCCGATTTGATATCCAAGCAAAGAACTTCTTAACCCATTGTTAGAGTTTCTAAAACCTCCTGCCAACATCATAATCTTGCTTTTAAAAGCTAAATTGAAATTATAATTCAAGGTCCCCTCAGGAGTAATAAGAAGTTTTGCTTTATTTAAAAGAGCAATTTTTTGAGCATTATTCAACTTATGATTTATAAATTGATTATTAACATTAATTTTTTCTCTAGTTGGCATATTGGGCTGCCATAAAGCTACTGGATAGTCGGTATTTCTATTAATAGGGTTTGTTAAACTTCCGAGAAAATGCAAAATAAAGATAATCAAAATTCCAAAAAAGAATGTTTTTTTTAAATGATATTTTCGTTTCCATTTCGCATAAATTAAATATATCCAAAAACCGAGAACTAATTGCACAACGCATAATCCACTTGCACCAATCCATCTTGCTAAACCTGCAAGATACATATCTCCAGGAACTATACCTTCGCCCAAACCTATCCAAAAAAGAGGAGTTTGAGAAAGAATAAATTCCCCTATCCCCCAAGTAAAAGATAACAGTAAAACTTTTACGGTTAATGGTAAAAATTTCATTTTTAAAATATCTTTTTTGAGGAGAATTCTTCTAACTAAAAGACCCCATAAATAAACCAATATCCCGCCTGTAAAAGAACAACCTAATAATATTGAAATGGAAATGATTAAACTTGATGTCCATGAGATGCCAAGCCATGTTAAAGGGTGAAGATCATAAAGCCAAGAATGACTAACTAATATAAAGAAAAATCCCCAAATAAAGTTTGATAGTTTTTTACCACTTATACTCCATAAAATAAATATGGAAATTGGCATAAATAACAACCATAAATTAGTTGAGGTAGCAATCCCCCCGAAGATACCACCTAAGCACGGGTAAAAATATTTCGTAAACTTTTTAATTTGAAGGTTAATCAACAATATAAAATTTCTAAATTAATTATTTAAAAACATAATTAATTGTACCTTTTTCTGTAGAATTAAATATAGTAATTCAAAATTTAAGTGAAAGAAGTTTTAATTAGTTTTACAATCTTTGTATTTTGCATTTCATTAACTCTCTTTAGTCAATTTAATTCCCCTCAAATTGTCAATGCAGCTGAACCAAAAACTGAAATAATAAATGATATTAATAATATAGAAAAAACTAATAATTCTAATGCCAATATATTTGAATTAGATCCATCAGATCCTAACCCAATACTTTTCGCCATGGCAGAAGACACACAAGAAGAAAGCAACTCTAGAACTACAGATAGCGGTTTAATTATTTTAGATATAGTTAATGGAGAGGGAGATGAGGCCAAATCTGGACAAACAGTTAGTGTTAACTACACTGGAACTCTTGAAGATGGGACACAATTTGATACTAGTATAGGTAGGGCTCCATTCAGTTTTCCATTAGGTGCTGGGAGAGTCATAAAAGGCTGGGATGAAGGAGTAGCAGGTATGAAAGTTGGAGGTAAAAGGAAATTAACAATCCCACCAGAGCTTGGTTATGGTTCAAGAGGTGCCGGCAATGTAATACCAGCTAATGCAACTTTAATTTTTGAAGTAGAATTATTAAAAGTCAATTAAAGTGAGAAAAATATTTAAAACTTTTCAATTTAGTTAATCTACTAGTAAAATAAATTCAAATATAAAAAAACGAATGTTAAGTAAATTAATTGATTCTCTTTTAACTAAAAAATCCACATTGGAAGTTCATGCTCACTGTGACGGCCCATGTGGAGTTTACGATCCTGCTTCCACAAGAGTTGCTGCTGAAGCAGTGCTTGCAATGACAAAGAAACTTATTGCACTTACACCTCCTTCAAATACTAACTCAGAGGAGTGGGCTGCATACAGCAATACTTTTTCCAGATTTGTAGCAGTTAAAGAAGAGCAGGCTAAAGAAACTAAGAAAGAAATTCTTATATTATGGACTGATTATTTTAAACCAGTTCACTTAGAAACTTATCCAGATCTACATGAAACAATCTGGAAAGCAGCAAAATTATGTAGTGCTTGCAAAGTAAGTATTGATTTAGCTCAAGCAGAAGAATTAATGAATCATGTAGAAAAAATACATAAAATTTTCTGGGCATCAAAAGGAAGGAGCGATGCTTTTGTCAAAGCTAGTTAATTAAATTATTTTAAAAAATTTTTTCGAATTAATTGCATTTTTTTTTGGATTTAGAAAAACCGCAATCGTTTGTGGTCAGTCTATGTTTCCAACTATTAAAGAGAATGAAATTGTTTTTTTTAAAAAATATGTTAAAAACAAATCACTCTTAAAAGTTGGCCAAATAGTTATTTTCTACCACCCTTTTAAAAATATTAAGTTAATTAAAAGAATATCTCGTGTAAGCAAAAATTGTATTGAAGTTTTTGGAGATAATATTAAATATAGTGATGACAGTAGTAAATTTGGATTAATTAGTAATGAAAAAGTCATTGGCATAGTTACTTATAAAATAACATCTATGAAATTTAAAAATCTACTAAGTCATAATAAAAGAAGCACTTTTCTGGAGCCAAAATAAGCCCATAGAAAAAGATAATCCTCCTGCAAAAGCTATTAATCTTTTAATAAATTTTTGACCTACTTTTAAAGTTGAAATAGATATCAGACAAGTAAATAGAATCATACTGACCAAAGAACCAATCAAATAGGCAACTAAATAAGCAAATGCATTTGGGATAGGTAAAGCTAATGCTGGAAGAACTGCTAATAAATGAGACCCACCTGCTACGCCATGAAGTAGTCCTAAACCTGTGAATGCATGAAAATGTTTATTATGTTTTTTTTGGGCTTTACTATGAAAATGTAAATGATTATGAGCTACTCCATCATGTTGATGAGAATGATAGTGAATATTTAAATGCAAAGAATTTTTTATCGCAAATACTCCAACAATAAGAAGCGAAATTCCAACCAAAAATTCAGCAAAGTTTGAGAATTTATCTAAAGAGGTAATATCTTTTATAAAAATTGTTAGAAAGGCTAGAAAAATTAC
>QCRE01000006.1 GCA_003212005.1 Prochlorococcus sp. AG-459-M13 | reverse complement strand
AAGTGGGGCAAATAAAGTTGTTGAAAAAGTTGTCGTTGTACAGAGAACTAAAAAAAATATCTTAATGAAAAAAAATAGAGATTTTTGGTGGCACGAATTAGTAAAAGAACAAAAAGATTGGTGTGAACCCGAAATTATGAATAGTGAAGATAGATTATTTGTATTGTATACTTCAGGTTCTACTGGTAAACCAAAAGGGGTAGTTCATACTACTGCTGGATATAATCTCTGGTCTCACCTTACTTTTAAGTGGATTTTTGACATAAAAGATGATGATATTTATTGGTGCACAGCAGATGTTGGGTGGATTACTGGTCATAGTTACATTGTCTACGGACCTTTATCAAATGGAGCTACTACACTAATGTTTGAAGGTGTTCCTAGGGCGTCAAATTTAGGAGCATTTTGGGAAATTATTCAAAAATATAATGTCACAATTTTCTATACTGCTCCCACAGCGATAAGATCTTTTATGAAATCGGGGCGCGAAATCCCTGATCAATATGATCTCAAATCTTTAAGGATTTTGGGTACAGTAGGCGAACCAATTAATCCTGAAGCTTGGATATGGTATAAAGAGGTAATTGGTAAAAATAAGTGCCCTATAGTCGATACTTGGTGGCAAACCGAAACTGGTGGAATTATGATAAGTCCTTTACCAGGGGCCGTTTCAACCAAGCCAGGATCCGCAACATTCCCTTTGCCAGGAATAGAGATAGAAATTGTAGATAAAAATGGTGAAAAGGTAATAGAAAATCAAGGAGGATATTTAATTGTAAAAAAACCTTGGCCTGGAATGATGCGAACAATTCATGGGAACCCTAAGAGATACTTAGAAAGCTATTGGGAATACATTTCTTATAAAGGGGAAAGAAATGTCTATTTCGCAGGAGATGGAGCTCGGATCGATAATGATGGATATATTTGGATCATGGGTAGAGTTGATGATGTTATAAGTGTGTCAGGTCATAGATTAGGCACAATGGAAATCGAGTCTGCATTAGTTAGTCACAAATCAGTTGCAGAAGCTGCTGTTGTGGGGAAAAAAGATGATTTAAAAGGGGAAGTAATAGTAGCATTTTTATCTTTAGAAAAAAATGTTAAAAGTTCTATAGAATTAGTAGAGGACTTAAAGAAACACGTAGTTAATGAAATTGGAATCATTGCAAAGCCAGAAAAGATAATAATTTCAGATTCTCTCCCAAAAACACGGAGTGGAAAAATTATGCGGAGAATTTTAAGATCCTTGGCTGCGGGAGAAAAAATAAGTGGAGATATAAGCACCCTTGAAGATAGTTCTGTTCTAGAAAAATTAAAGGAGAGTACTTAAATTGATTTTTCAATTAGATTTGCTACTTGCTCAATTGTATTTTTTTTGAAATCATCATCAGCCCAATCTCCTAAAAAATTTTCTCTTAGTCCTGCGCTTGCAATAATAGTATGGCTACCCCTTAGTATTACCCCCTTTGAACTATCTTCATTTCTTGCTTTAAGACAAGAAAGTAATTTATCCGTTTGATCTAATTCATCTGATTGAAATTTTATTAGAAAATTATTTTTTTGATTATAAGTTTTTTCAATTATTCCATATGTTCTCTCGGGACTTGGACTAAATTCACTAATGAATTCTAATTTTTGAGATATTTTTTTTAAAAATGGAATTGATTTGCTTGCGCTGAAATTATTAAAACTTATTGATATGAATTTTTCGCAATTCCTCCCTCCGTCTGGAGAAATTAAGTGAAGCTTGCACCCAAGGCTATGACCAATTCTTATAGAAGGAATTGATTTTCCTATTCTTTTTGATAAAGATCGTTTGCAATTTTTTAGATCTTTCCATGCTTTTATAGAGAGTTCTTGGTGATCAAATTGAGGAGTATACTTGTAAGCATGCACAGCATAATTTTTATTTACTAAACTTTCTATAAATCTTTTATAGGTTAAGTCAGGCTTAGATGCTAGGTAACTTCCACCGATAAATTCTACAATTTTTCTTGGATTGGATGGCCAATAGCAATAACTGTTAAATTGGTATTTTGTAAAAGGCATATTTTGTTAATATTTTATACAAATTGATTAAAGATTCTTTCTGATAAAATTTGATTTATAAAAATTTTTTGTTTAATTTATATTAATTTAGAAGAAAAAAAAATTAAATGCGTCAAGATAAAGTAGTGATTTTTTGATAATTGGAACTGCCTAACAAAAAAGAATTAAGTCAACTGGATTTTCTTAATAATAAAATTAAAAACGATGATCACGAAATATCAAAAAAATTAAATAAATCAGTCTCAAATCAAGAAGTAAATCAAAGTAAAAAAATAGAAAAAATTTTAATTCTTGATACAGAAACCACTGGGCTAGATGAAAATAAAAATGAAATTATTGAAATAGGTTGCATTTTATTTCACGTATCATCTAGATCTGTTCTATCTCAGGTTTCATTCTTATTCCCAGTAAGGGTTAATGAGGCAGAACATGTGAATGGAATATCTGCAGAAGTTTCAAATGTTGTTCAACCTTGGGAGGATGGCTTAAATTTTTTTTTGAAACTTGTGGATTGTTCAGATCTGATAGTTACTCATAATGTAGAGTTTGACAAAAAATGGTTTGGAAAAGGTAAATTACCCAAACTTAATAAAAAATGGATCTGTAGTTTAGAGGATATTAATTGGTCATTCCAAAAATCATTAAAAAAAAGACCATCAGTTACTGATCTTGCGCTATCTTTTTCAATTCCAGTGTGGAGCTTGCATAGAGCTTTGTCTGATTGCTTTTATATTTCAGAGGTTTTCAAAAAATGTAAAAATTTGGAAGAACTTCTTATTAAAGCTAATGAACCAAGGTTTTTGTATAAAGCATTGATAAGTTATGAAGAAAGATCTTTGGCTAAGAAGGCAGGATTCAGTTGGAATCATCCTATAGAAGGTGCTTGGTCTAGAAAATTAACAGCTGAAGAGGCAAGTAAACTTGATTTTAAAGTGCAGATATTGACTTGATATTTTATCTTTTTTGAAATTTGGAAAATCCCTAGTGCATTTTACAGGGCATCCATTTCTCACCCATTTTATGAGCGCCTTCACATCCAAACTTTTCAGCAGCTTCAATAGCTTCCTTTTTAGTATTAAAAAAACTTGGGATCATTTCTTCCTTTATGTTTGAAATCTTATTAGTGGGAGTGCTGTGATGATGAATTCGTGATTTAGGAGAATATTCCCATAATCCCATAGTTGTTATTCCTGAAGAAATTATTCCCATGCCAACTACGGATAAATTAACTATTCCCATTGCAACAGCACCAAAAGAAAAAACACCCATTGGCACAACTCCAATACTAATAACACCCATGGGAACTATTCCAATGGAAACAATACCTAAAGGAGCGATGCCAAAAGCAATTTTTTTTGGTTTTGTGCCACAATGTTGATTCTCTTTTTCGTTATTTATTCCCAATATTTTGTCTTAATGTTAGATTGAATTATGACATACATAATTACAGTAAAATTTAATTTTTATTAAAATTAAAAAATTTTGAATTATTAATTAGAACTTTGAATAACTTTAAAAATCTTAGAGGTACAGTAGATCTTTTACCTACCCAATTAATAAAGTGGCAAAATGTTGAAAAAATAATTTTAGAACAACTTTTTAGGTCTTCAGTAAAGGAAATTAGAACTCCAATATTAGAAATGACTGAATTATTTATGAGAGGTATTGGAGAGGGAACTGATGTTGTTAGCAAAGAGATGTATACATTTTTGGATAGAGGTGAAAGGTCATGTACATTAAGACCAGAGGGCACGGCCTCGGTTGCAAGAGCATTAATACAAAATGGCATAGTAACTAAACCTTCGCAGAAACTCTGGTACATGGGACCAATGTTTAGATATGAAAGACCTCAAGCTGGCAGGCAAAGGCAGTTTCATCAGTTAGGGGTTGAATTTATAGGTTATGAAAATGTAAGGAGTGATATCGAAATTATTGCTTTGGCTTGGGATATATTGGAGAAATTAGGAATAAAAGAACTTAATCTAGAAATTAATACTTTAGGTGATCAAATTGATAGGTCAAATTTTCAAAAAGAATTTTTAAAATGGATAGAAATTAATAAAAACTTTCTAGATTTAGATTCTCAAAAGAGAATAGATAAGAATCCTTTAAGAATTTTAGATACAAAGAATATTCAAACAAAAAATATTCTTAGAGATGCTCCTAGATTATTTGACTATTTGTCTGAAAAAAGTCTCAAGAGATATTTAACTTTTAAAGAAAATTTAAAACTACTTAAAATACCGTTTATCGAAAATTTTAATTTAGTAAGAGGTTTGGATTATTACACACATACAGCATTTGAGTTTACTAGTGGCTCACTTGGCTCTCAAGCAACAGTATGCGGCGGTGGCAGATATGATAATTTGTTTAGTCAGATGGGAGGAAAAGAAACTCCTGCAATTGGATTTGCTATTGGATTAGAAAGGTTGATTCTATTGGCAGGAGAAGAATTTGAAAAAAATAGAGAAATTGATATATATATAATAAATAAAGGGATTTGTGCTGAGTTGATGGCAATAGAACTTTCAAGAGAGTTAAGAAATTATGATTTGTTAACAGAAATAGATCTTAGTGGATCTTCTCTATCAAAACAATTTAAGAAAGCAAATAAACTTAAAACAAAAAGTATTATTGTTATTGGAGAAGAAGAGGCCCTTAAAAATAAATTTATCATCAGAATGTTCACCAAAGAGGAATCAGAGAACCAAGAAGAGTCAATTTTGCTTGAAGATAAAACTAAACTAAAAAAGTGGCTAAAGAGTAATCTGCTTCATAAAGGATCATTTTCAATTTAATGTTTATTACCCTTTTATTATTAATAATGTTCTCTTTTATATTTTTAAAATTTTATAAAAAAAGGAATGATTTAAAACAAAATAAAAAATTAAAATTTAATAAAAAAAATTTGTATAAATGGATGAATTTGAGTAAAAAAGAAAGAATTGAGTTGGCTAAAAGTGAATCCGATTCTTACTTTAGAAAAAGGCAAAATCTACTAGATGAAATAAGAAAAGAATATAAAAATATTTCTAAAAGTGATATTTGATTTTAAATAAGAAAAACATGAAAACCTTTTGGACATCTAAAAACCCAATATTTGGTTTGAGACACTTTGTATTAATTAATAAAATTAAGAATAGTTATCAAACTTCTTTCCAATTAGTATCTGTAATAGATGCTGACATTTCGGTGAAAGTTTCTGAGATTGATTTAATTAATCAGAATAATTGGCATTCAGGTTGGTTAGATCTTTCAAAAAGGGAATCTATAACTAAAGATTACTTGGCATTAAAATTAACGCAAAAAAATCAAAATAAAATTAAAAAAGTATTTTTGAATCAAGATTCAATATTTAATATTTCTTAATCAAAAATAGAATTTTGTAAAACAACAACTTCTTTTTGGATATTTTTATTTTTTTAAAAGAATTTACCCTTTCGAAAAATTCCAAATAACGTTATCAAGGAATATCAAATATTTTAAAACCTATGCTGGGAAATATATGGGTTAAATCCGATCTCGCTTCAGATAAGCTGGGTATAAGCGCAAAAAAGCTTTCTTTTTTAAGGGAAAATGGCATTTTAAGACCAGGTATTCATTGGTGTAGCTCCCCTTATGGACAAAAAAAACCATGGAATCCAGAGCCTTTATACAATATGAAATTATGTAAACAAATAATTCAAAATTATTTTCTAGACAATGAACTAGACAGATTTGCTGCTTGAATTGCAAATTGAGAAATATAGATTATTAATACAATTTCTAATAATTTTATTCAACTAAGTTTTCTTCCTTACATTCCAATAATGTGGATTGCAATACTGGATATAAACCAATCATATTGATGTATTGTTTTGATTTGCGATAACTTTCTGCGGCCTGCTTGTAATGACCTTCTGATTTCATTTCTAATGAGACTTTTTTAGGTGTCTTTTGCGAAGTTGTCATTAAATAATTAAGGAACCTTAATTTCATTCTTAGTAAATGTTTAATGAAAAAACAATGTTTTCATTAATTTATGACTCAAAAACAAGTTATGTCAGCAAAAAAAGATTTTATGGCAAATAATTGATTTATATATTAAATACTAAGATATTTTTCAAAAATTAAAAGATAGATTTTGTTGCTAAAACTAACTTTTTGTAGAATATTGATTCATTATGAATACCTATGAGTATTTATCCTTAGAATTAACAACCTTTACAATTTTGTTATTAATTCAACCGTTTGATGAAATATAAAGTATTCTCAAAACGTTTAAGCTAATCAATTCCTAAATGCAAACCTATGGCAATCCAGATACCACTTATGGATGGTGGGCTGGTAATTCAGGTGTAGCTAATCGCTCAGGAAAATTTATTGCTGCTCATGTCGCACATGCAGGATTAATTGTTTTTTGGGCAGGTGCTTTCACTCTTTTCGAACTTTCAAGATTTGACCCAAGTGTACCTATGGGTCAACAACCTCTTATTGCTCTTCCTCATTTGGCTACCCTTGGGATAGGGTTTGACGCTGATGGAGTACTGATGGGAGATACCAAACCTGTACTAGCTATAGCTATTGTTCATTTGGTTTCCTCAATGGTTCTTGCAGCTGGTGGATTACTACATTCACTACTTTTGCCTGGAAATCTAGAGGAATCAGAAGTTGCTAAGGCAAGAAAATTTAATATTGAATGGGATAACCCAGATAAATTAACATTTATCCTTGGTCATCATTTAATTATTCTTGGTTTTGCAGTTATTCTCCTAGTTGAATGGGCAAGAGTACATGGAGTTTATGATCCAGCTATTGGAGCAGTGAGACAAGTAGAGTATGATCTAAACCTTGCTGAAATCTGGAATCATCAAACAGATTTTCTCCTTATTGATGATTTAGAAGATGTTATGGGAGGACATGCTTTTCTGGCATTTGTCTTGATTACTGGTGGTGCTTGGCATATCGCTACAAAACAAGTTGGTGAATATACCAAATTTAAAGGTAAAGGACTTCTTTCTGCTGAAGCTGTGCTTTCATGGTCACTAGCAGGCATCGGTTGGATGGCAATTATTGCTGCTTTCTGGAGCGCATCAAATACTACTGTTTATCCAGTTGAATTTTTTGGTGAACCTCTTGAATTAAAATTTAGTATTTCTCCTTATTGGGTTGATACTGTTGATCTTCCTGATGGCGTTTATACATCAAGAGCATGGTTAGCCAATGTACATTATTACTTTGGTTTCTTCTTCATTCAAGGTCATCTGTGGCATGCTTTAAGAGCTCTAGGATTTGACTTTAAGAGAGTTACAAACGCTATCAGTAATATTGATAGTGCTACTGTTACCCTTAAAGACTAATTTCAATTCTCTAATATAATCAAAAGGTCTCATTTAAAGAGGCCTTTTTTATTTGATAAAATTTAATTATTAAATTACATTTATAGAATATTAATACCGGAATAGTTGAATATTTCTATCTTACATAATCAAAATTTTTTCTCAAATTCTCTTCTAATAAGCCTAATAGGATTTTTGACAATCGGTTTTTTCTTGATTTTTGGAAGAAGATTTAAACTTGCTGTCCAATTGGAAAGATTTGGATTACCCATAGCTGTTATTTCTGGCCTTTTAGGTATAACAATAGGTCCCTATGGCTTATTTAATGTTTTATCAAAGGAAACTACAAATGTATGGAGTAATTTTCCTACTCCTCTTTTATCTCTTGTGTTTGCGACATTAATGATGGGCAGACCAATTCCAAGCATTAATGGTTTAATTAGACCGATTGTTAACCAGTTTTTGCTGGCCCTTTCACTTGGCTTTGGTCAATTTTTTGTCGGCGGATTGGTAGTTAAATACTTATTATCTCCCTCTATGGAAACAAATCCTTTAATGGGATGTTTGATAGAGGTTGGTTTTGAGGGAGGGCATGGTGCTGCATCTATTATTGGAGAAAGTTTTAATAGACTTGGATTCCCTGATGGCTTAGACCTGGGTCTTGCTATGGCAACAATGGGTCTTTTATCCTCTTCATTATTAGGTAGCATATTTATTTTTCTGGGAAGAACTTTAGGAATTTCAGATACAGAGGAAATAGTTGATAAAACTAATGATTTAAATTTAAATAATAAATTAGGAATTTTTTCTGATTTAAGAATCTTACTAATAAATCTAGGCTTTGTTGGTTTAGCAATTTCTTTTGGCGTATTAGTAATTAAAATTCTAAGGTATATTTCAAACTACTTTGGTGAACTTTCAAAAGAAGTAATTCTATCGCTGCCTGTATTCCCCGTTATTCTTATAGGTTCACTTTTGATAAGGTATATATTGGAAAAAACCAATAATACAGAATTAATCTCTAATCTTCTTCAAAGAGAAATTGGCATATTATCTACAGATTTATTAATTTTTACAGCAATGGCAAGTTTAGATATTGCTACTGTTTTTGAGAATTGGAAACTTATTTTGGTGCTAACTATTTTTGGCTTAATTTGGAATTTAATTTGCATTGCTTTTTTCGCATACTTTGTATTTGAAAAATACTGGTTTGAGAGAAGTTTAATAGAGTTTGGTAATTCTACTGGTGTTGTTGCCTCTGGACTTCTTCTTTTAAGACTTGCAGATCCTAAAAATATTTCTAAAACTCTTCCTATTTTTACATCAAAACAACTTTTTGCTCAGTTGATTTTATCAGGAGGATTTTTTACAGTATTAGCACCCATAATGATTTCAAAAATAGGATTAGATTTTTGGACAGAGATTTGTGCACTAATAACAATGTTTGTTATTGTTGTCGCTTTCTTTTTTAACAATAGGTTCTCTACAAGTTATCAATAATAAGATAAGTTATTATGAAATGAATATAACCTAATTAATAACCAATATGCCTTACGAAATTCCTCCTCAAGAAAATAAAGAAAAATGGTTTAGAAGTCATTTACTTGGAAGAGAAATTGAGCTAGGTGAATTATATAGTCTTGGGTTTAATGAACTAGATTTAGTTATGGCTGAGACAGCAGAAATTAGGAGCGATATCGACTTTAAGGAAAAAAATATTGGGAAATTTAGAACTGCAGGATATTTCTTAGAATTGGCAAGGATTATTGAAAAAAGAAAATTGCTTGAGAGCTAATTAAAAGGGAAATAATCTTTCTTAATAGATGGTTCCCATGGATTATATTTATACATTAATTTTTTGAAATTTTGATGTTTTTCAAAATACTCTAACCATTTTTTTATAGGTTCCTCAAAATAGCTGATTTTCTTTTTACTTTCGCAAGCAATTTTAAATTGCCTTACAAATGGCCAAATGCACCAATCAGCTATTGAAGGTGTATCTCCAATTAACCATCTACTATTTGTTAGGATTTTATTCCATTTTTTTATGAATTTCGCAGCTTCTAAGAAATGGAATTCTTCTTCGCTTGCTTCAAATCTTGCCGAATATTTAAAACGGTCTAGATGATATTTAAAACTATTATCATTTTCAGAAATTATTTCAAAAATTTTTTCCTCTTTATTACTGGGAATATAAAAGTTCTTGATGTTATTCTTTTCTGATTCTGAAAGTGCCCAAAATATAATGTCTAAACTTTCTTCTATGACTTCATTATTTTTTTTTAATAAAATTGGCACAGTTTTAGTGGTTGATATATTTATAAACTCTTGGGGCTTATTTTTTAAATCAATTTCTCGAATTTCTAGTCTAATTTCGCAAATTAATAACGCCCATCTTGCTCGTATTGCATATGGACATCTGCGAAATGAATATAAAATATCAGTTGTCATTTTGTAAAAAATTTAAAAACTTTTAATTCTTTGTATATTATTTATAAAGGAATAACTTTAATTTTACATCTCAAATGGCGGGATATGTTTACCTTATAAGAGTTGGAGATCTTTATCGTATTGGTAAGGCAGATAATCTGGATAGAAGAATTAGAAAAATCAAACCAGATGAATTGTTAACATCAATTATGACAAAGGAGCCAGCAACTCTTGAAGCAAGGTTGCTAAGAAAATTTAAGTCTCAAAGAATTCCTGAAACTGGATATTTAAAACTTTCTAAAAGACAAATTAGAGAATGCAAAAAGCAATTTGAATTAAAGGGAAGCTTACCTCATACTTTAGATGCTGAAGTTTCCATTACTCTATTTGCATCTTTTTTATTGTTTTTATTAAGTTCCTTAATTTTTAATTTTTTTAATTTTGGATTTGCAAACGCCATATCTTATTCTTTTGGAGTGGCGTCTTTCCCAATGGTTGTATTATTTATAACTGGTAGTTTTGGTGGATATTTTTCTGAAGATTTATCACTTTTTTCATTGTTAACTAATCGAATAAAAGGTCTATTTATAGCAATTGCAATGCTCTCAATTGCTTATTTAACTTTCAATTTTGGTTAAATTTCATAATTACAATTTAAGGCAATTTCAAATGGGACTGATTGAGTAGGTAACTTCAAAATAGTTGAGCATATCGCAGCAATATCTTCAGGTTGTGTCATGTTTGATTTATCTAGTGAAGAGATATTTTGGGCCATTTCTGTATTAACCCAACTTGGGCAAATTGCTGAAATTCTAATCTTTTTGTCCCAACCTTTATTTTTCATTGTTTGGCATAGTCCCATCAAAGCAAACTTTGAAGCAGAATAGGCGGCTAAATCCCCTTTAGATCTTTTCCCACTCATTGAAACTAAAACAATAATTCTTCCTCTGCCTGAGGCACATAAATGATCCCAAGAAAGTCTACACAAATTCCAAATTGCTAAAAAGTTTATATTTAGTGTATTTAAAATATCTTCTTCATCACCATCTTTGAATAAGAAAGGAACTTTTGATAATACTCCAGAACAATTTATTACTGCATCAAATCCCCCGTATTCATCAACGGTATTTTCTATCCAATTTTTGGCTGTAATTTTTTTTAATGCATCATAGTGGTTGATTATAATTCTTCCCTTTGGCCATTTAATCGGATCAATAACGCTTCCTTTTAAAGATTCTAAATCTCTTATACCAACACTTATTCTATTGCCTTCTTTTAATTCTTTATGTGCAATGTTGAGTCCAATACCTCTATTGGCTCCACTTATTAGTATAGTTCTCATTTTAAAACTATATATTAGGAAATATTATCCTTAGTAACATTTTAAATTCTCTACCATGCATCATCATCAAACCTTTTTTAACACTCCATGGAGCCTTTACAAACATTATGCACATCGCATAAACAATCTCTCTTAAAGATAAAGTATCGGTAAGAAAACCATACCATTGATTTTTAGGTAGTTGAAAAAAACTGCCAAAAAATTCTCTCAATAGTTTTTCGTCAAACCTCATGAGTTTTTCTAATCCAAATTGGTAAAGAGATTTCTTTCTAATTAATTCTTTTGACCATAAAGTTTCCCAACCTTTTCTAGCAATATGATATGTACTAAGATTTTTGCTTTGAATTGCTTCTGATACTGCTTTTGCGACCAGAGGAGCTCTTCTTAAAACATTGCCAATTAAGTATCCAGATGCAGGATGTACCATTGAAGCAGCTCCACCAAATCCAAGTATTTGTTGTTTAAAATCTGGGATTGGCATATTCATTGGCAGAAACAAACCAAGCTCTTCGTGTTGCATACTTGTAATAGATATATTTCGATAAGATAGCCTCTTCTCCAGTCTTTCTTTTAAATTTTCCATTGTTAGGGGATTGACTAAACCAAGTGATGTCTCTTCAAGAAAATATTTTCCATTCCCCATATCCATGGCATAAAGAAAAGTGGGTGGTTCTTTTTTTTGCTCTTCATTAAGATGGTCATTTCTATAATCCATTAATACAAACTGACCTTTTTTAAGAGGAGGTTTACTAAAATTACCCACTATCCCGTAACAAGTTTGGACTGCTAAAGGACCACACGATTTTAATTTAAGAAAAACAGGATCATATCCTGTTGCATCTACAACTAATCTTGCAGAGTAAGTCTTGCCATCATTTGTGGTTACTGTACTTTTATATTTTTCAAAATATATTTTGTCTGCAAAACCTTGATGCCATTTAATGAAAGACTTATTGCATTCGTTAAACCAAAAATTGTGAAGTTTCTTCTTATCAAATAGTCCATAATCTAGTGAATGTTCCGTGGCTTTATTCTCGTCATCTTGTTCTTCTAAAGCGCCATGCCCAAAAAAACTAACAGTATTCTTCCATCTATATTCAAGTAAATCCTGTAGCCCAAGTTGATCAACCTCTTTCCCCCAAATACCATAAGTGTTTGGCCAAGGCTCATCTGGTCCATTTGGAGAAAGGACTTCAACATCTAATTTTTCCTTACCTAAAGCTGATGCAATTGCCATTCCTGCAGGCCCCGCACCCAAAACAAGAACATCTGGCAGGGTTTCTTTTGACATTAAATATAAATCTTATGATTAAAGAAATTTGTGTAACAAAATATTATTTCTGCAATTAGTTTTTTATATTTCATCCAATATTTATAATGAGAGTAGATTAATAATAATCAAATTACTCAATAACTAGCGACTAAGTTTTCAGTGTTTTAACAATAATTTATAAGATTACAAAATAAAAAAAAAGTCGTATATTTTTTTATCATAAAAAATATATAGTAATCTAAATGACTAAAAATAAGAATATTTTAATCACTGGAGGTAATTCGGGCATTGGGTTTTTTGCCATTATTAATTTACTAAAAACTAAAAATAATTTATACGTTGTAATAAAATCTGAATCAAGAAAGAATGAATTTCTTAAAATAATTGAGAAATATTTTGATAAAAATTACCTTAGTAAATATTTAAATATTATTTATAATTGTGATCTTTCAGATCTAAAAAATATTAATAAAATTAAAGATTATCTTATTAGTAACAAAATTTTTTTAGATATAGTTGTTTTAAATGCAGGATTGCAATATACAGGTTCTTTTTATCCTAAAGTATCAAAACAAGGCATAGAGTTAACTTTCGCAGTTAATCATCTTGCGCATTTTTACTTGATAAATGTCTTAAAAGATCTTGTTAGAGATAAAGAAGAATCAAGAATCATTATTACATCATCAGATGTTCACGACCCCAAAAGCTCAGGTGGAAATATAGGAGAGAAAGCAGGACTCAATAATCTAATTGATTTTAGAAAAAAAGTTACTGGGCAATTTTATAATTTTAATGCCGATGAATCCTATAAAAATAGTAAGTTGTGTAATATTTTGTTTGCTAAAGAACTTTTGAAAAAATTAAAAATGTCCTCTAGTAAGATTTCAGTAATTACCTGGGCTCCTGGTCTCGTAATACCTAATGATGGTTCAGGTTTTTTTAGATATAGTAAAAGTTTTAATCTCTTTGGCTATTTGATCTTTTCTAAAGTTGCAAAAAACATTTTAGGAATTTCTGAAAGTATAGAAAATGCTGGTAAGATTCTTTCTAAGATTACCCTTGATGCAAATTTAAATAATATTGGTTACGTACATTTAAGTAATAAACTTATATCTTTTAAGAAACATAAATTAGTTGAAAGCAAGGTTAGTGATGAGGCAAATAATTCTGAGTTGGCTTCAAAACTCTGGATTTTAAGTGAAGAGATTTGTAGATCATTTGGCTTTGTTACTTTCAATATTTAAGGTTTGTGTTGGGAATGCAAACTCTATATTATTAACCGCAAATTCCTCAATAATTCTTAAATTTATAGATTGTTGAGCTTCCATTGCAGCGAGATAATTATTTGTTGGGATGTAATAAACAAGTTCAAAATTAAGACTAAAGTCGCCGAAATCTGTGAAATGACATCTATCAAAAGACGCATCTTTTGTCTCTTCAACTATTTTTTCAATTATTATTGGAATCAGTTTCATAAGTTTTGGAGAGGTTTCATAAACAACTCCTAATTTATGCACTAACCTCCTTTTTTCCATTTGTGCGTAATTTGAAATTATTCCATTTGTTAGTGCACTGTTGCTCATTACTATTACTTCTCCATTAATACTTCTTATCCTTGAGGATCTTACGCCCACTCTCTCAACCATTCCGAGGACTCCATCAGATTTTATAAACTCACCTTTTTGAAAAGGTTTATCAAGCAAAATTGTTATATATTCAAAAAACTCCTGAACTGGATCTTTCAAAGCTAATCCTGCTCCAATACCTCCTGCACTTAGTAAAGCCCATATAGCAGTCATTTGAACACCTATATTTTGTAAGAAAAATATTGAACCAATAGTCCATGTCAATGCTTTTATCAATGGAGTTAGTGAAGATACCATTGAACTAAGTGAGGAATCATTAATTTTCGAGGTCGATTCTGTTAAAGATCTTATTAAAACTTTGTTGAGAGCTTTTATAATGATTATCAATATAAATAATTTCAGAATATTCAATAAGACAGAGATGAAAGTTATTTCATCATCAAAAAAATAGTCAACTGAAAAATAAAATGAAAGGAGGAAACCTATAGGTTTTATAATTCCAGAGATTACCTCAAAAATAAAATCATCGAAATTTGTTTTTGTTCTTTTGGAAAGCTTTTTAAAAAATATTTTTGAAAGTTTAGAAATTATTATCGACAATAAAGTTCCAATAAAAAAAATAGATATTGCCAGAAGGAAGTTTTCAGTAACTAATTTCATATTCAAATAAACCCTAAAAATTTATCTCTAATAAAATTTTAAATTATCTCTCAACAACAAACCAGTATTTATTTTTCTTTAACTCATTATTATATTTCTAATTTCTTTAAATTCTTTTCTATCCGCAGTTTTGCATAATTCAAAAATTATTGATTCAGTTGTTGTTAAGATCGCCCCACTCTTAGTCATTCTTTGTAATGCTATTTCATGATCCACCCTATTTCGACTGCTCATAGCATCTGAAACGAGAATAACTTCAAATCCTTTTTGTAAACAATCTAAGGCTGTTTGTTGAATACAAATATGCGTTTCGATACCACAAACTATCAAATTTGTAATTTTTTTATTTTTAAGTTCTTCTAAAAATTCTTGTATGTTAGCTAAGCTAAATTCCATTTTCTCAATTTTTTTAAATCTATTTTTGGGCAATAATTCAGGTATTGTTGCACCCAATTTGAGTGGGTTCTGTTCAGATATCAATATGTTTTCTCCTAAAATTTGGTAAGCATTTACTAGCTTTTTAATGTTTTTGATTATTGAATCCTTATTAAAAATTGGTCTTATTATTTTTTCCTGAAGATCAATAATTAGCAATGCGTTAACTTTGGATGATAGTTTATCTGAAGAGATTTCTTGATCATTCATCATTTAAATATAAGGATGTATTTAACATAATATTTTGAAGAACTTTAGTAAACATTTTAAATCAAAAAGTTGTTTTACTCTCATCAAGGGTTATTATTGAGAATAGCCATGAGTTAAATTTGTCATTATCCTCGCAATACAATGTCATTACATCTCCTCTTGGCGATGGTTTACATAAAGATGGGAAGAGGTTAACTCCTCAAAGGCTAAAGGTTCTTAATTTATTTGAAAATATTGGCTCTGGACAGCATCTTAGTGCTGAAGAGGTTCATGAAAAGTTAGTTAAAACAAGCTCCAAAGTTTCACTAGCAACAATTTATAGAACTTTAAGACTTTTAGTACAAATGGGTTTGCTTCATGAATTAGAACTCAGTGAGGGTGGGCATAGATATGAATTGCTTAGTAACGACACACCGGACCATCATCATTTGATTTGTATTAGGTGTGGAAGAACAGAAGAATTCGAAAATGACGAGGTTTTAGAGGCAGGCAAAGTTGCAGCAAAAGTTAATGGTTTTAAACTAATTGAATCCTCTTTAAATGTAAGAGCTATTTGTCCTAATTGCATTTAGCAGGTTTTAACTTAAAGTCCCTCCACAACTTGACCCTGCACCTGCAGTACAAGCAAAACAATGTTCTTTTACCGCTACCCCGTAGTCAAAAGTAAATGATTCATTCAATAAATCAAAAAGTGTCTTTGGTCCTTTGTTCTCACGGAAATTTATCTGTTGGTTAAAATCACAATCATAAATTTCTCCTAGCCAATTAACGCTAATTGTCTTTTTACACATAAGATTTTCTAAATTTTTTTCATTAAAATTTTCTTTTAGTAATTTGTAATAAGTATTTAGTTTCCCTTCTCTTCTAAGAGATTCTTCATATCTATTTATTGGCATATTAGTTATTGTATATAAATTATTAAAAACGATATTGTATTTTTCGAATAGAATTTTTTTATAATCCTCCTCCAATATCTCCTGAGAAGGAGGAAGAATTGGGCTTACAGGATTGTAAACAAGGTTTAATTGTAATCCATTTTCTTTCTTCCCATAGCCTAAATCATTAAGAATTTTAATGGCATTAATACTCTTTTCAAAAACGCCAAAACCCCTTTGAAAATCAACATTATTTTTTTCATAACATGGTAGCGAAGCAGTAACTATCACTTTATTTTTTGCAAGAAATTGAGGAAGATCTTCATAACCTTCTTCAAAAAAAATTGTCAAATTGCACCTATCAATAATATCAACTTGTTTTGTGCTCAAGCTGGTTATTAGATTTTTAAATTCTGGATGAAGTTCTGGCGCACCACCTGTAATATCTAAAGTCTTGATTTTGTATTTTTCAATTATCTTTGGAATAAGAGATATAATTTCATTGGACATCTTTTCAGTCCTTAGGGGACTCGAATTGACATGACAATGCTTACAAGCCTGATTGCACTTATAACCTATATTAATTTGCAATGTTTCTATAGGTTCTTTATATATTGAGGGGAATTTTTCTTTCATGAATCTATTATTTATAAATTGTCATTCGAAAATAAAAAAGTCAACTATTTTTTTTAAAGCTTGATCTCTCATTAGCAAGTTCAATAAACCAACTTATGTATTCTTTGGGACCATTTTTAAAAACTATGTCAAATTTTAAGTTGTCATGAACATCACTGATACCTATTAAACCAGTTTTTTTTGTAGAGGGTCTTTCAACTTCACCAGAACTACTATCTACAAAAATTATTTTATTTTTAATCCCAAATTCATTACCTAATATTTGTATTAATTCTAGAAAAGACCTGTCACTTCCTCCTCTTGAATAACTTTTTTCATCATTATTTTTTTTTGATGTGACTGTGTCACCAACTCCTACAATCAAAGGCATATCGTCTATGTTAATAAATCTTTTGCATAAATCAACTTTTTCTCTGATAGTTTTTGGCGAATTTTTAAAATTAAAATTACTTCCAAAAGGAGATTTGCCAGTTTTAATCTCAATAAATTTATTTAAAAGAAATAAAACTCCAGAATCTTTAACTGCTCCTTTAATAAGTAATTGTATGTCTGTTGATCCGATATCATCTTGAGAAGAAAGTTTAATTGTTTCTCTACCATTTTTATTACCTAAATTTGGTGAAATATGAAGGAAAAATGAGTTTTTGAGGCCTTCGGATTCAGCTTTTAAAATGATTTCATTCATCATTTTTTCAAAACTAATTTGAATAAGCTTTCTTTTATCAGAATCTTTATGAACCAAATCAAATAGACTATTGAAATTAATTGTTGGCGAGAAGCGTGTTTCACATATTGATTTTTCTGCGTGAAAATTGATATCTTCTTGGCTAAGTTCAGGAAAAATATTCTTAACTATAAAATTAAACTTTGGTCTTATTAAACTAGGTACTTTAGATAAAAAATTTAGTTCTTTTTCTGATACTCCTTCAAAACTTATTTCACCACTGTTGTCTTGATACTCAACTCCACAGGCTGCTAAACCTCTTAAATATAGTTCTTTGTTTTTAGGCTCAGTAGTGCTTCTTAAACTCCGTTCTATTATTCTGTTAACCCCTCTTGGACCTTCATGTTCACCGCAAGTTAATACAAAGAATTCCTCTGCAAATTCTTTTACTGCATAGATATATTTTGATTCTAATTTTCTAGTCATTGGATCTTTAACTAAAGGGATACAAACTCCGTCAATGTCTTGAATAATTAAGATATTCTTAGAAGAAATTAATTGTTTTTGTGCCTTTAAATTACTTGCCATATATTCCATATTTATAATTATTTCTCTTTTAATTTAATTTCTATATCTCAGAGAAATTATAAATTAAAAAATTCAATATTTACAATAAATAATTTGCTATGGTCAAGAATTGCTTTAATGTAGAAAAATGTTGGTATGGGTTAGAAATTAAAAAAATTATCAAAAATTTACAAAAATGAAGAATAATTTTATAGAAAACATAAATGATGAAAAATATTTTTATTCATTGATTGAAGATTTAGAGAACAGCAAAGTTGGATTCTACAGTGTTGGTTTATATCCTGCATCATTAGCATATAACTGTGCTATGCATGGAAAATCAAATAATATTCTCTTAGCTCCCAGGGAAGATAGAGATTTGTTAGGCGCTTTCTCAAATGATGTTCTTTCTGATATGGATAATGAGATTATTGAAAAGATTAAGAGAATGGGACATTATTCTTCAGAGGGAATAAGAAAGTCTTTTGATCTAAAAGATCTTCTCTTGGAATGTGAGATGGTTATTCTTGCTTCAAACAGTAATCACATACAAGATGATCTTAAACATGCTTTAAAACTTAGAAAAACTTTAAAAAGAGAAAATGTGGTTCTTGGCTGTCTCGTTGGTTCATTTTGCATTGATAATAAAAACAAAACCCCCTTTATTCTCTGTAATAAATATCCAAATTTAGCTTTTTTTACAGGATTTCATCGTCACGGAGCTTTACGAAATCCTAATGATAGTTTTACTGCGAATTTCTGTCATCCTGATGCCCTAACTGCTTTATTAGGAGCTCGAATTTTGAATCAATTGTCACCGAAAATCCAAGTTTCTCCTGGAGTGCATAATATTGAATGTCAATATATAAAATCAATAAAAAATATCTCATCCATATTTGCAGGTTTTGTAAATAACTTTCATTCCGATAAGCCAGGAATGCTACCTACCATTAATACGATTTTATTGACACAATGTTTGGATCAGGCCGCATCAGTATCATTACAAGTTAGAAAAGAAAATAAATTAGACAATAAATATCTTTCATTAAAGGAACTTGGTTATGGTGAAGAAATAATTCGTGCAAAGGAAAAAATTAATGAAAAATTTTTCGAAAAAGGAGATTATACTTTTTCTCAATTAAATGCTGTTAAGGCTGACGTTTTAGGGAGCATGACTCTGCCAACTTAAGGAAAACCAACAAGGAATTTCCAGGCAGGACAAGTTTTATCAGATATGCTTTTGCAACTCAATAGATGTCCAAAAGATATCTCGGAATTTGTAAATTGGTGTAATAAATACTCTCTCAATCAAGGAGGTTTAGAAGGTCTAAAATCCTTAAAGTTTTGGCCAGACATTTATAAAGAATTCAAAATCAAAAATAATAATTGTTCAATGATTAATCTGATTTATTTATGTTTTAATGCTAATTCAGAAGAAAAAAAAGAAATTTATAAGGTTTTAATTAGTTCAGAAGAAATTACTAATTTTTGCCAAGAATCTGTGAAATCTGAATTATCTTTAGAACTAAATGAAAAATTAAAAGGAGATTATCTTTTTAATGATATTGAAAACCTTTACGAGAAATTGTTTTTTAACAAAAAGGAAAATGATCTTAAAAAAAATGAATGTAATAATCAAATTCCAAAAAAATATCCAAGTTATATCAATGTATTGAAAATTATTAATAATTATTTTAATAATTGATATTTTGTTCTATTTACTAAAATGATAAGTTCTTCATTTATTTACTAATCTTGATTGCGGGGTTAGAATTATTGTGGTTTTAAAAGGTTTTTTTGAAAAAGGAATTATCACATCGTTCTCATGAACTGAAAGCTCTTGGTTGGAATCAAGAAGATTTAACAAGATACGAAGATTTATGGGACTATAGTCAAAGATGGGGATTAATAAATTTAGAAAGAGAAGACAGACAGTTTTTAAAGAAAGCAGAAAAGTTACTCCCAAAGATCCAAAATAAAAAGATATCAGTTAAAAAAAATATTGAAGAAAAATCATATTATTTATGGTTAAATTTTTACCTCGATGAAATTAATAATTTTAGTAATTCTAATCTTCCAAAAAATAAACATGGGGTTTGGAAACTCTTAATTGAAGAAGAAATAAAACTTCTTAAGGAATTACAACCAGTTATGGGTCTTCCAGATACTTTAAAAGCTAAGAATCTATTTGAAAATAGAAAGAAGCTCATAAATAAGGCTTTTAGCGAATTCGACGCTAAAAACAATGATAAGGGTTTCAATTTTGATGAGGTTCTAACCAACTCTGAAAAAAATGTTGGTAAGAATTGGAAATCAATTACTGAAAAAGATCCTGAGGCTAATAAAACTTTTCCAATAATAGATTCTGCAAATATTGAGAGACTCAGATCTGCGATAAAAGATGATTTGAGCTTATATATGAAAGATAATTACCCTTCATTAAAAACTGATTTATAAATTTTTATCTTTTTTTTTTTTTTTTGGGGACTTTTTTAAGTTAAATAGATAATAGGATTATTTAAAAATTTTGAGCAACCAAAAGTTCGAGACACTCCAGTTACATGCAGGCCAAGTGCCTGATCCAACTACAAATTCTAGAGCAGTACCCATTTATCAAACTAGTTCCTATGTTTTTGATAATGCCGAGCATGGCGCGAATCTTTTTGGATTAAAAGAATTTGGAAATATTTATACTCGACTTATGAACCCCACAACAGATGTCTTCGAAAAAAGGATGGCAGCTTTGGAGGGAGGTATGGCAGCACTTGCTACATCCTCAGGACAAGCTGCTCAATTCTTGGCAATCGTGAACTGTATGACAGCAGGGGATAATTTTGTCTCTACATCTTTTCTATATGGTGGTACCTACAATCAATTTAAAGTACAATTTCCAAGATTAGGAATAGAAGTTAAATTTGCTGATGGTGATAGTATCGATAGTTTTAGAAATAAAATTGATGATAAAACCAAAGCAATATATGTCGAATCAATGGGAAATCCTCGGTTCAACATCCCAGATTTTGAGGGACTCTCTGCTTTGGCGAAAGAAAATGGAATTCCTTTAATTGTGGATAATACCCTTGGTGCTGGTGGTGCTTTAATAAGACCAATTGATTTTGGGGCCGATGTTGTTGTGGAAAGTGCAACGAAATGGATCGGTGGACATGGAACAAGTATTGGAGGGGTTATTGTTGATGCAGGAACCTTTGATTGGGGAAATGGTAAATTCCCACTAATGAGTAAGCCAAGTGCTGCTTATCATGGGCTCGTTCATTGGGACGCTTTTGGTTTCGGTAGTGATATCTGCAAATCTTTGGGAGTACCTGACAATAGAAATATAGCGTTTGCTTTAAGAGCAAGACTTGAATGCCTTAGAGACTGGGGATCAGCTCAAAGTCCTTTTAATTCATTCTTGTTACTGCAGGGGTTGGAAACTCTAAGTTTAAGGATAGAAAGACAAACTTCTAATGCTCTTGCATTAGCAAAATGGTTAGATTCTAATTCTAATGTAAGTAGTGTTAATTATCCTGGCCTAGAATCTGATCCATATTACTCAAGTGCCAAAAAATATACTACTGGAAGGGGAATGGGTTGCATGCTTATGTTCTCTCTTAATGGAGGTTATGAAAATGCAGTAAAATTTATTGATTCCTTAAAATTAGCGAGTCACCTTGCTAACGTGGGTGATTCAAAAACTTTAGTAATTCATCCGGCTTCAACAACTCATCAGCAATTATCTGAAGAAGAACAATTATCTGCAGGCGTAACTCCCACGATGGTAAGAGTTTCTGTAGGAATTGAGCATATTGATGATATAAAAGCAGATTTCGAACAAGCACTTTCACAATTTATATAGGACAGGAGATTTATTGGCTTTAATAATTCCTAGAAACTATCACAAGATAAACGATGTTGAGAAAAATCATATATCTTGGATCGAACCAGAATTGGCAAAAAGACAGGATATACGTCCTCTTAGGATTGGTATTTTAAATATAATGCCGCTTGGAAAGCAGTATGAATTTAACTTACTACATCCACTTGGGTTATCTCCTCTTCAAATAGAGCCAGTCTGGATAAAGCTTAAAACTCACTCATACAAAACATGGGATCTTAATCATCTAAATAATCTATACATAACTTGGGATGAGGCAAATAATCCAGAACCATTAGATGGAATCATTATTACTGGAGCTCCTATTGAGCACCTAGCCTTTGAGGATGTTAAGTATTGGGATGAATTTGTAAAAATAGTAAATGAAGCTAGAAATTCTTGTGCGAGTACTCTTGGGTTATGTTGGGCTGGTTTTGCGCTGGCTTATTTGGCAGGGGTTGATAAGAAAGTTTTTGATAGGAAATTGTTTGGGGTATTCCCTTTAAAAAGTCTTGTTCCTGGACATCCTTTGATGGGGACGCAAGATGATGAATTTATTTGTCCGCAAAGTAGATTTGCAGGATTACCAGATTTGGAGATGGAGAAGGCTCAAAAAGAAGGGAAATTGAATTTATTGGCATATGGAGAAAACGTCGGATATACAATATTTGAATCTAATGATCAAAAACAACTTATGCATTTAGGTCATCCTGAATATACGGTGCATAGAATTATTAGTGAAATTGAAAGAGATAAAGAAAAAGGAGATGTGCCTCCACCTGAAAATTTTGATGTAAATAGTTCAAAAACTGCTTGGAGATCTCATAGGAATTTGCTTTTTCAGCAATGGCTTTGGTTTTGTTACCAACAAGTTAGTCTTAATTAATTTTTTTAATGAGCGCTTTCCATACCACCTAGTCTTTCAAATAAGTTAAGACTTTCTTTATTTAATCCTACAATTTCAACTTTAGAACCACCATTCTGGAACTTTCTAATAATTTGCTCAAGAGCAACAACGCCACTTTGGTCCCAAATATGAGCTAAAGACATATCAATTACAATATTTTCAGGATGTTCATGAATATCAAATCCTTGTAAGAAATAAATTTTACTTACAAAAAATAATTGCCCTTTTACTTTGTAGGTAGTCAAATTATTTTCTTTAGCTCTTGAGACAGTTATAACTTTTGCGACTTTTCTGCTGAAAAGAATTGCAGCTAATGCAACTCCTGCAATAACTCCAAGTGCAAGATTATGAGGTTTTGTCAGCATTGTAACTGCAAAAGTCATAAGCATTACTGCAGTATCACTTTTTGGTATCTTTCTAATATTTTTTAATCCATTTATATCTGCTGTACTTATAGCGATCGTTATCATGATTGCTACTAAAGCAGCCATTGGTATTGCTCCAATCCACGACTTCAAGAGGATAATCATAATTAGTAGAGATATACCTGAGGAGAGAGTTGATAATCTAGATTTACCACCATTTTCAGTATTCATAACAGATTGCCCAACTAAGGCACATCCTGCCATTCCACCAAATAAGGATGCCACAATATTTGCGATTCCCTGTCCTCTTGCTTCTTTATTTTTATTAGAACTTGTATCAGTTACATCGTCTAAAATGTCTTGAGTTAAAAAGGTTTCCATTAAACCCACTAGAGATATTGCAAGTGAAGTCGGTAAAATAATTCCTAATGTTTGAAGACTAAAAGGTACTTTCCCATTTTCTATTGATCCAAAAGGAAGAGAAATACTTGGTAATCCATCAGGTAATTTACCCAAATCGCTAACTGTTGGGACATCTAGATTCAAGAATATGCTTATGAGAGTAATTACTACTATCGCGATAAGTTGAGATGGGACTACTTTTGTGATTTTTGGAAGCCCATAGATAATTATTAATCCTAGGATTACAAGAATCCAAACTACTGGGATCTGAGAGTTAACTGGATACTGATTCAAAGTTTGTTCAATTAATCCTTTTGATTCTTTAATACCTATTCCTAACTGAGGTAGTTGTGCCTGAAATATTAAAAGCGCCAGTGCATTTACAAATCCACTTAATACTCCCGTTGGCACGAATCGCATTTGGTAGGCAAGTCTTAAATATCCCCAAAGAATTTGGAAAATTCCAGTTAATATTCCAGCTGCGATAAGATATGGGACTCCTAATCCAGGAGCTTGTGACTCTCCATAAGCAACAAGTCCAGTCATCAAAAGAGCTGTTGAACCTGTAGCTGAAGTGATCATCCCCCTTCTTCCTCCAACAATCGCAATTGTTATAGATAAGCAAAATGCACCAAAAAGGCCAACTTTAGGATCTACACCAGCTATACCTGAAAAAGCAATTGCTTCTGGGATCATTGCAAAAGCGACTACTAAGCCAGAGAGAATATTTGACTTTGGATCATCTAACCAATTTTTAGATAAATATCTTGAAAAATTTGACATTTAAAGTTTCTTTATAATTATGAAGTTACCTCATAAAGGAGGCAAAATACCTTGTGGGTCAAAAATATTCTTTAAAGTTTTTAATTCACTCATTCTGTTTCCAAAGGCTAATCTAATTTCTTCCTCATGAGAATCCAAGTGATTATGCAATTGGGCTAAGTGAATATTTGGATAAAACCTTTTTAAGCTACTCCATGATTTATACATCCAGTCCATCACGATTTTTTTTTCTTGAAGATCATTTTTTTTCCATGATGCATATATCCATGGCTTCCAAGTACTATTTCTATGAACAAAAAAGCTTGAGCCATAATTTAACTTTTTAGTTTTACAACCAAGTTGTTGAGAAGCAACATAACAGGAATTATTGGGTTTATTTTTCATTATTTCGTTTAAACATTTTATAAAAATTGGAATATTATTTTGTAAATCTTCTCCAAGAAGACTGATTACCTCAGAATGGTTATTTGTATTCAACTCATATAAATCTAATTCCTTTGGAAAAAAATTTATTTCGTTAAAATTCTCATAATAATTTTTTTCTAGCTTAGGAAATTTTTTTAAAAGCATTAAGTATGTTTCTGTTTTTTTATCCTCTAAATTATCTTTGAGTTCAGCAAAAACATATATGTAAATTTTTTGAGCATATATCCATTGAAGACTAATATTTTCAGGAAATTCTTCTGATAGTTGTATTATTTCTGAAAGTTCATTTAGATTTATAAATCCTTCAATAATCTCAATTGGATTAGATTGGATAGTCTTAAGTTCTATTTCGGTAATAATTGAGAAGAATGGTGCTGCGCCCTTAATTGCTTCCCAAATCAATTGTTTTTCTGGAATTATTTGATTTTTTTTTAAAGAAATAAATGTGCCATTACCCAAGAAACCTTTTATTGATTCAATATTATCAATGGCTAATCCATACCCTCTACTAAGCGGGCTTACTCCACCAGTAAGGATATAGCCTGCTCCTGGAAGTTTAGAAAGTCCGATCGGAAAACTTCGATTATGTTTTTGTAAATGATTTAATAGATCCCCCATTATTACGCCACCACCAATTGTTACTAGATTGGTTTTTCTATCTAGGTTAATTTTGCTGTGATTTTTTCTTAGATCAAGAGTTGTAAAACCATTTTTTGCGCAGCTAGAGGTTGTACCTCCACTACATACGCAAAGGTGCTCCAATTTTTCCTTAGAATAGTTATCCTCATTAAATAAGGAATCATCCACGTCATAAAATAATTTCTTTAATTTTGCATCCTTTGAGTTATTATTTGGAACTTTAAGCAAGTTATTATTATTTTTCACTACATGATATTGTTCTTTACTATTATGGTATAAGTAATAACTTGATTTTGGATAATTTAGATTCGAAGTTAAATAATCAAGTCGCGATACTTATCTGCGGACACGGGAGTAGAAATAAACTAGCCATTACTGAATTTCAAGAATTAACTAAACTCATCCAAAAAAGTTATCCAAACTTTTTAGTTGAATATGGTTTTTTGGAATTCGCTAAACCTTCACTTGTTGATGCTCTAGACAAGTTAAAAGATCTTTCTATAAAAAAAGTAATTGCAATACCTGCAATGCTTTTCGCTGCTGGCCATGTAAAAAATGATATTCCTAGCTTGCTTATGAATTATTCAAGTAAAACAGGTATTGAAATAATTTATGGAAGAGAATTAGGCATTAATAATTTAATGATTAGTGCAGCTTGTGAAAGAGTAAAGGATGTATTTAAAGAAAATAATACTCTCAAACCTGAAGAATCATTATTAGTTGTTGTTGGAAGAGGTTCTTCTGACCCAGATGCGAATTCCAATGTTTCAAAAATTACGAGAATGATCGTTGAGGGTATTGGTTTAGGGTGGGGTGAAACAGTTTTTTCTGGAGTAACTTTCCCTCTTGTTGAACCTGGCTTGAAAAATGTAGTGAGACTTGGTTATAAAAATATAATTATTTTCCCTTATTTCCTTTTCTCAGGTGTCCTTGTCACAAGAATAAAAAGGCAAAGTGATTTAGTTGCGATTAATAATCCAAATATCTCATTTATACATGCAAAATATCTTTCATCACAATCTTATGTGGTCGAAACTTTTGTAGAAAGGATAGAAGAGATTCTTAATAACGAAGGTAAGAATTTTATGAATTGCTCAACCTGTAAATATAGATCAAATTTATTTGGCTTTGAAAAAGAAGTTGGAATGTTACAAGATAGTCATCATGACCATGTAGAGGGCTTGGGTATCAGCTGTGATTTATGTGATCCTGAATGTAATGGTGCTTGTGAAATACAAAATCAAATCCCAACTCATATTCAAGAAAAATCAAACTCAGGAGGAGGTGATTACTTAAAACATGAACATAATCACCATCACCATCACCATAGTATTTATCCAAATTCCAATCACCCCTTGGGACCTGTCACGCTTCGCTTGCCTAATGAATAACAAATCTTAAGAAAATCCGTTGAAAATAACTGAATCATCTGTCTCTTTCTCGACTAAGTCTTAATAGACTCAGTATATATAAGTATTCTTTATATAAAATCTTGAAATCATTTTTTGTTAGATTTTCCACAATTTACAGGTTGTTTTCCACGTCCAAATCCACATTGGATTAGGAATGCCAGCAGTTTTAAAAAAAAACAGGACTTCAACATTATTGTTGACTTTTATTTGAGATTTAATCAATTTCCTTATATTAGAGGTAAGTTTTTTAAAAAATAACTTATAACATGAGTCTCATTTGATAATTTGAAAACTTTACAAGCATATTTTTATTGATATTTTTACAAAAAAATATCATTATTGTTGGAGTAGAAAATATAGATTTATGGATCAAATTAGCCATTCAAATTTAACTGATAAGAATCCCGTCGAGTGCTCTTCAAATAAAGTCTCTTTAGAAACAGAGCTTTCAGAAACTCTTTACAAGACTATGAAAGATTTCGTATTAAGTAACCCAACTTGGGATCAATATAAGCTTATAAATTCTGCATTAGCTACTTTTCTCATTCAAAACGGATGTACAGATAATTCTGTCTCAGAAATTTATGTAAATCAATTATTTACACCTTCTAAGTCTTTTTAATATTTAAACAAGCTCTTCTACTCAAGGCCATCATTGTAAGTGTGGGGCTTTGCCAAGATGATGTGGGCCAGCATGCTCCATCTAATACAAGTACATTTTTACATCTCCATAATCTATTAAATTTATCAACTACGCTATTTTCTTCATTTATCCCCATTGGTGCGCCTCCTACTTCATGAATGTAATATCCAGGTGGAGGAGGACTATCTGAAAGTGCGATTAAGTTTTTTGTAAGTAAACTACCTAACGGAATATTAATTAGTTCATCAATATTTTTTATTTCTCCATTTGCAGCTTCTATTGATTTTCGTATTGTATTTTCCATATGTTTTGCCATATTTAACTCATTTTCGCTCCATTCGAATTCAATGTAGGGAATTGGTATACCCCATTCATCTGTTTTACTTGAGAGTGAAACTGAGTTTTCCTCTCTGGGAAGTACCTCACCATGTGCGATAAGAAAGCCGATTGATGTGTTTCTGTCTTTTTGCAAAAATTTAGGTATTCCTAATCTATCAATTGCTCCCCATATTCCATAACCTCTATGGAAATTTATGCCTTTAATTTTTGGTAAATTTGAACCAAATGGAATAAAGAAGCTGCCTGCTCCAGAAAGATCGGGAGGATTATCTAATGGTTTTCCTGAGTTTTTTGTTTTTGGGACTGAAAAAAATCTACAGATAGAAATATGGTCCATGAGGTATTTACCTAATTTCCCAGAATTATCTTTAAACCCATAGGAATTTGATTTATATTCTGAGTTAAGTAGTATTCTCAGAGTTGAAATTGTTGATGAGCAAAGAAGGATTAAATCACAATTTAATACTTCTTTGCATCCATTTTCTAAGTTTACGATCGTTAGTTTTGATGCAAGCTCTGTTAGCTTGTTAATTTCAAAAGACTCCACTAGGTGATTAGAGATTATTTGCACATTCCCAGTATCTAAAGCTTTTTTTAGAGTGCTTCCAATACTAGAGGATTTAGGCCATTTTTTATCTTTTACTGATGCATTACAGTCAAATCCTCTTGATTGGATAAATGGGTAGTTTAATTTTGATTGAACTTTGCATCCAAAAATACTTTCGTTTTCTGTAAGAGGGGTTTCTCCAATATATTTACCGTTTGGGACTTCGTTTATATCATCTTTTCGTCCATAGATTCCACAGAAACTTTCAATAAAATCATAGTGGGGGGATAATTCATCGTATGAAATAGGCCAGTTTGGTCCGAATCCGTCTTTATTAGCTGGCTGAAAATCTTCTGATGAAAGTCTTAATGTTATGCCTCCCCATGTTAATGATCTCCCTCCATATTGTTTGCCTTGAGTCCAAAGGAAGGGCTTTTTTTTGGGGAAGTCATAAGGATGTTTCAATTCATTTGAATATAAATCAGGATTATTTTTCCAATAACCAGGATGTTGGCATTGATTGGTATGTTTTTTTGTTAAAACTCCTGATAATCTTTTTAGGGTACTTTTTGGCTCATAATTACAAGCTTTAAGCCTTTTGATTTTTGGTCCGGCTTCTATTACTAAAACTTTTATCCCCTGTTCTGCCAATGTAAGTGCTGCTATACCTCCTGTAGCTCCAGAACCAACGACAATTGCATCATAAGGACTTATATCCAAAACCTAGTTCTTGATTTGTTATTTTTATAAATATAGCATTCAGTAAATAATTAATTTTTAGATTTCAGCTTAAGAAGTTAGAATTTATTGAAATACTTTTCAAAAAAATGAGATTTATATTTTTAACTGTTTTAATTATTATTTTAACTCTCCCTTCAAGAGCCTTTGCTGCGTTGGACTATGGTAAACAATCCTTGGTAGGAGCTGATTTTTCTGGATCTAATTTAAATGGAGCAACTTTCTATTTGACTGATTTACAAGACGCAAATTTATCAGGTTGTGAGCTTCAAAATGCGACTCTTTATGGAGCAAAATTGAAAGATACTAATTTAAGTAACTCCAACTTAAGAGAAGTAACTTTAGACTCAGCTGTTTTAAATGGGACAGATTTATCAAATACTAACTTGGAGGATTCTTTTGCCTATAGTACACAGTTTGAGAATGTAAAAATACAGGGTGCTGACTTCACAAATGTTTTTTTGCCAAAAGATATTGTTAGGGAATTTTGTGAAATTGCATCTGGCACTAATCCAATCACAAATAGAGATACAAGAGAAACTTTAGAGTGCGATTACATTTAAATTTATGCATATACAATTTCCTTTTTAATCTTTCTTTGTTTATAAAGTGATCTTCCAACAGGCCAACCTAATGTAGATAAATGTCTCATTAAAGAGCCTGAGTATTTGAAATAAAGATTGTCTGAATATTTGATACCAAGTTCTTTTAGAGTGGTTACTAATAAAAATAGATCCCTCTTGTTGCCTTTTTTCATATCCAATAATATAAATTCCTCACTTGAACATTTTTTTTCTAGAACTTTATCATTTTCAGCAAAACCAACTTTAAGTGAATTAAATTTATCAGAATAAAAAGTATAAATTATTCCATCTTTGTATTTATCTTTAGAAGTATCAACATTAAACCTTGATGATATTAATGTTTTGTATCCTTTTATGATTTTTCTGTTATTCATAATTATTTGATTTCATTCTGAGCTATTTCGTATTTCTCCAATAGATTGTTTACTTCTGCTAGAGCAATCCTCTTTTGACAGGCAGAGTCATATCTATTAACTGCTATTGAAGGTATTGAACCTTTGCTTTTCATTTCCCTTATGCCAGTTTCTAAACACTGAAAAGCAACACTCGATAGATCTCTACCTTCTGCTGCGGCCCAAACTTTCAAAAGATAAGTAAGATTTGATGGTACTGAGATCTGTACTTTATTTGAATTTGAAGTATTTAATGAAATATCATCAAGACTAATTTCTTTAGAGGAAATAGTTTCTTTAACCTTTCTCTTCAAAAATTTTACTTGGCTTATAGCGTCCTCTTTATTCTTGATTTTCTGCTCTATTTCAAATAATTCTTCTTCAGAATTAATTAAAGCTTCTAACGCCCATTTAGCATCATCTTTTGCAATGGCGGTTCTATCAAGCCATTCATCTCTTATTTTTGACCAATTACCAGGCATAAGCTTTATATGATAATTCTATAATAAATTAATCTAAATAGATTGTCTACTAAATCTAATCAGATTTAATATAGATTATATAAAATAAAATTTTTAGAACCCTTTATCTTAGAAATAATTTTTTTTAGCAATTAAAACTTTATAATCTATCCAATATGATTTTTTAGGTATTTTGTTATCGTTAATTACAAAAGATTTATTAGATAATTAAAAATTTTTTATTTTAGTTATTTGTTTATTAAATTAAAAACTTCCGAGGTTTTAATCTCTTTCAATAAGTTCAATTTTATATCCATCAGGATCCTCAACAAAAGCCAAGGTAGTTGTACTATTTTTCATTGTTTTAGGTCTGGTTGTTATTTTACAACCATTATTTTCTAATCCTTTGCAAATAAGATGAATATCTTTTACTCCAATAGCTATATGACCATATTTATCCCCAAGCTCATAGTCTTCTGACTTTTTGTCCCAGTTATAAGTTAATTCAATTACTGTGTTGTCTTTTTCTGAGCCATAGCCAACAAATGCTAAAGTGAATTTTCCATGAGGGTAATCCTTTTTTCTTATTAGATTCATTCCTAATCTATTCACATAGAAATCAATAGATTTATCTAAATCTCCAACTCTTAACATTGTATGTAGGATACGCATTTTGAATTATGAACCTTATTCAATTATCTAATATTTAGAAACTATCTGCCAAAATTGATATTTTGGAGGATAACTCTTTAATTAAGTTCAGAAAAATTAGGTTAAAATATGAATACTAAAATTCAACAATATATTGAATCAGATAATCCAAAGACTTTCATCAGTATTTTTGTATACTTTACCGTTAAAGGCATCAATACCTTTTGGATATTATTTATTCTATAAATATTCTTTTTTAAAAATACTATTATTGATAACTTTCCCAATAGCAATAATTGAAAAATCTTTGCCTTTTGGTAGTTTTTTATTATTTATAATTTTGTTTGCGGGATTAGCAAGAAATCCAAAAGTTCCATATTTCGTTAGATATAACGCATGCCAAGCATTACTTATTGATATTGCTTTGATAATAATTTCATATCTCTTGAGAATATTTCCTATAGTTGAATTAAGCTCAGTAATTTTTATATTTACACTATGTATTTTTATTTATTCGATTTCTAAATGTATTTGTGGAATTGAACCTGAAATTCCCCTAATAAGTAAATCTGTAAGGATGCAAATTTAAAAAGATTTATAGATTTATGATTTTCTTCAGCACTCATTCAGAATAGATTCCCATCTCTGTTGACTTGCTTTTATTGCTTGCATTGGTGGATTAGCTCCCTCTACTTCAAAGGCTTTAATTAATGATTTATTAGCTAATAGTCCTAATCTTGCAGCCTCTCTTTGCCTAGAGCATACATTTTTTCTTGATCCTTCTTTTAGATTATTTTCGATTTCTTTAAGAATCAATTTAGCTTCATTCGATTTAGAATAAAAATCATTCATATAAACTTCAAGTGTAGTATCAGCTAAAATTTCAACTGGACAGATAATTGTGATTAAGCAAACTAAAAAACTTGTAAATATAAATATTTTCATGAGAATCTTAAGTAAAATTTGTGGCTGATCTTTTTAAAACTAAATAAAAGGTAAGAACGCTAATTGTTCCAGATGGGCCTATTAAAACATGCCAAAATTGATCGCCACTAATTGATAGCCTTGTTCCAAAGAAAGTCGTAAAAAAAATACCAAATATTGGGTATAAGATAAAAAGCCAATCTTTAAAAATTCTTTGCCAATTTATTATTAAAAAGATACTTATTATTACTTGAAAAAGAAGAGCAATACTTTTATTAATTAAAAAATATGAGATTATTGAACATAAAGAAATGCAAAAGTTAGTTGCTTGAATAAATTTATTTTTTATAACTGATATTGATAAACATGTAAGTCCCAAAGATAGGAAAGAATAAAATAACCAATTAAAAAAAGAGGAATGATCTACATAAATCCAAGATGTTTGGGTATGATCTATCATTTCAGAAATTGATGCTAATCCTAAAAAAATAAAACCGAAAGGTATTAAATTATTCTTGCTTAAATGTTTGAATTTATTGGTCGATCTAATTCCTAATAGTATTGGGATGATTGCTGCTTGAAAATGGGCAAATAATAAAATTGAAAAAAACAAAATAAACTCTCAAACTAAATTCATCTAAAATTTAAATACAAAAACCAGTTTTTGCTTATCTTAGTAGAGAAAGATACCATTGCCCAGCTGTTATAATTAATATTGTAAGAACAAAAGGGAAAGCAGGATACTTTTTTTGAAAACTTGCTGGTGGCCATGGAGACCATGAAATTAATCTACCTGTGGGTTCTTTTGAGGATATAATTTTTTTTGGCTTTTTGGTCCTTGAAGTTTTTGTTGCAAATCCTTTATTCATAGGACTAAATTAAAAACTCATATTAACAAGTTCAATAATAAAGAGTGTTTTTATAAATATATTTGATTAAAAAATAATTGAAGTTAATATTAAATAAACAATTTTAAGGATTTATATCCATTTTATAATTATGGTTTATAAAAGATCTAAGCTTAGCTTTCTCCAACATTTTTTGTTTTTAACCATTGGTATATTTTTCGGAGTTGGAGCAATATGGCCTGGGATCATAAGCAATACAGGAAGAAAATGTTTTTTAAAAATAATTAAAGATGGAAGTGATGGAAATGTATCTCTTGAAACTATTTTTTCTATAACTCCAAATTATCTTTTGGAGATTAATAATTCAAAAAATAAATATAATAAAGTATTATTAGTAGGCGATTTTTGTTTTAGAAAATTCTAAGAAGATTAATTTAATAAAAAAAAGGTTTTTCAAATTTTTTTTAAGCTCCTTATTTCCAATTAATAAAAAAGATAAAAGAAAAATATAAATAGCAAAATTTATTTTAAAAATTGAAGAGCGATTATAGCAAAAATAAAACTTCTGTTTTATTAATGCTTTGGGAATCAAAAATTATTTAATTATATTTCCAATATATTTAATTAGATTAAATTTTTTGCATAATTGCACGAGAATCCTTATAGCTAAAAAACTTATTGATGTAATAGATATAATTGATAAAAATCTAACAATTGATAAATCTATGCCGAAATTAATTAATATTTGCGATAAATAATCAACTTTTGTTGCGAAGTAGAAATAAAGTAATTGCCATGGAATGATTGCAATATTATTTATAAAATATGTTTTTCTTAGAGAAAAATTAATAAAACCTAAGAAAATATTTAATATTCTCGTTATAAATAAATTTGATAACCTAATTAATAATATTTCTTTTGTTTTTAATGAGTTATATTTTTTTTCTATCTTTGAAATTTTTGTATCTAAATTAAAAAGATTAAATTTTTTATTTCTTATTAATCTACCTAATTTGTAATGAATTAGAATTTTTAGATTAGAAGCTACTATGACAACAACAAAACCATCAATGAATCCTAATTTTGAATAGTAATAAATTACTAAAGGAAGAGAAGGAAAAGGTGTTAATGAAACTAAACATATTATTAATATTGCCTGTATCATAAGTTCTTCTAAAAATGTATGGAAATTTTAAATAAGGAACATAAACCTTCATAATTTAATTATATTATTTACAAAAAAATTTAAATAATCACATACTTTTAAGAGTGGATGAAATGTTATTACATATTAATCCATAGGCGACATTTTAATAATGAAAGCGACAACTTTTTCATTTAAAATATTATCTTGACAGACAATTTGAGCAATAATTAATTTAAATATTTAAAAAATTTGAATAAACATTAGAATATTAGTATTAATTTTAAAAGGACTTTATGGATACGTATGGTACTTTTTGGGACCAATTTCTGATGGAAAGGGTTTCAGTTGAAATGATTTAATTAGAGATTCTCAGAAACTTAAAGACATTAATATTCTTATATATTAGGAAATTCCTTCAACATTTAACCCAACTCTTCATAAGGTTCTAGAAATAAAAAATTATAAAAAAAATTAAATTTACAATTTTTGTAATATTAGAATTAATGATTATTGGAAGCTGGATTTCGTTTTTTTTATGAAATGGACGCAGGTAGACCTCCTTAATCTTCTTCGAGATTAACCCACATAAAATCTATCCATTCGCTCTTGGATATAAATACTTTGTCTTAGTTCCAATAACACCAAATAAAATTACTTGCAGTAATGACCAAAAATATTACTTAATGGAAAATTAAAATTGCAAAAGTTAATGTCATACTTTTCAAAATCCAAAGAGACAAACTAATACCTTTGTTTTTCTGCTCTTTTATTAAAAATTAGGTCTAAAATATTAATAATAAACAATAAAGAAATAAGAATTTTAATAATATAAGTTATTAGAATATAACTTCTAGATGAAAAAATTATTAATTCCGTCAGTATTTATAATTAGTTTATTTGGATTAATTTATCCAACTGAAAAAGAAAATACTAATCTTACTGATTATTGTTTTTCATTAGAGAAAATAGTTGCAAAAAATATCTTTGAAAGCCAGGAAAATATAGATGGTACTACTAAAATGATCGCAAAAGGATTAGCATCTTACGGTATAGAGAATTCAAGAGGGGAACTGACGACAAATATAATTGATAAATTCAAATCTGAATCAGAGGATTCTCTTGTGAAGTTAATTCCTATAAAAATATATTGTCTCGGTGGATATTGGATTGAAAAGTTTCAACCTGGTATATTTGAATCAATATTTTATGAAGAAATTGAAAAAGTTGTCGAAGAAACTTATATAGATTTAAAAGAGGATATTAAAGATAATGTAAACAACTTAATTATAGATTTGAATAAAGGTTACAAATCCCTTCAAAAAGAATTTAATAATATTTTTGATTAAATGATAAATTTTTTAATAGTTTTTCTTAATAGGAGTTATGAAAGAAAAATAAATAGATACTATTTGAGACGATTATTTGAACGGAGGGGGTGGGATTCGAACCCACGGTGCCCTTGCAGACACGCTAGTTTTCAAGACTAGAGCCTTAAACCACTCGACCACCCCTCCAGGTGCAAAAATATTTAATTTTTAGCTTTTTAATTATATCAAAAGATGGCTAAATTTTTCTGAACCTATCTCGAACTGCACTTGATTTATTTAATAAAATAATTTACATAACTAAAACTAAATACTGCATAACAGAATTGATACATATCCACTCTACTCTTTTCCTTAAAAAAGCTAAATATTTGTTTTTTCTAATATTAATTTTTTGCAATTTGTTGATTAATAATCAACAACAATTAATTTTTAAAGGATAACATCATTTTCTACTTTTTCTGTTACCTTTGTAAGGGCCTCTTTTTCCATTAAAAAAAGGAAAAATTAAACTTTA
>QCRE01000005.1 GCA_003212005.1 Prochlorococcus sp. AG-459-M13 | reverse complement strand
GAGAAGGAAGAAACATGATTATGTTTCTAAGTCCTCGAAAAACACCTTTAATAAAAAAAGAAGAAGAGTAAAAGAAAATAATTTTTCAATAAGAAATTAATAAAAAAAGTATGACGGATGTTAAAGTGTCACTAAAGGTAATCCGAGAAATTAATTAGGTATTTTCTAAAGTGAGATTCCATATTCAACAAGAAATTGATATTCCAGCCTCAATACAGTTGTATAATCAGATTTGCTTTGCAATTGCAGCAAGATATTACCCTCCAGGACATCGCTTGCCAAGTACTAGACAATTAGCAATGCAAACAGGACTGCATCGCAATACTATCAGTAAAGTTTATAGACAACTCGAGACGGATGGGGTTGTTGAAGCGATAGCAGGTTCAGGTATTTATGTAAGAGACAATCTTAAAAACAGTGATTTTAAAAAATCTTTTAATTCAAAAAACAATTTAAATATTGCTCCTGATCAAGAGGCGAAAAAAGCAATTGATAAATTAATAAAACTAGGATGCACTCTTCAAGAAACAAGAAATTTTTTAACTAAAGAAATTGATTGGCGTATAAAGTGTGGATCAAGAATATTAGTTAGTACTCCAAGGGAAGATATAGGCGCCTCAATGTTAATTGCAGAGGACCTTTCCCCAAAAATCAATGTACCAGTAGAAGTTGTCCCCATGGAAGAATTAGAAAAAGTTCTTTGCAACTCCAATAATGGAACAATCGTTACAAGTAGATATTTTTTACAACCATTAGAAAAATTAGCCAAAAAATATAGAGTGAGAGCTATTGCCGTTGATTTGAGCGATTTTCAGAAAGAATTAAAAATAATCAAAGAATTAAAACTTGGTAGTTGTGTAGGTATTGTAAGTATAAGTCCTGGTCTCTTAAGAGCAGCAGAAATCATAATACACAGTATGAGAGGAAGTGATATAGTAATCATGACTGCTATTTCGGATAACAGCAGTAAATTATTAGCTCTTTTAAAAGCTTCCAATCATATAGTTTGCGACGGTCCTAGTCTAACCGTTGTTGAAAATTCTTTAGTAAAAAATCGTTCGCAATTAATGAGATTACCTCAAATAATATGCGCAAAAAATTACTTAACCAACGAAACAATAAATCAACTAAAAAACAGAGATAGGAGTCATTAATTAATTATGTTAAGAACATTAATGTCAGATATTGAAATAATTAGAGAGAGAGACCCTGCAGCAAGAGGTATTTTAGAAATTTTTATTTGCTACCCTGGTTTTCAATCAATTGTAATGCATAGATTAACTCATAAATTATGGCTATTAAAATTACCTTTAATTCCAAGATTATTAAGTCATCTAAATAGATTATTCACTGGAATAGAAATTCATCCAGGTGCCAAAATAGGGAAAAAAGTTTTTATAGACCATGGGATGGGAGTTGTCATTGGTGAAACAGCTGAAATTGGAAATAATTGCTTACTTTATCAAGGAGTCACCTTAGGAGGAACTGGAAAAAGTCATGGTAAAAGACATCCAACTTTAATGGAAAATGTAGTAGTCGGAGCTGGTGCAAAAGTTCTGGGTTCAATAATTGTTGGCTCCAATACTCGTATTGGGGCTGGTTCTGTGGTTGTTCGTAATGTCGAAGAGAATAGTACTGTTGTTGGAATCCCAGGAAGAGTAGTTCATCAAAGTGGGGTCAAAGTTAATCCTTTAGCACACTCTGCTTTACCAGATGCTGAAGCTAATGTAATTAAAAATTTAATGGATAGAATTGACCATCTTGAGAATCAAATTCTTAAACTAAATAAGACATTGGAATGTCTTGTAAATTCAGAATCTATTGAAATTACTAAGGTTGGTGATGCACAAAATATAAAAGATAAGGAAATAATAGAATTTTTAGGCGATAATTAAATTAGGATTAATTATTTGTTTCCTTTTCACTTTTTGGTTGAAACATAAACATTGAGTAAATGACGTTCCTTCTCATATTTGTCATCATTTCAAGAAACATATCATAACCTTCATTTTTATATTCAATTAAAGGATCCTTTTGACCATATCCTCTTAATCCAACAGATTCTCTTAAAGAATCCATAGATTGAAGATGTTCTCTCCACAAATTATCAATTTGTTGAAGAATAAAAAATCTTTCAGCTTCCCTCATTAAACCTGGACGAAATTGCTCTATTTGAGACTCCTTCAAATCATATGCAATACGCAATTGCTCCTTAAGATAATTTTTTAATTCTTCAATAGATAAAATATTAATATCAGTAGGTTTAAGATTATTCAACAAATAAATAAATTCTTTTACTTTTGATATCAATTGATCAATATCCCATTCTTCTGGAGGTAAATCGGGATTGATATAAGCCTCTACAATCTCTTCCATTGTTCTCTCTCCGTAACCTATAACTTGTTTTTTCAAATCAGTTCCTTTTAGAACTCGTAATCTCTCACTATAAACTGCTTTTCTTTGATTATTCATTACCTCATCATATTCAAAAACTTGTTTTCTGATGTCATAGTAATAAGTTTCAACCTTTTTTTGAGCACTTTCTAAAGATCTAGTAAGCATTCCTGACTCAATAGGCATATCTTCATCTACTCTAAAAGCATTCATTAAATTTGCTACCCTATCACCACCAAATATCCTTAACAAATTATCTTCTAAGGATAAAAAGAATCTGGTACTTCCAAGATCTCCTTGTCTACCTGCCCTCCCTCTAAGTTGATTATCAACTCTTCTTGATTCATGCCTTTCAGTTCCAATAACATGAAGCCCGCCAGCATTTCTAACATTTTCTTCTTCATGTATTAATACTTTCTCATATTCATTTTTTACTTCTGATAAAGCATCTCTTAAAGATTGTATAAGATTATCTTCAGTAGGAGCTTTTTCGGCGGCAGTAGCAATTTTATCCTCTAATTCCAGAACATTTAATGTTCTATTTCCCCAATTCTTTACAAGTTCATCGGATAACAAAGATAGTTTTCTCGTAATATCCTCACCTAACTGACACGGGAAAAGACTAGCTGAACTACTTTTATTATTACTGTCTGAAATTGAGTCATCCTTCGCAGAAAAACCTCCACCAGACTTTAAACTTTTTTGTTTTGGTATTGGTGGCTTATGCTCGTTATCTGGCTTAACAAGCAAAGGCATTAATGTTTCTTTTAATTTGAGTCTTGCCATATAATCGCTATTACCGCCAAGAATAATATCAGTGCCTCTACCTGCCATATTAGTTGCTATTGTCACAGCACCTGATCTTCCTGCCTGAGCTACGATTTCCGCCTCACGTTCTACATTTTCTGGTTTTGCATTGAGTAAATTATGTGGAATTTGTTGCTTAAATAAAAGCGAACTTAATAACTCACTTTTCTCAACACTTGTTGTTCCTACTAAAACAGGTCTACCTTGTCTATGGATTTTTGCTGTTTCATTTGCGACCGCCTTCCATTTTCCCAGCTCCGTTTTAAAAACTTGATCAGCCCAATCCTGTCTCTTTCTAACCTGATTAGTTGGCACAACTGTTGACTCTAACTTATAAGTTTTTTCAAATTCCACCTCTTCAGTCTTAGCAGTCCCTGTCATACCAGCTAAACCTGGATATAAAAGGAAAAAATTCTGGTAAGTTATAGACGCTAATGTCTGAGTCTCAGGCTGAATTTTAAGACCTTCTTTTGCTTCAATTGCTTGATGTTGACCATCACTCCATCTCCTTCCAGGCATAACCCTTCCTGTGAATTCATCAACTATTACAGCTTCATCTTTTTTAATAATGTAATTTACATCTTTAATGAATAATTCTTTCGCTTTTAAGGCATTAGTAATGTAATGAGCCCAAGGGTCTTTAGGATCGTATAGATCATTAACCTTTAAGGCCTCCTCACATTTAGCAAATCCTTGATCAGTTAATATACAGCTGCGTTGTTTTTCATCAACTTCATAATCACCCTCTGGATCAATACCATCTTTACTCAACTCCTTTGCCTTAACGAGTGATAATGATAATTCTGCAGCTTTTTGATATTTTTCTTGTGGTCTTTCAATTTGGCCAGAGATTATTAAAGGAGTTCTAGCTTCATCGATTAAAATTGAATCAACCTCATCTATAACGCAATAATTAAATTTTCTTTGAACTACCTCTTCGATATCAGTAGCCATATTATCTCTCAAATAATCAAAACCTAGTTCAGAATTAGTAGCGTAAGTTATGTCACATTCATAATTTTTTTTTCTTTCAAAGGGACTCATATCTTGCTGTATTAAACCAACAGATAAACCTAAAAAACGATGTACTTGTCCCATCCATTCTGCATCTCTACGAGCTAAGTAATCATTAACAGTCACAACATGAACGCCTTTACCACTTAACGCATTGAGATAGCAAGGAAGAGTAGCAACAAGAGTTTTACCTTCTCCAGTTTTCATCTCAGCAATTTGCCCCTCATGGAGCACCATCCCTCCTATTAATTGGACATCAAAATGACGCATTTCTAAAACTCTTTTACTTGCTTCTCTAACGATTGCAAAAGCTTTTGGTAATATTTCTTCTAACTTTTCCTTTTGTTTTTTAGTATTTAATTCAGATGAAACTTTTGATTTTAGATTAATAGTCTCGTTTCTTAATTCATCATCAGTTAATACAGCTACTTCTTCTTCTAATAAGTTTATTTCTTCAACAATTGGTTGATATCGCTTAAGCTTTCGAGTATTTGGATCTCCTAACAAGAGTTTTAGCATAATTGTTCGTCCTCTAAAAAAATTAATCCTTTGCAAACATTATAAATTAATGCGTTACAACTAAATGAGTAAATCTTATTTCTCTTTAATTTATTAAAAGTTATCTATTAAGGTATTTAAGTCAAATGTTCCAAATTAGTTATTACAATTTTTCTCAAATTTTATATTTTCACACAGATGAAACAAGTATTTTTAGTTAAACATTCAAAAGGAGCTCTAGGATTAAGATTATTTGGATTAGGTCCTAATCTTAAACCGACTCAAGGATTATTGAAACTACAAAAATTTTTACACCGTAACGCATTTTGGGCTAAAGATAGAACAATTAATGAGCTCAGGAAATGTCTTGCTAATAGCGATATAGTGATTAGTATTTGGTCTCATAATGAACCAGTTGGCTTTGGTAGAGGTCTTTCAGATGGGGTTTATAGAGGTGTTTTATGGGATATAGTAATTGATCAAAATCATCAAGGAAAAGGTTACGGAAAAATGATTGTAAAGAATCTTTTAGAATCAAAACAAATAAGAAATACAAAAAAAATTTATTTAATGACTACATGCAAAAAAATGTTTTATTCTCAAATTGACTTTAAAGAAGTTTCTTCTCAAAGTCTTTTAGTACGAGAAATATAAATTACTTTTTAAACAAGAGATATTTTGAACCTAAATAATTATTTAAAGCTCCTATGAATGTTCCACATAACCAAGAAATCCTGTGATTTATCACTAAATTATTCAGAAAATAAATTATTAGTGACATCTCTAAACCCCCTAAAAAATAAATAACACAAAAAATAAAAAAAGATTTAAATATTTTGTTTTGGGAATTGTCTCTAAAAACCCATATCTTGGCAAAAATAAATGATGATAAAAGTCCCGTTGAATAGCCAAATATAGAAGCAAATATTATGTTTTTGAATATTATGTAAATAAAATTATATACAAAGAAATTTATACATGTTGAGATTAATCCTGAAAGAATAAATCTGAATATTTCATACTTATTTTCTTTAAAAAGTTTTTCCAAAATTTAAAAAAATTTTTTTATCATTTATGAATTTAAGATATAAATTTTGAATAAAGCCATCTTATAAATGGACCTAAAATTGGTATTGGACCAAATGTAGGTCCACAAAAATCAAAATAATCTCTATGTTCTTTTATTAATCCATTTTTTGCAAATATCAAACGTGAAGTACCTGGGTAAATAAACTCTTTACCCATTATTTTTAAACCCATTGTCCACTCTACGAATCCGCAGTCTTCATTTATTGCAATAGCGTGAGTTTCCAAGAAAACATCATCACACCTTTTGATTAACTTTTCTTGTGCCTTAACATAAGAATCTAATCCTTTTGTTGCCTGAGTGGGATCAACAAACGTAACATCTTGATCGTAAAATTCTGCCCATTTTTGTTTAGAAGGAGCATCTTTGCCATAAGGCTTAGTAAACAATTCTTTTAAATCTCCTGTTGAAATAGTTCTTCCCATACTAAGAAAAAAATTTTTATTTTAATTTTAAATACATAAATAAACAACTGAATGTAAAAAAGAATATTTGACTTTTTCTATCAATCATTATCAGGAGCCCAATAACAACCTCTATCAATACCAAAGTAACCTTTTGGTTTTTCTGTAATAGAAGGATACTTCCAAAATTCATTATATAGATTCATAAATACTGGCTCTTGATCCCATCTCTTCCCCTTTATTCCAAACATAAGTTGCGTTGCACCACCCAAATGAATACTTTTTTTTCCTATTTTTTTTATTCTTGAAGCCAATGGGAATCCATATGCCCCACAACCAATTAAAGCAATGTCAAAGTCCATTTGATTAATTTCTTCTGTTAAAGCATCTAATGTTTTAAACCAATTAGAAAAAATATAATTATCACCAGGAAGGGTTTGGGGAGCTTTTAATAATTTTAATTGGAATTTGGGAAGAATTTTTTGATCTTTAAAAAGATTAGAACGATTTTGAATATATTGTTTATAAATACTATCTGTAAAAGGATGGACTATTAATACTTTTAATCCTTCAAGAGCTTCAGACCATGGGTTGTTTGCTAAGTAGGGCTCTATAAAATCTAGATTACAGACTTTTGTGTGGTGCAGAAACTTTTGATATCTGCACTCACCTTTAACCCAAGATGCCAATAAATCTACACTCTTCATTGAGGTAATCATTTCTTCTCTAAACAAAGCAATACTTTTTTTGGAAACTGGATAAAAGCCAGATTGTCTATGAATATCATTCAAAATACAACTTTTTGAAAATGGATATCTCAGAGTTAAAGACCATTCATGTAATTTTTCGAGTGAATTCATTTTTAGAAAATTATCATAATGAATAAGAGTATCAATCTCTGTTAAACCAAATCTTCCAACCATAAAAGGTTTATCCGACTTAATAAGGTTAAAAATCATATTGTTTGTATCTATTCGAGAAATTGCTTCAGGTTTAATATCTATCAATCTTTGATACTTAGAATATATAAATAATTCAGACCTTATAAAAGGCTTAGTTGAAAACATTACTATAAATCTTAAAGATTTATTTACTACCTTCTTTATTAATTTAATCATTGGGAGATAAGAACCTAGATAATAAAAAATATACTTATTGCATAAATCTTAATTATTTTAGTCTATTAACTTTCACAAGAGTTTTTAAGGTACATTTATATGTTTTTTAGATTTCGTTTTTTCCTTAAAAAGATACCAATTCCAAGCAGTTCTTAATATGCTTTCAAGATCTAAGAATTCTGGTTTCCATAGTAATTCTTTCTTCGCTTTTTCAGGTGAAGATATAAGTACTGGAGGATCACCTGGCCTTCTTTTAGATTTTATTATTTTAATTTCTTTTCCAGTAACTTTTTTTGCAACATTTATCACTTCCATTATGGAATATCCTTTACCAATTCCAAGATTATAAATAGATAAACTTTTATCATTAAGAATTTTATTTAAAGCTAAAACATGCGCTTTTGCTAAATCACTAACATGTACATAGTCTCTTATACATGTTCCATCAAATGTTGGATAATCAATACCATTAACCTTTATAAAACCCTCTTTATTAAAAAGAGCTTGAAGTACTAAAGGAATCAAGTGTGTTTCTGGGTCATGATTTTCACCAATGTCTCCTTTAATATCAGCTCCTGCAGCATTAAAATAACGAAGTATGGATACAGGAAGTTTATAAGCGTTATGATAATCAATTAAAATTTTTTCAATCATTAGCTTACTCCTACCATATGGGTTTATAGGATTCTGAAAAGTACTTTCAACTATTGGAATATCAGTTTCTAAAGGCATCCCATATATGGCACAAGTGGAACTAAAAACAACTGGTATGGGTTGAGAATTTTTTTTCTTGGCATCTTCTAACAAAGCTTCAAGGAGCATAATTGTCTCTGCTAAATTGTTTTTATAGTATTTAGCAGGGTTAATAACAGATTCACCAACATACGCATAAGCTGCAAAATGCATAATTCCTTTTATATCTTTACCTCTAGTTGAAGGATGTTCTCCAGAAAGAAGCTTTTCAAGAAGTTGCTTGTCTCCAACTTGACCAATAACTAGAGGAACTCCTAAAACATCTTCGACAATTGTTCTATGACCATAAACTAAATTGTCGAGTACGACTGGATCGAAACCTCCTTTCTGAAGTTCTCTAATAGCATGAGAACCTATATAACCTGCACCTCCCGCAACTATTACAGTAGACATAATATAAGGCTGTCTAAATCATGATTTTAGGAAAGCGGATGAAGAGATTCGAACTCTCGACATTCTCCTTGGCAAGGAGATGCTCTACCACTGAGCTACATCCGCACAACAGTTTCATATTATCTTAAAAGATGAATGAATTGGATGTTATCTTACTTTTTTTTGATACTAATTTAAATTTTTGATTAAAGAACCCATCTCAATAGCTTGTAAAGCATAATTCCAACCAAGATTATTTTTTATACCAGCTCGTTCTAAAGCCTGTTGCATATTATCAGTTGTTAAAACACCAAAAATAATTGGGACATTATTATCAAAAGAAACCTGCGAAATTCCCTTGCTAGCCTCAGAAATTACCACATCATAATGAGAAGTTTCTCCTCGAATAACAGCTCCTAAAGCAATAACGACATCATAGTTTGATTTTTTCAAGAGTGTTTTAGCTGCTATTGGCAGTTCGAATGATCCAGGTACCCAAACAATATCAAGTTGTGAACTTGTTTCTGAAGTATCTAAACCATGCCTTTTGAGACAATCAATGCACCCAGATAATATTTTATTAGTAATTAAATCATTAAATCTTGCGACAACTATTCCCACTTTTAGGGTAGAAGCATTTGCAAAAGATCCTTCAAAGATAGTCATTAAATTTTCTTTGTAATATAACTACACTCTCATGAAAAGGTATTAAGTTCAAACTAAAGATGAAACAATCCCCGTAGCAAAAACTAAAACTACCCAAACTGCAGCAATTGAATATATTTTTCTTCTACTTTCCTTCTGCCCCTCTTCGGTTGAAGGTGATGTTACGTATAACACTGGGACTCCTACTACCGCAATTAGAGAAGCGAATAATAGAGCATTTACAAAGAAAAAATTAACTGCCTGCATAATTCAAACTTATTTTAGGATTATTATAAATACTATAATCTCATGAAAATGCATATTTTTGGAGAAAATTTACATACTTTTAGCTAGATATAAAATGCAAAATTAAAATTAGTCCCTAATATCAATTTATAAATAATAAAAATATGGAAGATAAAACAATACAGAAGGATTTATTTGCGATAAATAATGAGCATGAACGTCCAAAAAGTTCTCCTCAAATTACTGAAAATTTATCTAATGAGCAATTGAAAATAGAGTCACAGAAAAGGCCTAGACTAAGAAAAAATACAACTAATAAATTTTATAAATTCAAGAATGATTTAGATACCGAAAACAAACATGATTATGTTAATGAAAAATCTTATAGTTACAAAACAGTTGAAAAACAAAAACTAACTCCTGTTCTCAAACATTATGTAAAATTAAAAGAAGAAAACAACAATAGATTGCTGTTATATAGATTAGGTGATTTTTTTGAATGTTTTTTTGAAGATGCCGTATCAATATCTAACTTATTGGAAATAACATTAACAAGCAAAGATGCTGGTAAAGAAATTGGCAAAATCCCCATGGCAGGAGTCCCTCATCATGCAATGGAGAGATACTGCGCAGAGTTAATCAAGAAAAACCATTCAGTAGTTATATGTGATCAGTTAGAAAAAAGTAGTGGGAATTATGCAACACCACTAAAAAGAGGAATAACAAGAATAATCACCCCTGGAACAGTTATTGAAGAAGGCATGTTAGTGGCAAAAAAGAATAATTGGATAACAGCAATTCATTTAACAAAAAAAACAGCTGAAGATTCATATGAATGGGGAATTTCAAGAGCAGATGTTAGTACTGGAGAATTATTAACTATGGAGGGAGAATCCCTATCAAAACTTTTTGATGAAATAATTAAATTAGATGCCTCAGAAATCGTAATCGGAAGCGATGAGGAGAAAAATTTATTACAGGAAGAAAATCAGCAAATCAAATACACAGTAACCCAAGAAACTTTTTTCAGTATTAATGAAGCAAGTTCAACTATTAAAAACTATTTTCAAATTATGAGTTTAGAGGGTTTAGGACTAAAGAATTTAAATAATGCGACTAAAGCACTTGGTGGCTTGCTCAATTACTTAGAGATAATTAATCCTTCCAACCTAGATAATGATTCTTCTCTAAAAATTTCTTTAGATTTTCCACAAATACAATTTCAAAAAAATCATTTAATTATTGATTATCAAACTCAAAAAAATTTAGAAATAAAAAATACACAAAGAGAAAACAATTATGTAGGTTCACTTCTTTGGAGTATTGATAAAACATATACCTGCATGGGTGCAAGATGTTTGAGAAGGTGGATAGAATCTCCATTATTAAATGTTTCAGAGATTCATAAAAGACAAAATATTATTTCAAACTTTTTGGAATCTAAAAAGTTACGCTTGGATACGCAAAATGTACTTAGAGCAATGGGAGATTTGGAGAGACTTTCAGGGAGAGCATGTGCTGGTCATGCAAGTCCAAGAGATTTAATAGCAATATCAGATGGTCTAAAAAAATTACCTAGATTAAAATCAATCGTTGAATTATTTAATTATGAAATCCCATCTTGGACTGCTCAATTAAAAACTATTGATAATGAACTTTTAGAATTAGCAGATCTTATAAGTTTCAAGCTAGTGCAAAATCCCCCTTTAAATACTACTGAAGGAGGTATTATCCATGATGGAGTTGATAATGTGTTAGATGGCTTACGCAATTTAATTGATGACTACTCAGATTGGTTGAATCAGGAAGAATTAAAAGAAAGAAAAATTAGTCAAATAACTAATTTAAAAATCCAATTCCATAAAAACTTCGGTTACTATATTTCAATAAATAAATCCAAAGTTAATTTAGCTCCTAATCATTGGATTAAGAGACAAACACTCACCAATGAGGAAAGATATGTAACTATAGAAATCAAAAACAGAGAAAGTAAAATATTCCAAGTCAAAAATCGTGCGGCTCTTAAAGAATATGAAATATTTTGCGAAATAAGAAATCTTGTATCTACAAAAACAAAAAAAATTAGATCTATTGCAAAGTCTATTGCCTCTCTGGATGCATTACTCGGTTTAGCAATTACAGCACTTGAAAACAATTTTATAAAACCTCAGCTTTTACCTATTAAAGATTCAAAGGGACAAAGAAGCACAGAAATTATTGAAGGACGCAATCCTATTGTTGAGCAACTATTAACTAATAAACAATTTATAGCCAATGATATTTTCTTTAATGATAAGCAAAAATTAATAATATTAACTGGTCCAAATGCAAGTGGAAAGAGTTGCTTCATTAGACAAATAGGATTAATACAAATCTTGTCTCAAATCGGTAGCTTCGTCCCTGCAAAAAAAGCAAACATTCAAATTGCAGATCGAATATTTACGAGAATAGGCGCAGTAGATGATCAATCATCAGGACAATCGACATTTATGGTAGAGATGTCAGAAACTGCATCAATACTTAATCAAGCGACATCAAACTCTCTTGTCTTACTTGATGAAATAGGAAGAGGTACATCTACTTTTGATGGACTATCTATAGCGTGGTCAGTAAGTGAATATCTTGCAAAAAAAATTGCATGTAATACCATTTTTGCCACCCATTACCATGAACTAAATTATCTTAAAAACACAAATATAAATGTAGAAAATTTTCAAGTTTTAGTTAAACAAAAAAAGGATCAAATATTTTTTTGCCATAAAATTATCAAAGGTGGGGCAAACAAAAGTTACGGAATAGAAGCTGCAAAATTAGCAGGAGTTCCTCAAGTAGTTATCAATAAAGCTAGGTCAGTTTTAGATTATTTAGAAAAAAATAACCAGTTGATTTCTCAAATTAAACTTGAATAAAAGGGTCCAAAATTTATCAAAAATTCTCTCAAATAGTTTCTCTTAATAAAGCGTTAACAGCAGCTGCAGCCATAGCTGCTCCTCCTCTTGTTGACTTGACAACAATCCGTGGGTAATTAGTATTGAGTAATTTTTCTTTGCTTTGTCTAACCCCAATAAAACCTACGGGCATTCCAATAATTAAACTAGGTATCTGTTTAGAATTCTCTAGAATCTGCAATAAATTTACTAACGCTGTTGGAGAACTACCAATAACAATAATTGGTGATTGAAATCCTAAATTTTTGGCAGATAAGTGAAGCCAACCTTTTTCTATTCCATAAGCAGTTTTAGTCAATCCTGATATATCTTCATCATTAAACCATTTTTTAGCGGAAACAACTAAATTCCCACTTGTATTTTTTGCCATTGATTTAATAGCTGCTGCTGCCATATCAGTATCAGTAAGTATTGGTGCGCCTTCTTTTAAAGATTTTAAAGCTTTTTCACACGCGCCATCGCTAAATTCTAGAAGATTCTGAATTTTAAAATCCCCTGAGGTATGTACTAATCTTTCTAAAACTTTATTTTCTAAGTAATTTAAATTGTTTTTAATCAAATTAGACTTTATAAATCTAATACTTTCTAAAAAAATAGGATGATCTTTTATCATTAATATTTAATTTAAAATATCTTAAAAGTAAGCATAATTATAATAAGCATCTTTTAAGCAGATATGCCGATACAAATAATATGGGGTAATGATTTAAATGCATCCAATAAGTTTATTCAAAAAATAATTGATCAAAAAGTATCTAAAACGTGGGGAGAAATAAATATTAGCTTTTTAAATGGGGATGAAGAAAATCAAATCAATAAAGCACTTGATGAGATACTAACACCTCCTTTAGGGGATGGATCAAGAGTAGTTGTTTTAAAAAATAACCCTATGTTTACAAATAAAAATGAGGAATTAAGAATCAAATTTGAAAAAGTTTATAGAAATATACCTAGCAATACCTACTTTATTTTACAGAACACCAAAAAACCAGACACAAGATTAAAAAGTACAAAATTTGTTCAAAATTTAATAAAAAAAAATTTAGTAATTGAAACTTCATTCTGTTTGCCAGATATCTGGGATTATGAAGGCCAGAAAAGGTACCTTGAAGCCACCTCAAATGCAATGAATATTCATCTAGATAAAGGAGCAGCAGAATTAATTATTAATTCGGTAGGAAATGATAGTTTTAAACTAATGAGCGAATTAGCTAAAGCAAAAATTTATTTATCTGCATCAAGCAAAAATAAAGAACTTGTTCTAAAAAGTAATGATGTGGAAAAAATATTTAATGATCATCAGTCTAATATCTTTAAAGTAACTGATCATCTATTACAAAAAAATATTAGTGAAAGTCTTAAAGAAATCGATTTTTTATTAAAAAAAGGTGAACCTGCTTTAAGACTTAATGCTGGATTAATAAGTCAAATCAGAATGCATACAATTGTAAAATTACTAAATAAATCCGGAGAACAAGATATATCAAAAATATGTAAAATTGCAAATATATCAAATCCAAGAAGATTTTTTTTCATCATTAAAAAAGTAAAAAATACATCCTCAGATTTCTTAATTAATTTAATGAGTAATTTATTAGATATTGATTCGTCACTAAAAAAAGGCAATAATCCTATTAATGTTTTTATTGAAAATCTGGTTAACTTAAGTTAATCAAATATTAAGTTTGATAATTTATATTATGATTTAGATATGACTTTATTAATCAAAAAATTTGGCGGAACTTCTGTTGGAGACATAACAAAAATTAAGGCTATTGCTCAAATTATTGAACAAAGTAAAGAGGCTGGAAATGAGATAGTTGTAGTTGTATCCGCTATGGGTAATTCTACAGATAATTTAAATAAGTTAGCTGAATCAATCAGCAAAAATCCAAACCGTAGAGAATTAGATATGCTCCTTTCTACAGGAGAGCAAGTAACTATTGCACTTCTCACGATGTCACTAAACGAATATGGAGTCCCTGCAATATCTTTGACAGGTAGCCAAGTTGGGATAATTACTGAATCAATTCATGGAAAAGCAAGAATTCTAGATATCAAAACAGAACGGATACAAAACTATCTTGATCAAGGCTATGTAGTTGTAGTTGCTGGTTTTCAAGGCGCAACTCTTAGTCATACCGGTTCAATGGAAATAACAACGTTAGGAAGAGGGGGTTCAGATACTTCAGCAGTAGCTCTTGCAACAGCATTAGGTGCAGAAACTTGCGAGATTTATACAGATGTCCCAGGAGTTCTGACCACTGATCCAAGAATAGTACCTAATGCAAAATTACTAGATATTATTAGTTGCGAAGAGATGTTAGAACTTGCAAGTGTTGGTGCATCGGTACTTCATCCCAGAGCTGTTGAAATTGCTCGTAATTATGGAATAAAATTATACGTAAAATCAAGCCTAACCCTCTCAAATGGTACTCTTCTACATAGCAAAATAGAACCTTTAGCTCTCAAAAGAGGGGGATTAGAATTAACAAAAACTGTTAATAGCCTTGAAGTACTAGAAAACCAAACCGTATTTAGCATCTCTAGCCTGCCTGATAGACCAGGAATTGCAGCTTTTATATTTGAAACTTTGTCTGAAGCAGACATTAATGTTGATTTAATAATCCAGGCTACTCATGATGGTAATTGTAATGATATTACATTTACGGTTGGTGGGTTTGAATTAACGAAAACAATTGAGCAATGTAAATTAATAACAAGTCAATTAGGTGGAGAATATAATTTTAAAACAAATATGACTAAGTTAAGTATTCAAGGAGCGGGAATAATGGGAAGACCAAGTGTTTCCGCTGATTTTTTTGAAACTTTATCACAAGCAAATATAAATGTAAGATTAATAGCAACCAGCGAAATCAAAGTGAGCTGTGTGCTTGACATAGCCAATATTCCAAAAGCTATTAGATTTGTAAGTGAAAAATTTAAATTATCTGATAAACAAATATTTATTAATCCAGTTTTTGAGAAAGAGGATCAACCTGAAGTAAGAGGAATTGCACTTGATAAGAATCAAGTTCAAGTAAGTTTTCGAAACCTACCAGATAAACCTGGCGTAGCAGCTTCAATATGTTTAGCTTTAGCAGAGAGTAATTTAATTTTTGACACTATTGTTCAATCTGAAAGGTTCACATCATTCAAAACCAAAGATATAATCTTCACTATGAATAAAGAAGACAGACAAAAAGCTAATAACATTTTTCAATCTTTAACAAAAAAATTAGAAGGCTCATTCATTGAAGATGGACCTGCAATAGCCAAAGTTAGTGCAGTGGGAGCTGGAATGGCATTTAAGGTTGGAACAGCTGGGAAAATATTTAGAGCACTTGCTAATAAAAATATTAATATTGAAATGATAGCGACAAGCGAGATAAGAACCTCATGTATCGTGCTAGAAAAAGATTGCAACCAAGCAGTAAAAGCTATTCATTCTTATTTTGAATTAGAAAAATAGTTAATTAAGTATTTCTAGATAATTTTTGTCTAAGTTTTTTAATTCTATCTCTAAGATTTGCTGCCTCTTCAAAATTTAGTTCTTTTGCTGCATCTTTCATTTTAGTTTCTAACTTTTCTATTAAGTCAGGCAATTCTTCTAGCAAACATTGATTATCGTTGGCATTGAGGATTGCATCAGTTTTGTTATTAACTATATTTATTAAATCTTTAGATAAACCACCAGCATCTAATTTTCTAGAAAGTTCAAGAAAAGATAATATTGAATTTTCAATTTTTTTACCTGCAGGTTTTGGGATAATACCATTTACCTCATTGTACTTTTTTTGAATAGTTCTTCTTCTTTCAGTTTCAGATATTGCTCTTTGCATTGAATCTGTAAATTTATCTGCATAAAGCAAAGCAACACCTTCAACATGTCTTGCAGCTCTACCAATAGTTTGGATTAGCGAACGCTCTGCCCTCAAAAAGCCCTCTTTATCAGCATCTAAAATTGCAACTAAGGACACTTCAGGAAGATCTAGTCCCTCTCTTAATAAATTAACTCCGACTAAAACATCATATTCTCCTATTCTAAGATCTTGAATAATCTCAATTCTTTCAATTGAGTGAATTTCAGAATGCAAATATCTAACCCTAACTTTATTTTCAGATAAAAAATCAGTTAGATCTTCGGCCATTCTCTTAGTAAGTGTAGTGACTAAAACTCTTTGATTCTTTTCAGCTCTAATTCTTATTTCAGATAAAAGATCTTCTACTTGTCCTTCACTAGGTCTTACGTCAATTACGGGGTCTAATACTCCAGTTGGTCTAATAACTTGCTCTATAAATTCACCATCACATTGATCTAATTCCCATTGGCCTGGAGTTGCACTTATGAATAATGTCTGCTTTGATTTTTCCCAAAACTCCTCACATTTTAAAGGTCTATTATCTGCAGCACTTGGTAATCTAAAACCATGATCGATTAAAACTTTTTTTCTGGATTGATCACCATTGTACATTGCATGAAGTTGAGGACATGTCACATGACTCTCATCAACTACCAACAACCAATCTTTTGGGAAATAATCTATTAGGCATTCTGGCGGTGAACCTTCCTCTCTTCCTGATAAATGACGAGCATAATTCTCAACACCATTACAATAACCAACCTCCTTTAGCATTTCTAGATCATATTTTGTGCGTTGTTCTAGACGTTGAGCCTCCAATAATTTTCCTTCGTATGTAAATTTATCAAGTTGAGTTTTTAATTCACTTCTAATTGCACTTATTGCACTTTCAAGTCTTTCTTTTGGAGTAACAAAATGCTTTGCTGGATAAACGCTAACTTGTTCTAAACTTTCGAGTATTTCTCCAGTAGTAGGATCAACATATCTAATAGCCTCAACTTCATCACCAAATAATTCAATTCTTATCAATCTATCTTCATAAGCAGGACCAATTTCTAAAACATCACCTTTAATTCTGAATCTACCTCTAGTAATTTCAATATCATTTCTAGTGTATTGATTTTCAACGAGCGACCTTAAAAAAGAACGTAGATTAATAGATTTCCCAACTTCAAATTTAACTGAAGCTTTTAAATATTCACTTGGTATGCCAAGACCATAAATACAACTTATGGAAGCTACAACAATTACATCTTTTCTCTCAAATAATGAGCGTGTTGCAGAATGCCTAAGCATATCTATCTCTTCATTAATTGAAGCTGTTTTAGCTATATAAGTATCACTTACAGGAACGTAGGCTTCAGGTTGATAATAATCATAGTAAGAAATAAAGTACTCAACAGCATTTTTTGGAAAGAACTCCCTTAGTTCATTACAGAGTTGTGCGGCCAAGGTTTTGTTATGGGCCAATACAAGAGCTGGTCTTCCTGTTTGTTGAATTACATTCGCAATAGTAAAAGTTTTACCAGTTCCAGTCGCTCCTAAAAGAGTCTGAAACTCTTTACCAATATTAACTCCTCTAACTAATTTTTTTATAGCTTCAGGTTGATCTCCGTTTGGTTTATAAGGAGCTTGAAGCTTATAGTTATTCATCAAACTAGTAGCTAAAGTTGTTAATATACTAAGAAATTTTTTCTCTAATTATTGAATTTTTCAAAGATTCTTTTAAGCCTCTAACAACCGCAATCATTGATATTAAATCATCTAGTTTGTTAACTACAGATCCAACCCCAACTGCAGAAGCTCCGCAAGATATTGCTAATGGACAAGTTACTTGACTTAATCCAGAAGCACTCATGATTGGTTTTTTAACAGATTGTTTCTTAAATTCTTGATGAATTGCATAGGTAGCTGCAAGGGTTGGTACTGACTTTTCAAAAAAACCTTGAATTCCAGATGAATAAGGACTAGAACTGGTTCCACCTTCTGTTTGAATAATATCTGCACCTTCTTCTACAAGCTTCATAGCAAGATCAACTTGTTTATCAATAGGCATAGTATGCGGGACAGTTACTGATAGAGGAATATTAGGTAATAAATCTTTTGTCTCTTTAGTTATGTTTAAGACTTTTTCATCTGAAAAATTGATTCCTTGTTCATAGAAAGTATCGTAATTTCCTATTTCTATTAAAGAGGCGCCTGCATTCACTGAGTCTATGAATAATTTAGGATCAACGGCACTTACACAAATTGGCAACGATGAGATTTTAATAGCAGATTCAACCAATTTAGGTTTACAAGCTACATCAATTAAATCAGCACCACCTAAAGAAGCGGCTTCTGAAATTTTTTTAACAGTTTCAGGGTCAAAATTATTTAATCCCGAAATAACTTTGAGTAAAGATTTATGGCTTAACTCTTCTTGAATTTTTTGTGGCAAAAGATTAATCAGACTCATTTACTTGATGAAATTACTACCCGATTGTGACATTGTTTTATTAAAACAGTGAATTTTTTTAAAAATATTATTTGAGTTAAACAATATGTCTCTTAAAAATGTGACGCAAAAAAATTGGACATCCTGGCATCATCTGCTGCATAAGGAATTGTTAAGCAACAAAAAACTAATTCCTAATGGAGCAAATCTATTGATAGCAGTTTCCGGTGGTCAAGACTCAATGGCTATGTTAAAGCTAATCAATGATATGAAGAATAAGCACAATTGGTACGTACATGTTTGGCATGGAGATCATCAATGGCATGAAAAATCTGAGATATATGCTTTTGAATTAAAAAAATACTGTGAGGAAAAAAATATCTCATTTTTATGTGATCGAGCTAATAAAAAATCAATATCTTCTGAAGAAAAAGCGCGAGATTGGAGATATAAAAAATTACGTGAACGAGCAAATCAGCTATTAACTAAAAACCAAAATAATAATTGTATTTACTTGATAACAGGCCACACCAGTACAGATAATGCAGAAACATTTTTACTGAATTTGGCTAGAGGAAGTAATTATGCAGGACTAAGCCATATCGAAAAAAAAAGATTACTTGAGCACAATATTTTTTTAGTTAGACCATTATTAATATTTAGTAGAGAAGACACCAAGAGAATTTGCAAATCTATGAACATTCCCATTTGGGAAGACCCCTCTAATTGCGATTTAAAAATAAAGAGAAATTTAGTTAGAAAAAAAATTATCCCAACTTTTGAAACTATTTATCCTGGGTATTCAAAAAGAATAAATAATTTCGCAAAAAAAATGACGAAATATAATGAAGAACAACAAGATTTAGGCAAGCTTGCTTACCTATCTTGTAAAAATACAAATGGTATAAAAAGAGAACTATTCAATAGCTTGTGCATTGAAGCTAGATGTACCATCTTAAATATTTTCTTGAAAAAAAATTTTACAAAACAATTAAATTCAAATATTCTCCATGATTTATCCTCTTCTATCTTTGAAAAAGATAGAGGTCAAATAAACTTGCCCGAAGGATTAAAGATTATTTGGCATAAAGATTATATAAATCTTGAAAAATCCTAAGGAGTTACTGCAGATCTTCTTCTTCTAGTTCTACCCTCGAAAGATTCTTCTTCTTCAGAACTAACTAATGAATCATTTGAGGTTCTGAAATTATTTGGATTAATAGGGTTTTTAGAATTATTTGAATTGTTTGAATTATTATTGTTATTTCTTTTTTGGAAATTTTGATTATTTCTATTTCTATTATGATTATTTTGATCTTCAGTAATTTTTGGAATATAAGCACGTGTTCCGCTTGGTGCTGGCTGAACCAAACAAAGTATTAACGGTTCTACTTGTAATTCTCTTCTCATCCTTCTACTTAAACCATTTTCAATTTCTCTTTGAACACCAATCCAATCTACTTCAAAATTATTAGGGCCAGTTTGTCTCGATAATTGCTTCCATCTGTTTTCTAAAACCCAACTAATTTCTCTTTCAGTCCACATAGACATTTTTCTAGGTTCTGCAGTAGTGACTACTCCCCTTAAATTGACTCTTGGTGGAGCAACCATTTTTCCATCAGTACTTATAGGCGCTAAAACAGTGACAACTCCATCACCAGCTAATTGCTGTCTTTCTTTTAATACTCTTGCATCAACAATACCATTTCGAGAGTTATCGAGTAATTCTACTCCAGCTTTTACAGGATCTCCTTTTTTAATAGAGTCAGTAGTTAATTCTACGACGTCTCCATTTTCAATAATTAGAATATTATCTTTTGGCACTCCCATCGTCTGCGCACTTCTACTATGACAAACAAGCATTCTATGTTCCCCATGAACAGGTACAAAAAACTTAGGTTTAGCTAATGCCAACATTAATTTTTGATCTTCTTGGAAACCATGGCCAGAAACATGAATATTCTCCCCTTTTCCGTAAACAACTTTCGCTCCCATTTTCATCAATCTATCTATTGTATTTACGACGCCAATAGTATTTCCTGGAATTGGACTTGCAGAGAATATAACAGTATCAGTAGTTTTAAGACGAACATGTTGATGTTCACCACGGGAAATTCTACTTAAAGCAGCTAGAGGTTCTCCTTGACTACCAGTCATCAATAATAAAGTTTCTCTATCAGGTAAATCTCTAATTTGTTTTATAGGAACAAACAAATCATCTGGGCATTTCATGTAACCAATTTCTCTAGCTTTAGCAATCACATTTATCATTGATCTACCCAACAAACCAACTTTTCTCCCGTGTTTCATAGCTAACTCTAAGATCATTGTTACTCTATGAACAGAACTAGCAAAGGTAGTCAAGATTACTCGTTCTTTTGCTTCAGAAATATGTTTTTCTAAAGAGGGGTATATAGTCTTTTCAGATGGACAAAATCCTGGAACTTCAGCATTAGTAGAATCACTAAACATGCATAAAACTCCTTTCTCGCCGTAGTGCACCATTCTTTCAATATCAAATTGTTCCCCATCTACAGGCATATGATCAAACTTAAAATCACCAGTAAATATTACTGTACCAACAGGTGTTGAAACTGCTAATGAAAAACTATCACAAATTGAATGAGTATTGCGAATAAATTCTACAGAAAAATGTTGTCCAACTTTTACAACATCTCTTGGATTTACTGTTTGTATTGTCGTTCTATCAGAAACACCAGCTTCCTCCATTTTTCCCCTTAACATTGACATTGCTAATCTTGGGCCATAAATAATCGGAATATTAAAATGTTTCAAATGATGAGAAATACCTCCGATATGATCTTCGTGTCCATGAGTCACTATCATTCCTTTGATTCTTCTCTGATTTTCCTTTAAAAAAGTTGTATCTGGCATAACAACATTTACACCATGCATTCCATCTGAAGGAAAAGCTAGTCCAGCATCAACTAGCATTAGTTCATCTCCAAATTCGAATACACAAGTATTTTTTCCTATTTCATGTAAGCCTCCTAACGGTATTACTCTTAGAGTAGGGCTATTACTTTTAGATCCTGATGTATTGTTTTGAGATCTATTAATGGTTGAATTTGATCTTGATTGCATAATGTGAAATTTATAAGGTCTTGCTTGAAATCAAACTAATTTTATTTAAATTTAATTATCAAGTTAAAACTATTCCCTAATGTAAGGATTTGAGGATAATTGAAAGTTGCTTTTTCATTTCATTAGGTAGCGGTGATAAAGGACTCCTTGGATTACCTACATTCCATCCTGAAAGCTCTAAAGCTGCCTTAATAGGGATAGGATTTGTTGTGACAAAAAGTGACCTAAATAGAGGTTGAAGTCTTTCATGAATTACTAGAGCAGATGAAACTTCACCTTTATAAAATAATTCAATCATTTCTTTAAGTTGCAGTCCAACCAAATGGCTTGCAACACTTACTACACCAACAGCACCAACAGATAACATAGGTAGCAACAATGAATCGTCGCCGCTATATACAGAGAGTTTTGGTCCACAAACTGACCTTAACTCTGTCACTTCATCTATTCTACCGCTTGCCGCTTTAATACTGAGAATATTTGGAAAATTCATAAGTTTGTTTACAGTAGTGGGCAATAAATTACAACCAGTTCTTCCTGGGATGTTGTAAAGCATTAGAGGTAAATCCTTAGCTGCATTAGCTATAGAACTAAAATGATTATATAAACCTTCTTGTGGAGGTTTATTGTAATATGGCACTACAACTAAAGCACCATCTGCGCCAAATTCATATGCTTTCTTCGTAGCATCTATTGCTTCACTTGTGCAATTACTTCCTGTACCAAGAATTATTTTACATCCAGTATTTAAAGAACCTTTAACAGCAAGAAATAAGTCATGTTGTTCCGACCATGAGAGAGTTGGAGATTCTCCTGTAGTTCCACATAGAACAATTCCGTCTGAACCATTTTCAAAAAGATAATTTGAAAGTTTAATAGCTAATTCATAATCTACCTCACCATTTTTTTTAAATGGAGTAACCATCGCAGTCATTATTCTCCCAAACAATGGATTAGAATTTATAGTATTATCAGCATTCATTTTTTTGAATTAATAGTTCAGCTATTTGAACGGCATTAAGTGCCGCTCCTTTCCTTATCTGATCTCCACATAACCATAATTCTAAACCATTGGGATTACTTATATCAGTTCTTACTCTTCCTACAGCTATATTATCTCTTCCCATTACATCATTTGGCATAGGGAACCGATTTTTTTCAAAGTCTTCAATTATTTCTATACCTTCAGCTTTTTTTAATTGATTAATAGCATATGTAGGTTTGATTATATCTTCAAATTCAATATTAACTGATTCAGAATGAGCTCTAAGCACTGGAACTCGAACACATGTTGAAGAAAGTTTTAAATCAGAAATATTCAATATTTTACGTGTTTCATTAGTCATTTTCATTTCTTCTTCACAGTAATTATTCGGAAGCATTGGTGAATTATGTAAAAACAAATTAAATGCTAATGAATAAGGTAAAACTTCACTTTCTTTTGGATCTCCCTGCAAATATTTCTTAGTTAAAAACTGTAATTCTTCCATTGCTAATTTTCCTGCTCCACTTACAGATTGATAAGTTGAAACTATTACTCTTTTAATTGAAGAAATATTATTCAGAGGAGCTAAAACTAAGGTAAGTAATATAGTTGTGCAATTCGGATTGGCTATGACACCATTGTGGTTTAAAGCATCCCGAGCATTGACTTCAGGCACAACAAGTGGTACATCTTTTTCTAATCTAAATGCACTTGAATTATCAATTAATAACGCATCTTGATCTTTAATTGTTGATAACCATTTTTTTGAAATACTTCCTCCAGCAGAAGCAAGAACTAAATCAACATTTAAAAATTCTTTTTTTATTGCTTTTTTTGTAACAATTTCTTCTCCTTTCCATTTAATTAATTTCCCTTCTGAACGTTTAGATGAAAGCAGTACTAATTCTGAGATAGGAAAATCTCTTTCTTCAAGAATTTTAAGTATTTCAGATCCAACTGCACCTGAAGAACCTAAAATCAGTACTTTTAAAGGTCTTTTTGGTAAAAATGGAGATTTTCTCACTATCTAAAACAGAAAATTATAAGATTGAATATTTTTCTTACTGTATCAAAAAAGTTAACTTTCAAGGAAATCACTTAATGTGGAATAATTAAGTTTCTGCTTATTGTAATAATTTAAAAAACACAAAATGATTAAAGAAGCATTAATAGTAAAAAAAACCTCACTTCCAAAAAGTAGAATTGCACTTGAATTGGAAATACCATCTGATACATGTAAATCATGCGTAAATGAGACAATAAATTCCATTAGTCGTTCAGCAAAGATTCCAGGATTTAGGCTAGGCAAAATTCCAAAACAAGTATTAATACAAAGAATAGGTATCAATCAACTACATGCTTCCGCTTTAGAAAAAATAATTGACAAATCATGGAATGAGGCTTTAAAAATGGAATCTATAAAGCCACTAAGTGAACCAGAATTAGTTGACGGCTTTGAATCATTGCTTAAAAATTTTAGTCCTGAACAAACCTTAAAAATTACTCTCCAAACTGATATTGAACCCAAATTAAATTTAAAAAAATCAAAAGGTCTATCAGTTGAGATAATAAAAAGTAAATTTGACCCAAAATCAATAGATGAAGCTCTAGAAAAATCAAGAAATCAATTAGCGAATATTGTTCCAGTTAATAACAGGCCTGCTCAATTAGGCGATATTGCGGTTGTTAGTTTCAAAGGAATTTATAAAGAATCAAAAAAAGAAATCGATGGAGGATCAAGTGATTCGATGGATCTTGAATTAGTTAAGAATAAAATGATTCCAGGATTTGTTGAGGGAATTGTTGGTATGAAAATTGATGAGAATAAAACTCTCAATCTCAAATTTCCTAAAGACTATTCTCATGAAGACTCAAGGGGTAAAGAAGCAATTTTTGAAGTAAGTCTGATAGACCTTAAAGAAAAAGAATTGCCTGAACTAAATGATGATTTTGCAAAACAATCTGGCAATAAAGAATCATTAAAAGAATTAAAAAAAGATATAGAAATAAAACTTAAGGAAAATTTTGATAATACTCAGAAAAATATCAAAGTTGAAGCTTTAATGGATGCACTTTCTAAAGAATTAGATGTCGAGATTCCAAATGCAATGATTGATATAGAAGTTAGACATAATATTGAACAAACTGCTCAAAGATTTGCTCAACAAGGAATGGATATTAAATCAACTTTTACTCCGGAATTAGTTAAATCCTTGGCTGAATCAACAAGACCTCAAGCAGAAAAAAATGTTCAAAGAAATTTAGCTTTAAAAGCATTATCAGAAAAAGAAAACATTACAGTCGAAGATAAAGAGATAGAAGAAAAAATGAAGGAATATAAAACTGAAATTTCTAAATCACCTAAACAAATTGACATTCAAAAATTAAAAGATGTGATTAGTAATGATCTACTAAAACAAAAGTTATTAACTTGGCTAGAGGAAAATTCAACAATAAAAGAAATAAGTGAAAAACTATTAAAATCAACCACAAAATCCACTTCAAAAAAAGAGGCAAAGACTAAGAGTAAAACAAAAGTCAAGAAAAAAGAAAGCAACTAATTTATCAAAATTTAACTAATTGAGAAAAAAACTCCTAAATTGTATAAAAGATGAGATTAAGTTAGTGAATTCTGAACAAAAACATTTGATCCAAAGCTCAATAGATTCTGGTAATTTTGTGAAAAGCCCAATATTTGCTGTACCAACAGTTGTCGAACAATCTGGAAGAGGAGAAAGAGCATTTGATATTTATTCGAGATTATTAAGGGAAAGAATTATATTTTTAGGTACAGCAATTGATGATCAAGTATCAGATTCATTAGTCGCGCAATTATTATTTCTAGAAGCTGAAGATCCTGACAAAGATATTCAAATATATATCAATTCTCCTGGGGGTTCTGTCACGGCTGGATTAGCTATATATGACACGATGCAACAAATATCTCCAGATGTTGTGACAATCTGTTTCGGAGTTGCGGCAAGTATGGGCGCATTCCTTCTATCCGGAGGCACTAAGGGTAAAAGATTAGCTTTACCTAACTCAAGAATAATGATCCATCAACCTCTGGGAGGTGCTCAAGGTCAAGCAGTAGAAATTGAGATTCAAGCAAAAGAAATACTATTTCTCAAAAAAACTTTAAATTCTCTTCTAGCTGAACATACTGGTCAGTCATTAGAAAAAATTAATGAAGATACAGAAAGAGACTACTTTCTATCTCCTGGAGAAGCAGTTCAATATGGATTAATTGATAAAGTTATAAAAAATGACAAGTGAAACTAATATTTTAAGAATATGATGACGAATTCAATTTTATAAGCAATCCTTATAAGTAAGGGATATTAAATCTTTTTTTTTTCACAAGCTTTGATAATCGATGGCTAAATTTGACGCCCATCTAAAATGTTCATTTTGCGGTAAGTCACAAGATCAAGTCCGAAAACTTATTGCCGGTCCTGGAGTATATATTTGCGATGAATGCATTGATCTATGTAATGAGATTCTTGATGAAGAATTAATTAATACTCAAACAAAACTTAATAATTCCCCACAAGTCAAGAAAAAATTACCAACTAATCATGATGAGAAATCTGTTCCTATAGAGTTAACTTCTATCCCCAAACCACTTGAAATTAAAACTTTTCTTGATAACCAAGTTGTAGGACAAGAATCTGCAAAAAAAATACTATCAGTTGCTGTTTATAATCACTACAAAAGACTAGCCTGGAGATTGAAAGAAGAGCTCAAGGATAATGATTCAAATGATTTACAAGCTACTAAATTACAAAAGTCAAACATTCTACTAATTGGTCCAACTGGAAGTGGTAAAACATTGTTAGCTCAAACCTTAGCTGAGTTTCTTGATGTCCCTTTTGCAGTAGCTGATGCGACAACTTTAACTGAAGCTGGTTATGTTGGTGAAGACGTTGAAAATATCTTATTAAGACTCCTACAGAAGTCAGAAATGAATGTGGATTTAGCTCAAAAAGGGATCATATACATAGATGAAATAGACAAAATTGCTAGAAAGAGCGAAAATCCATCTATCACAAGAGATGTATCAGGAGAAGGCGTTCAACAAGCATTATTAAAAATGCTTGAGGGAACTATTGCCAATGTACCGCCGCAAGGAGGAAGAAAACATCCTCACCATGATTGCATTCAAATCGATACAAGTCAGATTTTATTTATTTGTGGAGGAGCATTTATTGGCTTAGAGGATATTGTTCAAAAGCGTTTAGGAAAAAATTCTATTGGATTTACTACTAACTCTGAAGAAAGTAAAGTAGATGCAAAAAAAATAGTTGATTCTAGAGATGCTCTTAAAAATTTAGAACTTGATGATCTTGTGAAATATGGATTAATTCCAGAATTTATAGGAAGAATTCCTGTATGCGCAGTATTAGATCGTCTCACTAAAAAAACTCTTGAATCCATCCTAACAGAACCAAGAGATGCACTAGTAAAGCAATTTAAAACTTTATTAAGTATGGATAACGTTGAATTAAAATTTGATCCAGAGTCTGTAGAAGCAATCGCTAATGAAGCTTTTAAAAGAAAAACAGGTGCTAGAGCTCTTAGATCAATAATTGAAGAATTAATGCTCGATTTAATGTATACATTGCCATCACAAGAAGAGGTAAAAGAATTCACCATTACAAAACAAATGGTAGAAAACCTGTTATCATCGAAAATTGTTAAACTTCCTGCAGGAAAGAATAGGATTATCAAAGAATCTGCATAAAAATTAAGGTAATAGTTTTCACGGATTCAAATATAATTATTCAAATTAAGAAAAATAAATGTTTAATACACATAAACCTTTTCATCAGAAATACAGGCCTAATACCCTTGACGAACTTGTTGGTCAAGAATTTATATCAATAACTCTTAAACAAGCATTATTATCACAAAAAATTGCCCCCGCTTATCTTTTTAATGGACCTAGGGGAACTGGGAAAACATCGAGTGCAAGAATATTTGCAAAATCATTAAATTGCCAAGCGTATAATCAACCCACGGCTAATCCATGTGGAAAATGTGAATTATGCAAACAAATTACAGATGGAAATGCTCTAGATATTATTGAAATTGATGCTGCATCTAATACTGGAGTTGAAAACATCAGAGAAATAATTGATAGAGCAAGATTTGCCCCTACTCAAGCAAGATGGAAAGTATATGTTATTGATGAATGTCACATGCTTTCAACAGCCGCTTCAAATGCCTTACTTAAAACTATTGAAGAACCTCCTTCAAGGGTTGTTTTTATTCTTGCTACCACTAATCCTGAGAGAGTCTTAAGCACTATACAAAGTAGATGTCAAAAATTTGACTTTAAAAGAATAAGTTCAAACTCTATTTTCCTCCAGCTTTTAAAGATAGCTAATAAAGAATCAATAAAGTTTGAAGATCAAGCCTTGAAATTAATAGCGAAAAGATCTAACGGCGGAATGCGTGATGCGCAAAGTTTACTAGACCAATTAAGCCTTTTTCCAAATGGCATAACTACTAAAAATGTCCAAAATTTACTTGGAGAAGTATCCGAAAATGATTTAACTAATTTAATCAATTCATTAATAAATAATGATCCAGAGTTGTTATTAATAAGTTGCAATAACTTATATGATGCAGGAAATGAGCCCAATGAAATATTGGTTGGATTATTAAATATTACTAGAGACCTATTACTAAAAACTTTAAATAATAATTATTCAGATATTTACTATACATCCGTTGACTTTCAAAGTGAATTAAATAAATTTTCCAATAATATTAATAAGTCGAGGATTGTTAATTGGCATAATAAACTTAAAAATATTGAATATCAAATTAAAACAAGCGATAATCCAAGGTTATGGTTAGAAATACACTTAACAAGTCTTCTTGAAAAAAATATTACTGAAAATATTGGTCATCATGCAAAGAATTCTCAAGTAGATTTAAATCAAAAAACTGATAATAATAAAGAACTATTTAATGAAAAAGATAATACTGATAATATTACATCTCCAAGTTACTCAGAAAATGTAAGTAAGGAGAAAAAAATTAATAGCAAAGATAGAAATATGAATTCTCAAAATACTTATCAAGAAGAAGATTTAAGAGAAAAATGGGAGCTAATTCTCTCTAAATTAGAATTGCCATCAACAAAAATGTTACTGTCTCAGCAAGCAAAACTAGAAAGTATTAACTCAAATGAAGTTGTAATAGCATTATCTCCAAACTGGGAAAATATGATCAAAAGTAGAAAAGTTATAATTGAAAATGCTGTCAAAAAAGTTTTTGGTAATCAAATAAAACTTAATTTTTCTAACAAAAAAAATCATATTACTAACTCAGCAATATTACAAAAAGAAGGAGTTGATTTTCAGAACCAAAATAAATTAAGTCAAATTAATAATGTTCAAAAATCAAAAATTTCTTCTGAAAAGCCTAACAAAGAATCCCATGATAATAGTTCCAGAAATTTAGCAAATTTTTTTAATGGCGAAATTATTGACTTAGAAGAATAAATTAAACCCCTGTATGTAGTGTTTTTTTCCAAAGAATTTTTTTAGGAAAAATAGACATTTTTATAGTTACCCAAGGTATTACTAAAAACCAATGTGATAAATATAAGAGAGAAACTAACATCATTATCAAATTGAGTTTTTTTAAAACTGGACCTTCGCTCTTACATGAAGACCCATACCAAACTGCAATGCCTGACAAGGTAAATGCTGTTATAGAAATTGGCCAATAACAAGGTGATTCAAAAAAAGCAATACTCAATATCAAATCAATCATTGAAATAATAGGCAATGCATATTGCAGGATGAAAAAATAAGTTACATCAAATTTTTGAATAAAGTCTATTTTCTTTGAAAATAGTTGATCACCATAATCAAAAAATCTTTGGAGCCCCCCTTCAGCCCATCTTTGTCTTTGTGAAAATAAAGCCGATAAATTTTCAACTGCCTCTTCCATTACAGGAGGATCCCATAGAATTCCAATTTTTGATTTAGATAGTAATAACCTAAGGCTTAAATCCAAATCATCAGTTACAGTATCTTCATTAAAAGAACCACATTTTAGTAAGACTTCTTTATTTATTAATTGACCATTACCTCTCAATTCAGAAACTCCGGCAACATATAATCTTCCGTATTGAAAGATTGCATCCATTGCCATTTCCATTGACTGACAAGTTGTTAAAAAATTCTGGTTAATATTTATAACTGATTTTCTTAATTGAACTGCTGACCAATCTCCCTCATTAACAAAGTCAAATAATCTGTGTAACGTATCTTTTTTTAATTGAGCATCAGCATCTAAGATAAGTACCCATTCTCCATGAGTAAATTTTAAGGCATAATTTAATGCACCAGATTTACCACCTCCCGCATTTGAAGACCTACTTATTATTTTTAGTTTCTCAAAATCTCTCGACAACTTTTCTAAAATTAAAGGCGTTTTATCAACGCTTCCATCATCGATAATATAAATATTTAATTTGTTACTTGGATAATCCAAATTAAATAATCTATCAACTAATCTTTCAATAACATTCTCTTCATCTCGTGCAGCTACTAAAATATCCAGCACGGGTAATTCTTCTTCAACAATTGTTTTATTTGTAGTTGCGCTAAAAGCTCTTTTTGTATTTTTAGAAATTATATTTAATCCATAACAAGATATTAAAATGGAAATCAAAACTGAAATTAAAAAGAAATTTTTGAGATGAATCAAATGTGGAATAGAACTTACAAATAAACAAACAGCAAAAAATAAAAATGTTTTTAATCTTCGATTTTTATAAAAACCGTTAGTCATAAGATACAAACTTGAATTTTTTTTTATTTAATTTAATGAGACAATATCTCAATTTTTTTTATTTTTGTTCCTTGATAATAATGATTCAATATTTGTTCATAAGTAAAACCCGATTCTGCCATTTCAATTGCTCCTGATTGAGATAAACCTACACCATGGCCGAAACCTCCTCCTTTAAAAATCCAAAATTTATCATTTAATTTATTAATAGTAAATAAATTGCTAGGTAAAAAACTGAGTATTCGTCGAATATCATCTTTTACAAGAATTATTGGTTTCTTTAAATTTTTAAACTTGAATTCTAATTTTGTTACCCTTCCACTATAACCGCGATCAAGAATTTTTATATTAATTAAATCTGATTTATCTTCAATCAATTGGCTTTTAATAAAACTATTTATGATTATCTCATTAGAAAGTTTTTTATTCCAGCGAAAGAGGGAATGCTTATTTCCAAAAAAATTTTTATCAGGTATCTCAAAGAATTTATTTAATTGATCAGTATCTGTTATTGGAATTTTGAAAAATTGTTTTAAAGAATCTTGACCATCAAGCATTGCATTAAAATACGGATAATCATCTATTTCCCAAGACTCACTTGCACTAGCTGATAAACCTCCATTAGAGCCGTGATAAAAAGAATTAATAGGTTTACCTTTATAATTAATTATTAAATTTGAAGTATCTTTTATAGCTTTATTTACATTTTTATATTCAATCTGAGGAGGTTTATAAACCTGACATTGTGTAGTAACACATAAATGATAATTATCAACATTAAATCTTTTAGCATTATATAGTGCCCAAGTTCTGGCAATTACTGCTTGTGCTTTTAAAGCCTCTAAGGGAGAATTAGCGCCTATCTCATATGGTAAAACACCTTTAAGATAATCATCAAATTTAATTTTCTGAATTAAAGTCCAAGTTCCATACGAGTCATTAGCTAAATAAAATTTTTTGCCAAAATTAATATCATCAATCTTTATCTCTTCCAATGATGATATTTGTATCGGGCCTTGAAGTTTTTGGTACGAGTATTCACTAACAAGAAAAGGGATGATTTTTGAAGTATAAGATTTTTTAAAAAATTTATAATTTAATTTTTTATCAGGAAGATTTTTGCCAGCTGGAATCCAAACCTCCCAATTTTTTGGATATGCTACAAGAGCTTTATATCCTTTTGCTTTTAATTTTTTAGCTTGTCTTTGTGCAGATTCGTAGCTTGCAAATGGACCAAATACAAATCTCTCAATTATTAAAGGAATTTCCAAAGGGGTTTTCTTAAAAACAATATTTATTTTTTTTGATTTGTACTTGATACCGTCAAAAGATTCAAGGTTTATAAAAGCGTTAGTTGTTTTAAATGTAATATTTTGTTTTCCTGTTGCCCTTTCACCATTGGCACCTAAATATTGTTTTAATCCTATTAAAAAATTACCTTTTTTTAATTCTTGAGTAATATTTATTTTTTTAGATTCTTCTGAAAAGCCCTTTAATGTAATTATTGGTGTACTTAAATTAAATAAACAACATCCATAAATAAGACACAAAAAGTTAAATCTTCGAGCCATAAATTTCAAATTTCCTAATTTATTTAAAATTTTAATTTGCACCAATGCAGATAAAGGTTTAGATTATCTAGATTAAACATTATCAAGTTAAATGTCTAAACTTAAAACTCGTAAGTCAGCAGCAAAAAGGTTTAAAGCTACTGCTACGGGTAAATTCATGAGAAGAAGAGCTTTCCATAATCATTTGTTAGATCACAAAAGCTCGAAATTGAAGAGACATCTCTCTACTAAAGCTGTTGTTGATGAAAAAGATGCTGATAATGTAAAATTAATGGTTCCCTACGCTTAAAAACACTCACGTTACTTACAAAATAGATTTATGGCACGCGTTAAGAGAGGCAACATAGCCAGAAAAAGAAGAAACAAGATCCTTAACCTTGCTAAAGGTTTTAGAGGAGGTAATAAAAATCTCTTTAGAACTGCTAACCAAAGAGTTATGAAAGCTCTTTGCAATGCTTATAGAGATAGAAGAAGAAGAAAAAGAGATTTTAGAAGACTTTGGATATCTAGAATTAATGCTTCTGCAAGAATTAATGGTACAAATTACAGCAAATTAATTAATGGACTAAAGTCATCCGAAATAATTATTAATAGAAAAATGCTTGCTCAATTAGCTTTGAGCGACCCAAAATGTTTTGAAAAAATAGTAACTACTGTAAGTAAATAAATTTCTCTAATAAAATTTTGAAAAATATATATCATACGTAATGGAAATATCTTCCTTTCAATCCTATTTGATAATCCTTTTTGTAGTTCTTGTAATAATATCTTTTTTTGTTTTCAGACAATTTCTTAAAACAAGAAAAGAAGAAATGAATTTAGTTAAATTTGAGCAAAAAGGATTAGATTCATTAAGTAAATCTTCTGAATTTTATGAATTTGGCTCTATACAAATAAAGAAAAGGTTATATAAAGAAGCCACTAAGACTTTTCTAAAAGCTGTAGAATATTATGAGAATGAACCTAATGAGGCAAAAGCTATAATTGAAAATGCCCTTGGGTTTTCTTATGCTGCACAAAATGAATTTAAAAAAGCAATAAAGCACTATAACTTAGCTATTAAAAGTCTTCCTGAATATACAATCGCGTTAAATAACCTTGGATCAGCGCAACAACGTTTACTGGAATATGATTTAGCTTATGAAACATACAAAAAGGTTTTAAAAATAGATCCAAATAACAAAACAGCGATCAAAAAAAGTAAAGAACTTGAAAAAAGAAATAATTACTCACCTTATAAAGGAATTAATGACAAAGGATTTTAAAATGAAAGAGGATTCATCGTTAGAAATTGGGAGTAAAAAATTTTCCAGTAGATTAATGGTTGGTACAGGAAAATATTCTTCTTCAGACATAATGGTGGAAAGTTTATCAAAAAGTGAATCTGAAATAGTAACCGTTGCAGTTAGAAGAGTTAAAAATAATAAAAATGGCGAAAATTTGCTAGAAAAAATTGACTGGAAAAAATTTTGGATGCTCCCTAATACTGCAGGTTGCACCAATTCAGATGAAGCAGTAAGAATAGCAATTTTAGGAAGGGAACTAGCCAAATTATCAGGTCAAGAAGAAAATAATTTTGTCAAATTAGAAGTGATTCCTGATAAAAAATATTTATTACCTGATCCTATTGAAACTCTTAAGGCAGCTGAGATTTTGATAAAAAAGAATTTTATTGTTCTTCCTTATATCAATGCAGATCCAATATTAGCTAAAAGGTTAGAAGAAGTTGGTTGTTCAACTGTAATGCCATTAGGATCACCTATTGGCTCGGGTCAAGGACTTTTAAATGCCTCGAATATATCAATTATTATTGAAAATTCTAATGTCCCAGTAATCATTGATGCTGGTTTAGGAGTTCCAAGTGAAGCTTCTCAAGCTATGGAACTTGGAGCAGACGGAGTTTTGATTAATAGTGCAATAGCTTTAGCTAAAAATCCATTCAAGATGGCTAGAGCTATGAATTATGGAGTAAAAGCTGGAAGAGAAGCCTTTCTAGCAGGAAGAATTGAAAAACAGAAATTAGCCAGCCCTAGTTCACCAACAAATCACATATCCGTAACGTGATATTATCTCCTTGGAAAAAAATTTAACTATCAAAAAAAGTAGAGTGGCAAAGAATTTATTTATTCAAGCGAAAAGATTTGAAACTATTTACAAAATTTTTTCGCATTTTGGAAGCACTCTGTAGTAATTTGGTAAATATAAAAAGACATTTTCAATTCTGGAGTTTTGAGTGAAAGTAATTGTTCTTGGCGGAGATGGTTTTTGCGGTTGGCCTTGTGCGGTGAATTTAGCGGAAAAAAATCACGAAGTAATTATAGTTGACAATCTAAGTCGCAGGAAAATTGATATTGATCTTGAAGTAGAATCATTGACCCCAATTTCTTCAATAAATGAAAGACTTTCTGCATGGGAAGAAATAGGAGGTAAACCTATGAGATTCCTTAACATGGATATCTCTAAACAATATCAAAAATTACTTAATTTGCTTATTGAAGAAAAACCAGATTCAGTTATCCATTTCGCAGAACAAAGAGCAGCACCTTACTCGATGAAATCTAGTTTTACCAAAAGATATACAGTAGATAATAATGTTAATGGCACACACAACCTTCTTGCAGCAATCGTAGAAAGTAATTTAGATATTCATGTCGTTCATTTAGGAACTATGGGAGTATACGGATATGGATCCCATAGAGGTGCAACAATTCCAGAAGGTTATTTAAAAGTTGAAGTTCCACAACCTGATGGAAGCCGTTTTGAAGAAGAAATATTACATCCTGCTAGTCCAGGAAGTGTTTACCATATGACCAAAACTTTAGATCAATTGCTATTTCTTTATTATAACAAAAATGATCTTGTAAGAATTACTGATCTACATCAAGGGATTGTTTGGGGAACAAATACAGAAGCAACATTGAAAGATCCTAGATTAACAAACAGATTTGACTATGACGGGGATTATGGAACTGTTCTCAACAGATTTCTAATGCAAGCTGCCATAGGATATCCATTAAGTGTTCATGGGACAGGAGGTCAAACAAGAGCATTTATACATATAAAAGACTCTGTAAAGTGTGTACAACTTGCTCTTGAAAATCCTCCAGAACCTGGAGAGAGAGTCAAAATCTTTAATCAAATGACTGAAAGTCATCAAGTCGGAGAACTAGCAAAAAAAGTTGCATCTCTAACAGGAGCTGATATCAATTATTTACCAAATCCAAGAAACGAAGCAGTTGAAAATGATTTAATTGTTGATAATAAATGCTTTATAGAATTAGGTTTAAACCCAACAACTCTTGATAATGGCTTATTAGAGGAAGTTGTTGAAGTTGCTAAAAAATACTCTAAGAGATGTGATTTAAAACGCATACCTTGTGTTTCATCCTGGACCAAAAAACAAGCTGAGGCTATAAAGACTAATTGAAATTCCTAAAAAAATTAACTTAAGAAAGTGAAAATTGCATTGTTTACTGAAACTTTTTTACCTAAAGTTGACGGCATAGTAACAAGATTGACTAAAACTATTGAATTTTTAATAAAAAATGGTGATGAAGTTATAGTTTTTTGTCCTGAAGGGTGTCCAGAATCATATATGGGAGCAACTGTAGTTGGAGTTGCTGCAATGCCACTACCCTTATACCCAGAGTTGAAGCTTGGTTTACCAGGTCCTGCTGTTTCAGATAAATTAGAAAAATTCAAACCAGATTTAATACATGTTGTTAATCCAGCTGTTCTTGGGTTAGGTGGCATATGGTTGGCAAAAACTAATAATATTCCCTTAATTGCAAGCTACCATACTCATCTTCCTAAATATCTTGAACACTACGGTATGGGTATGTTAGAGCCACTTTTATGGGAGTTACTCAAGGCAGCTCACAATCAAGCCTTGTTAAATTTATGTACTTCCTCCGCAATGGTCAATGAATTAAAAGATAAAGGTATTCAAAGGACTGCTCTATGGCAAAGAGGTGTAGATACTTACAGCTTCCGACCTGATTTGAGAAGCGGGAAAATGAGGGAAAAATTATTTGGAAAATATCAGGATGCTGATTACCTATTAATTTATGTAGGAAGATTGTCAGCAGAAAAGCAAATTGAGAGAATAAAGCCAGTCTTAGAAAGCATTCCTAATACATGCCTAGCACTTGTAGGCGACGGACCATATAGAAACCAACTAGAAAAAATCTTCGCCAATACAAAGACTAATTTCATAGGATATTTATCAGGCGACGAACTTGCCAGCGCCTATGCATCTGGAGATATATTTTTATTTCCCTCAAGTACAGAAACTCTTGGATTAGTTTTATTAGAAGCAATGGCAGCAGGATGTCCAGTTATAGGGGCAAACAAGGGAGGAATACCAGACATAATAAGTAATGGTATAAATGGTTGTTTGTATGATCCTGATGAAATAGATAATGGAGAACAAAGCTTAATTCAAGCGACAAAAAAAATCCTAGAAAATGAAGATAAAAGAGAATTTATGAGAAAAGAGGCAAGAAATGAAGCAGAAAAATGGGACTGGAATCAAGCAACGTTGCAATTACAAAATTATTATTTAGATACACTCAAAGAGACAAAGAAACCTTAACTTAAATTATGCTACATGTGGAGGAGTAGGACTACTATAAGAACTTAAAGGAAGGATAAGAGTAGCGATATTTTGATTCTTTTCAGGTCTTTTTTTCTTTGAAAATTTTCTTCCAAAAGGGACTCTTATTACATTTGTTCCATCAATAGAACATATTTTTGAGTTGTCTCCAGAAAAATTACTTACAAAATTTGGTAAATCAATGTTTTTGATTGGCAAGTGTTTAACTTTACCAGATTTAAGATCTTTAGTCATAGCTTCAAATACCCCAAAAAATTTGATGCTCGTTTATTTTAATAAAAAAATTTAAAATTTTTCTATAAGAAAATATTAAATTTTTAGTCACATTGATAATAACTAAGTAAACATAAGGACGCTAGTCCCTTAAGCACATTTTTTTTCTTCTAAAGTTTCTGCTTGATTTACATTGCAAGAACAAATTAAATTACGATCGCCATATGCATTATTAATTCTAGAAACTGAAGACCAAAACTTAATAGCAGTTTGAGTTTTATAAGGAAAAGAAGCTTTTTCCTTTGAATAAGGATAATTCCAATTATCAGCAATCAACTCTTTAAGCGTATGAGGAGCATTACGTATTACATTATTGTTAATTAATTCAGTATTATTTTCTATTTCACTAATTTCTTCACCTATCAGTAGCATAGCCTCACAAAATCTGTCCAATTCTGCCAAACTTTCACTTTCAGTAGGCTCTATCATGATGGTCTCTGGAACAGGCCAACTAATAGTTGGCGCATGAAAACTATAATCTATTAATCGTTTAGCTAAATCATTTACACCCAAACCAGTTTTAGATTTTAAATCTCTAAAATCTAAAATACATTCATGTGCTACAAAATTATTTTTTCCTTTATAAAGAATCTTAAATTTATGCTTTAAAGAATGCGCAATATAATTTGCCGATAAAATTGCATGAGCAGTTGCTTTCCTTAAACCACTAAAACCAGCCATTTTTATGTACATCCAACTTATTGGAAGAATACTTGCACTCCCATACTTGGCAGAAGATACATAATTTGAACTGCAGGAAATATCATTATCCTTTAATGAATGGATAGGAAGAAATGGGCTTAAAGTTTCTGATGCAGCAACTGGACCTACTCCAGGACCACCCCCTCCATGTGGAATACAGAATGTCTTATGTAAATTCAAATGACAAACATCCACACCATAGTTCCCCGGTTTGCATAATCCAACCTGAGCATTCAGATTTGCTCCATCTAAATAAACAAATCCGCCAACAGAATGAATTAAATCACATATCTTTCGGATTTGTAATTCAAAAACTCCGTGAGTAGAGGGGTAAGTCAACATGAGGGCACCAATTTGGTTATCAAATTTCTTCACCTTGATGGACAAATCTTGAAAATCAATATTTCCTTCTTCGTCACATTCAACAGTTAAAACATCAAAACCTGCCATAACTGCGCTAGCAGGATTTGTCCCATGCGCGCTTTTAGGAATTAAACATTTTTTTCTTGAAAGTTCTCCTTTTGATGCAAAATATGAATTTATTGCCAATAAACCAGCAAACTCCCCTTGAGAACCTGCGTTTGGTTGAAAAGAAACTGATTTTAAACCAACAATATCACTTATCCATTTTTCAAGATCAGATATTATTTTTGAATAGCCCTGAGTTTGATTTGATGGAGAAAAAGGATGAATTGAAGATAAATTGGCCCAAGAGACAGGATTTAACTCTGCTGCAGAATTTAACTTCATGGTACAACTTCCTAATGGGATCATTCCATCAACCAAAGAAAAATCTTTTTCGGCAAGTCTAAATATGTATCTCATTAATTCAGTTTCACTTTGATAATTTGTAAAAATATCTTGCTGCATCCATTCACTGGATCGCAAACCTATATTTTCAAGATTAAATCCTTTGTCAAATGTTATATGCTCTAAATTTTGTTTTTTCCCTATCAGATTTGCTATGAAAGTTAAAAGATTTTTGATTTCTTTTTCGTTACTAAGTTCATCTAGAGATATCCCGAAGCCAGTTGATTCTTCAATATTTGATCCCAAAGGCAAAATTCTTAGGTTATAACCATTTTTCAAAGCTTCATTATGAATCTTTTTAGAATGCTCAGAATAAATATCAACACTATCAAATCTAATCCCGTCAGGAATATCAAACCCTAAATCAGCCAAACATGATTCTAAATTTATTCTCAACTCTACTAATCTTTTAGCAATTTGAGTTAAACCAGCGGATCCATGATAAATAGCATAAAAAGAAGAAATTATGGCTAACAAAGATTGCGCAGTACAAATATTACTAGTAGCCTTCTCCCTTCTAATATGTTGCTCTCTTGTTTGTAATGCTAGTCTTAAAGACTTTTCTCCATTTTTAGAGAAAGTTTGCCCAACAATTCTTCCAGGTATCAGCCTTTTATATTTTTCGCTACATGCAAAAAAAGCGGCATGCGGTCCACCAAAACCCATTGGGACGCCGAATCTTTGCATACTACCCACTGCAACATCCAAACCAAATTCAGATATTGGTTTAATTAAAACTTGCGCCAGTGGATCAATACATGCGCTTACAATAATTTCTGATCTATGTGCTTGGGATATTAAGAATGTTGGATCAAATAATTCGCCATTTTTACCTGGTAATTGCAACAATATTCCAAAAACATCATCATGATTAGAAAAATTGCTTTGGTTAAACCTTTTTAAGGATATTCCCAAAGGCTTTGCTCTGGTTAAAAGTACATTAAAAGTGTGATCATAAACATTTGATTCAACTAGGAAAACTTTTGAAGATTTATTTTTTCTTGCGGCAAAACTCATGGCCATAGCTTCTGCAGCAGCAGTGCCCTCATCTAACAAAGATGCATTGGCGACAGAGAATCCTGTAAGTTCACAAATGATAGTCTGAAAATTAAATAGAGCTTCTAATCTTCCTTGTGCAATTTCTGCTTGGTATGGAGTGTATGATGTATACCACCTAGGATTTTCAAGAACATGCCTCTGGATAACTTTAGGCATATGATTATCATAATAGCCAAGCCCTATTAGAGATCTCATTTTAGTGTTTTTCTTCGAAATCTCTTCTAATTCATTTAAAGCTTCAATTTCCGAACAACCTTGAGGCAATATTTCAGAATGCTTCTCTGATAGATGAATATCTTCAGGAATTACTTGATTTATAAATTGATCGATATTTTTAAAACCAAGCTTATTAAGCATAATTGCCTCATCAATATCTCCTAACCCCAGATGCCTATCTATAAACAATTCGGTCCCGATTTTTGCTTTCATATTAAAATATTTTTCTTTAAAATAGCTCTTTTTTAAATATTTGCCTTAATTTGGTACAACCTTTGATTTATATTCCTCAGAAGTCATCAAATCACTAATTGAAACTTTTGATGCTGGTTTCAAAATGACTAACCAACCTTCTCCAATCGGATCATTTTGTAAAAGCTCTGGATTATCAACAACACTATTGTTTACAGATACTATTTCTCCTGAAAAAGGCAAATACACCTCCTCAACAGCCTTAACAGATTCTATTGTTCCAAAAGTCTTACCTTTATCTAAAGTCGACCCTTGATCAGCTAATTCAACAAAAACAATATCTCCTAATTGATCAATAGCAAATTCACTAACTCCAATTTTTAAAAATCCGTTTTCTTCCAATACATATTCATGAGTATCAGCATAATTAAGGTTATCCGGAAACTGGTAAGACATGATTAAGACGAGAAAGAAACTAGAGAATCTTTTGTAATTAAATTTTCCTCTAATAATTCAGATAATAGTTGAATTAATGCAATTTTGATGTGAGCTATGTGAGAACCACCTTGAACAAAAATATTATAAGGTTCTCTCAAAGGTGCATCAGCTGAAAATTCACTCGTACTACCTTCAATAAATGTGCCTCCGGACATTAATAATTTTGAATCATATCCATTCATAGGTGATGGAACAACGTTCAAAAAAGAATCTACCGGTGAAGATTTTTGAAACGACTGACATACTTTTTGGACCAAATAAGGATTATTTAGTCTTACTGACTGAATAAGATCAGATCTATAAGTTGCAGGCTCTGGTAATACTTTAAATCCCAAATTTTTAAAAACTGCAGAAACCATGTCAGCACCCTTAAGTGATTCTTGCACAATTTGTGGCGCTAAAAACAAACCTTGCAAAATTAATCTCCCTAATCCAAAATTTATTCCCGCAGATGAACCAATTCCTGGTGAAGTTAATCTTGAACATGCCATCTCAACTAACTCTTCATCACCCGCGATGTATCCACCAGTTGGGACTATTGTTCCTCCCAAATTTTTAATCAATGATCCAGCAATTATATTTGCCCCTTTAGAGATTGGTTCACTATCTTCAACAAGCTCCCCATAACAATTATCAACAAAACATATGCAGTTAGGATTTACATTATGAATCAGACTACAGATCTTTTCGATTTGATCATTTGTAAGAGATTTTCTCCAACTATATCCACAACTTTTTTGTATAAATACTAGTTTAAATGAATTTTCTTTAAAGACATTTACAATTTTTTCTTCAAAAGAATCAACTAATTCGCAAATATTTATTTGCCTGTATTTAATTCCAAAATCTTTAAGTGAACCTTTACCTCCTCCCCTTATTCCTATCACTTCTTCTAAGGTGTCATAGGGTTGTCCTGTTATTGACAACATCATTTCTCCAGGCCTAAGAATGCCGAATAAAACGGAACTTATTGCATGTGTGCCGCTCACAAATTGCATTCGCACAGCAGCCTTTTCAGCAAGAAATAATCTCGCAAAAACCTCATCAATTTTTTCTCTAGATATATCATCATGACCAATACCAGAAGATTGATTGAAATGACAAGTGGAAACTTTTTCTTCATTAAAAATTTTCAAAATATTATCTAACTTGTGATAAACCTGATTAGACCTCTCTTTAAAAACACTACTTAAACTATCCTCAACAGAAAGCACTGCATTTTCAGCCAATTTGAAGTTATTATTCATTATCATTGTCGTGAAAACTCATGTTATTTTTCAGTAGCTAAATTTCTTAATTCTGCGAGAAAGTCATTAGGTCCTCTACCATCAAAATAAGATAGTTTTTTTGAAGCCTCATATAAATCAAGTAGTTCCCCATCTAATTCTTCTGCTGTGTAGTCTCTAATTCCCGCTATTACCTCTGCAAAGCGTTCTCTACGATTAGATTTATTTACAGTATAAGCCTCCATTACTTGAATTTTACATGATCTCCAAGGCTTATTTTGACAGAAATGATCTGAGAGAGCATCACTTAACGCAGTAGCTTCTTCGTCCTTTATATACCAATCAAAAGAAGATGGAAGGGGTTTCAATCCAGCAAAAATTTCAAATAATTCCCCTGCTGACAATGGCTTACCAGAATCATTTTTTAATGGAAGCGCAGAATCTTGCAATGTCCTCCATAATTCAGGATACTTTTTCTCCAATTGATCCCTTATTGATTCTACTCCTTGATCAAGAATCGTATTAATCTGTGCTAATGCAAGAAATACTTCAGGCCCTGGAGAAGACAACTTTCCATTCCTTAGATTTGAAATTTGAGAATTATGTACTCTACCTAAATCAAGTATTTCTGAAAGTAATGGCAAGACCCTATGAGACCATGCATTCCGCTCATGCCAAAGATGAATCAAATGAGCCATTGCTCTTCGACCTTTTAATAGTTTATCGCGATATCCTAGGCTCACGGATAATTAATATAATCAATAGTATAGTATGATAATATTACATATCGGTCTTTTTGAAAATAGTATTCCCTATATTATGAATTCACTTATCTTCCAAGAAACAGCCAAATTAAAAAAACCCGTCCCTGCAGAAAAGGTAATAGAACTTTCAGATAAATTATTGGAACCATCTAGTCACTCAAAAAAATATCCCCCTAGATTACACAAAACATGGGGAACAATATTTTTTATGATTGTTATACATTTTCTTTCTTTAATAGCTATACAACCACAATTTTGGAGTGTTCCAGCAGTTATATCATTATTATTTTTTTACTGGTTAACAGCTTGCCTTGGAGTAACTCTTGGTTATCATAGATTACTATCACATAGATCATTTGCAGTTCCAAGATGGCTTGAAAGATTTTTTGCCACTTGCGGAGCTATAAGTTGCCAGCATGGGCCAATAGATTGGGTTGGTTTGCATAGGCATCATCACTCTTTTTCAGATACAGAAGTTGATCATCACAATAGTAAGAAAGGATTTTGGTGGAGTCATATGGGTTGGATGTTTAAAGATGTTGAAGCATTAAAAGCAGTTCCTAAGCTAAGTGCAGATTTAATTAAAGATCCTTACTATAGATTCCTCAATAAATATTTTCTCTTTTTACAGATTCCTATTGGTTTATGTCTTTACGCAATAGGCCAAAAATTAGGTGTTGGTGGATGGGCCCTTGTTCTTTGGGGAATACCTTTAAGACTTGTAGTCGTTTACCACATAACTTGGTTAGTAAACTCAGCAACTCATTGTTGGGGGGAAGCTCCTTTCGATAGTGGTGACTCATCAAAAAATAATGCTTGGGTCGCAGCTCTAACATTTGGGGAGGGTTGGCATAATAATCATCATGCTTTCCCAAATTCAGCTAGACAAGGATTATTTAAAGGTCAAATTGATCTAACTTGGGAGCATATTAAGATTCTTGCCAAATTGGGATTTGCAAAAAAAGTAAAATTACCCTCTAGGTCTTATTATTAAATAGATAAATAAATTTTTCATGGCTAAAAGAGTAAAAGTTGTTTTAACTGAATCCATTTCTACTTTAGGAAGAGATGGTGATGTAGTAGAGGTAGCACCTGGTTATGCAAGAAATTTTTTACTACCACTTGGTAAGGCAGCTAATGTAACACCTTCAATTCTGAAACAAATTGAACGAAAAAGAGCTAAAGAAAAAATTGCTGCTGAAAAAGTTAAGCAAGAAGCAATTGACTTTAAAACTGCATTAGCAACTATTGGTAGATTTACAATTAAGAAACAAGTAGGTGAAGATGGCGTCCTTTTTGGAACTGTTACAAATGGTGATGTTGCTGAAGCTATTGCGATCGCTACGAAAAAAGATATTGATAGAAGAAATATAACGGTTCCAGATATTCATAATTTGGGTTCTTTTATTGCTAAGGTAAAACTGCACAATGAAGTAAGTGCAGAAGTTAACATTGAAGTAATAAGTTAATAACTTTGTTGCATTATTTCTAAAAGTAGTCAGAGTATATATCTAAGTCCTCAAACAAATGGTTTCGGTTCCTTTTCCAAATAATGGGTCAAATAAAAACTTTAAAAAAGATTTTAATAATGACAATAGTGGGTTAGTCCCCCCTCAAAATATTCAAGCAGAGGAGGCTGTTTTAGGCGGTATTCTACTTGATCCAGATGCAATAGGAAGAATTGCAGATTTGATTAAGCCCGAAGCTTTTTATATAAATGCTCATCAAGAGATTTATAAAACAGCTTTAATGTTACACACTCAAGGGAAGCCAACAGATCTAACTTCAATGAGCGCTTGGCTTGCTGACAATGGATCACTTGAAAAAATTGGTGGCAATTCTAAATTAGTAGAACTAGTAGAAAATGTTTCTTCAACAGCATCTATAGAACAAGTTGCTAATTTAATAAGTGATAAATATATGAGAAGACAACTAATCCGCTCTGGTAATGAGGTTGTTCAACTAGGATTTGATCAAACACAAGAAACTAATGAAGTATTAGATAAAGCAGAACAGAAAATTTTTGAAATAAGTCAAGAAAAACCAACAAAAGGTCTTACCCAAGCTGCAGAAATTCTTACAAGTACTTTTAATGAAATAGAGTCTAGGTCACTAGGAACATCTGTTGCTGGTATTCCAGTAAATTTTTATGATCTGGATGCGATGACTCAAGGCTTTCAAAGGAGTGATTTAATAATTGTCGCAGGTAGACCCTCAATGGGGAAAACTTCAATGGTTTTAAACCTTGCAAAGAATGTAGCTCAATCTCAAGATCTTCCTGTTTGTGTTTTCAGCTTAGAGATGAGCAAGGAACAACTTACCTATAGATTACTATCTATGGAAGTTGGTATAGAAAGCGGAAGATTAAGAGCAGGAAGACTACAACAAGATGAATGGCCTTTACTTGGAGAAGGAATTAACGCATTAGGTCAACTTCCAATTTTTATTGATGATAAACCTAATTTAAGTGTTTTAGAGATGAGGTCCTTATGCAGAAGATTAATAGCAGAGCAAAAAAAAGAACTTGGCTTAATAGTTATAGACTACTTACAGCTAATGGAAGGTTCTACACCTGATAATAGAGTTCAAGAGTTATCACGAATAACAAGAGGTCTTAAAAGCATGGCTAGAGAATTAAAAGTGCCAGTAGTAGCTTTATCTCAGCTTAGTAGAGGAGTAGAGTCTAGAACAAATAAAAGACCAATGTTAAGCGATCTAAGAGAATCAGGATCTATTGAACAAGATGCAGATTTAGTATTAATGATTTATAGAGATGAATACTATAATCCAGAAACTGAAGATAGAGGAATTACAGAAATCATTGTCACTAAACATAGAAATGGGCCCGTAGGAACTGTTAAATTATTATTTGAACCTCAATTTACAAGATTTAGGAATTTAGCTAATTAAATCAATCCTAAAATGCAAGATCATCACTCAACAAATGAATCTTTTGACATCATCGTTATTGGAGGAGGACATGCAGGATGCGAAGCAGCTGTAACAACAGCAAAATTAGGATTTTCTACAGCCTTATTTACAATCAATTTAGATAGGATTGCCTGGCAACCGTGTAATCCTGCAGTTGGCGGGCCAGCAAAAAGTCAGTTAGTGCATGAAGTTGATGCATTAGGTGGAATTATTGGTAAATTAGCTGATGAGACAGCTATACAAAAAAGAATATTAAATGCAAGTAGAGGACCAGCTGTATGGGCGTTAAGAGCTCAGACAGATAAAAGAGAATACTCAAAAAAGATGATCGAAATACTACAAAATACAGATAATTTATCTTTGAAAGAAGCAATGATTACTGAACTAGATATTTCAAAAACTGAAGAAATTGGATTGAACTCAAAAAAAATCGTAAAAAAAAGAATAAAGGGTGTTAAAACATTCTTTGGTAGTTATTATTCAGCGAAATCAGTTATCATCACAGCCGGCACTTTTTTAGAAGGCAAAATATGGATAGGCAATAAATCAATGTCAGCTGGTAGATCAGGCGAACAAGCAGCACAAGGTCTTACTCAAAACTTGCACGAAATTGGTATAAAAACAGAACGTTTAAAAACAGGAACTCCAGCAAGAGTTGACAAAAAGAGTATCATTTTTGATGAATTAGATATTCAACCCAGTACTGCAGCTGATAAATATTTTTCGTTTGATCCAGATATTAAAAATAAAATGCCCCAAGTTAGTTGTCATATCACAAGAACAACTTCTAAAACACATCAACTCATTCGAGACAATTTACATTTAACTCCCATTTACGGTGGTTTTATTGATAGTAAAGGACCAAGATATTGTCCATCGATTGAAGATAAAATAGTTAAATTTGCAGATAAAGAATCACATCAAATTTTCTTAGAACCAGAAGGAATTAATACCCCTGAAATATATGTGCAAGGATTTTCTACAGGTTTACCCGAAAATATTCAATTAGAACTTTTAAGAACCTTACCTGGATTGAGTGAATGTAAAATGTTGCGACCAGCATATGCTGTCGAGTATGACTATATACCTGCAACACAGCTCCAAACATCGCTCGAAATGAAAGAAATTGAATATTTATTTAGCGCTGGACAAATTAATGGAACCACTGGTTATGAAGAAGCAGCAGCACAAGGATTAGTTGCAGGAGTCAATGCAACAAGAAAAATAAACAAAAAAGACCCAATCATTTTCACGAGAGAAAGCAGCTATATAGGAACAATGATCAATGATTTAATTACCAAAGATCTCAAAGAACCATACAGAGTTCTCACTAGTAGAAGTGAATATAGGTTAACTCTTAGAGGAGATAACGCAGATAGGAGATTAACCCCATTAGGTTATAAAATAGGTCTAATTGATGAGACAAGATGGTCCGCTTACCAAGAAAAAATGAAACTCCTGGAGGAAGAGAAATTAAGATTAAATAACACCCGTTTAAAAAATACCGATGAAATATCAAAAAAAATTGAATTAGACACGGGATCAAAAATTAAAGGCTCAACAACTTTGAAAGAACTCTTAAAAAGACCAACTTTTCATTATACAGATTTAATTAAATATAATTTGACTGGAAAAAATCTAGGTTCTTCAATACAGGAAGGTGTTGAAATAGATATTAAATACGAGGGTTACCTTAAAAGACAAAAAAACAACATTGAACAAATAAATCGTCAAAGCTGTAAATCGCTTCCTCAAGAAATAAATTATGAAAAGATAGATACATTATCTTTAGAGGCTAGAGAAAATTTGAATAAGATAAAGCCAAAAAATTTTGGTGATGCTTCAAAAATTCCTGGAGTAAGCAAAGCTGATTTAACTGCATTACTTGTTTGGCTTAAAATAAGAGAAATAAAGAAAGAAAAGACAAATATTTTTATCGAAAAAAAGTTATCATCTTAAAAGAAATCCGTCAAAGCACTGAATAATAAACTTTTTAACTCACCAAAAATTTTATGGGAAGAAAAAGCCTCTACTTTTTTAGTGAAAAATTCATTACCAAAAATATCTGGTCCATGGAAATTAATGCTGCTTGGGGATGGAAGTCCAACTAGACATCTACAGCTTTTAACTAATCAAGAGACTAAAATTAAATTAATTTCAATGCAAGTAGATCCTTTATTCATTGAAGAAGGTCCTAAAGAATTAAATCAGTTAAATGGCCCTTTAATTAGAAGACAAGTATGGATTAAAAATGATGATAAAAACCTAGCATGGGCTGAAAGCTGGTGGAATGAAGAACAAGTGAATGAAAATTTAAAAGCCAAAGAAGAACCAATTTGGAAAAATTTGACACAAGACCGATCAGAATTATTTAGAGAAGTTGACCGAATTTCACTTGTTAATTCAAATTGGTTAGAAGATAAATTTTGTTTTAAAGGCCCATTCTGGTCAAGAAATTATAGATTTTTTCGAGACAAAAAGCCCCTAACAATTATTAGAGAAGTCTTCAATCCACATTTAGAAAGTTTATTAGGTTATTCAGGAATTAAAGAATTTGCAAAACTATACTCTTCTTCTTCTTGATCTGGGAAGATTTCTTGATTTTGATTGACCTTGTTGGTTTAATTGATCTCTTGAGGTAGTATTCTCTTTTTCTGAAGCTCTTTGCCATCTTTCAACTTTAAAATCCATTTCATCTGGCCAATCTTCCTCTTTACTCTCTTTCACATAGGGTAATTTTTTTTGCTCAGTTGTCTGTATATTTTTTGGTTGCCTTAAAGATATTGCTTCTAAAGGTCTTTTTGAGTTCGATTTAGCAGATTCAAAAGAATTTGATTCTCTAGTAAATGCCTTAATATCGCTGTTATCATCGTAAAAATTATCATCATACCAATCATCATTATCTTCATCAAAAAATAAATCGACTTTTTCAGATACCCATCTTCCGACTTTTTTAACACTCTTACTTGTTATTCCTTGAAAATCTGAGTTCCTTCTTTTACCTGGCTTAGCTCCAGATACTCCATCAACGAATTGTCTTCCA